>NZ_JBSGCD010000082.1:0-1086 GCF_053601675.1 Micromonospora sp. NPDC004704 | reverse complement strand
CCCGTGCTCAGTCGGTGGAAGCAATCGGGCTGGTTAGTAGCTCGGCGAAGATTTCCTTGGGTTTCTTGTAGCCGAGGATGCGGCGGGGTCGGTTGTTGAGCCGGTCGGCGATGGCGGTGAGTTGGTGGTTGTCGTGGGGGATGACGGTGCCGCGGGGTAGGTACTCGCGGATCCACCGGTTGGTGCTCTCGTTGGTGCCGCGTTCCCAGGGGCTGTGTGGGTGGGCGAAGTAGACGTCGATGTCGGCGGCGAGGGACAGGGCGGCGTGCTCGGCCATCTCGGTGCCGCAGTCCCAGGTCAGGGTGCGGCGCAGGGTGTCGGGCAGCCCGGCGATACCGGTGGCGACGGCGCCGGTGACCGTGGGGCTGTCCCGAGCGGGTAGCGGCACCAGGATCAGGAACCGGGAGGTGCGTTCCACCAGTGAGGCGGTAGCGCTGGCACCGTTCTTGCCGATGATCAGGTCGCCTTCCCAGTGACCGGGTACCCGCCGGTCCTCGGCCTGGAAGGGCCGCTGATCGATGAACGTCGGATCAGGGATCTTCGGCGCCCGCGACGCCGCCGAACGCACGGGACGACGCCGTTTACGGCCGCTACGCAGACGCACATGCAGCCGGGCCAACTCCCCGACCGGCAACGCGTAGATCCATGTGTAGATCGCCTCGTGCGATACCCGCATCGCCTCGTCCCCGGGGTAGTCGACCGGTAGCCGACCAGCGATCTGGTCCGGCGACCAGCCCTCACCCAACAACGCCACCACCACCTGCCGCAGCCGCGGATCCAACTCCAACTTGCACGGCTTCGGTCGACGCCGCGCCCGCTGCGCCTGCCGCTGTGAGCGCCACGCCCGATAGAACCCCCGCCCACCGCCCCGACAGATCTCCCGCGACACCACACTCGGATCCCGACCGATCCGCGCCGCGATCTGCTGGCCCGACAACCCCTCAGCGATCCCCCGAGTGATCTCTTCCCGATCCGCCACCGTCAGCGGCCTACGACCAACCATGCTCCCACCAGCCTCTCAGCGATCACTCCACCGAGAGGACCAACGAACGACAAGATCGATTGCTACGACCAACTGAGCACGGG
>NZ_JBSGCD010000081.1:0-1414 GCF_053601675.1 Micromonospora sp. NPDC004704 | reverse complement strand
ATCTGGCACCCCTCTGTGTCAAGAGGCGGTGAGTAGTGGTGTTCTAGGCTGGTGACTGGCGGGTCCGGGAAGTGACTGTTCCGAAGTGTCGATCATGGGGATTTGATCGGCCGCGCTGGATTGGAGAGTCGCCCCCACGTGTCCTCCCGGGCCCGTCCCGACCTCGTTGGCGTCTTTGATCATTTGCCTGTAGACGATGTCGGACAGCCGGCGTTTGAGTGCGCGCATGGCTTCCATCGGTGTCTTGCCTGTGGCGAGTTTGCGCCGGTAGTAGGCGCGGCCTTCGGTGTCGTGGCGTAGTTGGACGACGGCCATGATGTGCAGGGCCCGGTTGATGCGCCGGTTCCCGGCCCGGGACAGGCGGTGGCGTTGCTGGTCGCCGGATGACGCGTCCAGGGGCGCGGTGCCGTTCCAGGAGGCGAAGTGCCCGCGGCTGGCGAACCGGCTGATGTCACCGATGTCGCCGATCAGGCGGGCGGCGCCGGAGGGGCCGATGCCGTTAAGGCCCCGCAGACTGCTGCCGGTGGTCTCGACGAGCTCGGTCAGTTCCTTGTTCGCGGCCTTGATCTTCTTGTCGACCTGCACCAGTTCCGTGATCAGCTCGGAGGCCAGCCGGCGGCGAGTGCGCCCGACCAGATCGCGCGGCCGGATCGTGTTGAGCAGGGTCCGCGCCTGAGCGGCGGACAGGAACTTCTTCGCCCCACCGGGCAACAGCTCCAGCAGCAGCTTGTGGATCCGGTTGACCAGGTCGGTGCGGGCGCGACCGAGACCGTCGCGGTGGTCAACCAGCAGCCTCAACGCAACCGTGACATCGTCGACGGTGACCTGCCGCAAACCCTTCGCCCGCAGGGCTGCCACCGCGACGCTGTGGGCGTCGACCGGGTCCGTTTTGCGACCCTGACCAGTGTCGAACACCCGGGCCCGCGCGGACAGCTTCGCCGGCACGTCCACCACCGTCTCACCGTCGGCGACGAGGCGTTGAGCGATGTGCCGGCCAATGCCGTTGCAACCCTCCACCGCCCAGATCCGGTCCTTGTGCTGCCGGCCGAGGTTCAACATCGTCTGGTAGCCGTCGCGGTCGGTGGTGAACCGGCCCTGCGCGAGGACCTTCTCGCGGTGGTTGATGATTTCGATGGTCGCGGACCGCTTGTGCGGATCCATACCGATGATGACCTGTCCCACGCTCGTCCTCCTCGATCAGACCGGGCCTGAATCCGGCGAGGAGGGCAGCGCTACTTCGAGCTGGGCAGTCCCCTCTTGAGCCTCTCCGCGCCACGGTGACCGGCAGGACGCATGCCAGATGAGAGCCACACCAAACCACGGTGGGCAGCCGCCGAAAGAGCGACCCCGCCGGTCACCTCGACCAAGCCTGGCCGGGCTGCGGTCGTAACACCAGTAGATAAGTAGCCGCCGA
>NZ_JBSGCD010000080.1:0-1486 GCF_053601675.1 Micromonospora sp. NPDC004704 | reverse complement strand
TACTCCAGCCGCGTTTCGCGAATTGAGTGTTCTGGCAGCTCAGTGCCGGTTCTGGCTCGGCGGGCGGTGAAAAAGCTACCAGATGTGCATCGATGTTCTCGGTGGGAGGCTGGGTGCTGTCGCACGGGGTGTCTGCTGCTCCTGTTCGAGGAACAGGCATGTTCTCTGCTTGTGTTGATCGACGAGATTGCCGGTTGGTCGTCGGGTCTGGATGACCTGCTGGCACGCTTCGCGTACCGGTTCGGGCGGGCTGAGCCTCGACGGCAGGCCCGTAGCTACCTGCTCGGACTGTTGTCGCCCTTGGCGGACAAAAACGGTTGGACCCTCGCGGAAGCCGCCGGAGACAAGACCCCCGACCGGATGCAACGGCTGCTGAACAAAGCTGAGTGGGATGCCGATGCCGTCCGTGATGACCTGCGTGGTTACGTCAGCGACCAATTGGGCGCACACGACGGTGTGCTGGTGGTCGATGAGACGGGGTTTCTGAAGAAGGGTGTGAAGTCGGCCGGGGTGCAGCGCCAGTACTCGGGCACCGCCGGACGGACCGAGAACTGCCAGCTCGGAGTATTCCTGGCCTACGCCACCGTGAAGGGCCGCACGCTGGTCGACCGGGAGCTGTATCTGCCTCGGGTGTGGTGTGACGATGCCGCTCGGCGCGAGGAGGCGGCGATCGGCAAGGCGGTCGTGTTCGCGACGAAACCCGCCCTCGGCCTGCGGATGATCGGCCGTGCGCTGGACGCGGGTCTGCCCGCGCGGTGGGTCACCGCGGACGAGGCGTACGGGCAGGACTCGAAGTTCCGCCTCTGGCTGCAGGAGCGCCACATCGGTTACGTCCTGGCCGTGCCCCGCAGCCAGAAGGTCCCCACCGATACGGGTAGTTCCCGGGCGGACTTCCTCGCCGCCCATGCCCCTGCTTTGGCCTGGAAACGACGCAGCTGCGGAGACGGTGTCAAAGGCCCACGCATGTATGACTGGGCGGTCGCGTCCCTACCCGACACCGGCACCGCTGGTCACGGGCTCACCCGATGGCTGCTGATCCGCCGCAGCATCAGCAGACCGGACGAGTTGGCGTACTACCTGTGCCACGGCCCGACCGGCACCAAGGATGAGGAACTGATCCGGGTCGCGGGTGCCCGGTGGGCGATCGAGGAATGCTTCCAGACCGCGAAGAACGAAGTCGGGCTCGATCACTACCAGGTGCGTCGCTACGACGCCTGGTACCGGCACATAACACTCGTTATGGTGGCCCACGCCTACCTCGCAGTCACCGCCGCCCAGGCGGAAAAAGGGGGTCCGAACCCGCCCGACGGGGACTCATCCCTCTTACCCTCGGCGAGGTCCGCCGTCTCCTGGCACACCTGATCACCCGGGCTCGACCACTGGATCACATCTATCGATGGTCATGGTGGCGTCGCCGCCACCAATACCGAGCCAAAGTGAGCCACTACCAGCGAAGACTCCAAATTCAGCAGATGCGGCTGGAGTA
>NZ_JBSGCD010000079.1:0-2796 GCF_053601675.1 Micromonospora sp. NPDC004704 | reverse complement strand
CGATGGTCATGGTGGCGTCGCCGCCACCAATACCGAGCCAAAGTGAGCCACTACCAGCGAAGACTCCAAATTCAGCAGATGCGGCTGGAGTACTAGTCCGAAGGCCGCCCGTCCGTCGATGATGCGGTGCCCGGGGCGAACGCCGGCTCCGTCCGCGCTCCGACACGCCGCTTGGCCGACCTGCGAATCGCCAGGATCACCACCGATATGACGATGACGATCAGCAGCTCGACCACCTGACCCAGGGGCCAGTAGAGGGCCAGCAACCAGCGCACCGCTCCCTCCAGCGGCGTCGGCGAGGGTCCGCCGAACCGATCCAGGAGATCCACTGGTACGTCGACGAACAGCGCGCTGCCGGGTAGGTCGACCAACCGGCGCTGACTGCCATCGGCCCGGAAGGTCCTGAGGTCGACGCCGCCCACGGTCCACCAGTCGGTCTCCGACCAGTTCGGGTCGTTCGGACCCTTGACCGCGCCCTTCTCGGGGGCGTAGACAGCGACGACGGCGGCATCGTCGCGCTGCCAGCCGAGCATGCGGGCCGCCAGTCCCCGGGCCGGGGCCAGGCGCGGCCCGTCGGCGGGTTGGCCGGTGTCGGCGTCCACGTACCGGACCTGGAACAGCCGCTGGGCGAGGCTCCTCTCATCGCAGGTCTCGCCCTCCTCGCAGCCGCCCACCGTGTAGGTGGCGATCCGCTTGCCGTCGGGCAGCCAAGCGCCGGGCCCGGCAAGGCGGTCGCGTGCGGTGAGGTCGACCAACTTCCGGACGGAGTTGCCGGCCACGTCGATGACATTGAGGGCGTCTTCGGTGGCCACCGCAATCCGCGCACCGTCCGGGGAGAACGCCGCGAAGTTGCCGATCCGCATCCGGCCCTCGACCTCGGGCAGCGGGCGGGCCTGACCGGTTTCCAGGCTGAGTAGCCGTAGGTCACCGACCTGGTAGCTGGCCAGCGGGGGTGAGTGCAGCAGGATCGAGCGACTGTCCGGCGTCCACCCCATCGGGTAGCCGCCGTCGTACTGGACCACCTCGCCGGTTACCAGGTCGACCACGGCAGTCTGATCCTGGGCCCACTGGGATCCCTCGATCCACGGCTGACTGGCCAGGTACCGGCCGTCCGGCGAGAGCAGGAGGCCACCCGCGCCAGCGTTGGTCTCACCCACCGTACGGGCCAGTCGGTAACTGCCGTTCTGCCCGACGAGCAGGCTGCGACCCTCCCAGCCCCAGATGTCGCTACCTCGGAGTTCATGGTCTCCGGCGACGAGGATCGCGGCCGGTCCGGGTGGCGCCTCGACGATGGTGTCTTCGCCGGTCAGCGGAGAGTAGACATCCGATGGCACCACCGGCCGGGGCGAGTCGGCGGGAGCGATGCCCTGTCCCCCTTGGCGGCCGAACAGCAGGAAACTCCCCGCGAGCGCCACGACCACCGTCAGTACGCCACCGGCGAGGCGGATCCGGCGGCGACGGATGCCCTTGCACCACGTGTCGGGGGGAATCCGCGCCGGCCGGGCCTGATCGGCGATGCGGGCCAGGACGTCGGTCAAGGGTGATTCGGTCATGAGTCCGCCCCCATCAGGTCGGCCAGTTCCGGCGCGAGGGTGCGCAGGCGGGCCAGCCCGTCCCGAACCTGGCTCTTGACGGTGCCCACCCGGCAGCCGAGGACCGCCGCTGTTTCGGCCTCGGTCAGGTCCTCGAAGTACCGCAGGATCAGGGCCGCGCGCTGGCGTGGGCCGAGTCTGGCCAGGGCCCGCTGCACGGCGACCGTCACGCTCACCCGGTCGGCGTAGTCCGGCACCGGCTTGTCTGCGCCGACAAACGTCACCTGACCCACCCGTCGTGCCTGCCGCCACCAGGAGACGTGTTCGTGGTAGAGCACCTTGCGGACGTACGGGTCGGGGCTGCCCTCCATCACCACCCGCTGCCAGCGACCGGCAACCCGCAGGAACGTCTGCTGAACCAGGTCCTCGGCCAGGTGATGGTCGCCGGTGAGCAGGAAGGCTATTCGCGACAAAGCCGCCGTACGGGCCTGCACGTACGCGTCGAACGACGGCCTATCGGCATCCACACGCCACCTCCTGCCTACTTACACGCCGCCGCCGCCCACTTTGGAGGGGACCAGTTTTCCATGCCGTACGCGGACCGGTGCGATCGCGCGCAAATCGGCGCCGATACCGAAAAGTGCTGTTTTATGCTCCTGTCGGAAGCTCGCCATGACGTGAGTGGTACTACATCCCCCATGGCTTTGGAACGGGATGTACGGCTGAACGACGGCTGGCAGGTACGGGTCTACGACCTCGGCGGCGACGCGCGGACGCGTACCCAGCTAGATCCAACGCCGTTCAGTTAAGGCTGGGTCGTTGGGGTCAAGGTGAGGATGTTGATCTCGATGGTGGCTTGGTAGGTGGTGCGGTTGATGTTCGGGCCGCGGGCGTTGTATTTGCTGATGGCGCGTTTGACGATGCGGGCCTTGGTTCGTATGCGCCGGTCGGGCATGAGGGCGGACAGGACCTGGTGGCCGATGACGCCGACCAGGTCGATCACGGCGTCGGCGATGACGTTGGTGGCCTGAACGGTGAGGTCGCGGGCGGTGTTCAGGGCGATGGTGAAGCTGGCCCGGTCGGGGTCGGTGCCGGGACTGCTGTCGGTGGCGTCGACCATCGCGGTGCGGAGCAGTTGGTAGGTGATGAGCAGGGCGTATATTTCCTGCTCGATACCGGTCGGGGTGCGTGATCGTAGGACTCTGCCGTCGAGGATGGTTGATTTCAGTTCCAGGTAGGCGGTCTCGATCTCCCAACGCTGGTG
>NZ_JBSGCD010000078.1:0-3099 GCF_053601675.1 Micromonospora sp. NPDC004704 | reverse complement strand
CATCGATGCACATCTGGTAGCTTTTTCACCGCCCGCCGAGCCAGAACCGGCACTGAGCTGCCAGAACACTCAATTCGCGAAACGCGGCTGGAGTATTAGTACTGCAACGGCACTGACCGAGTCGAGTCCTGTTCACGTTCGTTGGGTATCGCGTGACGGATGTCGATGTTGATCGGTGGCATGCGGAGTTGGACCAGCTTCATGCTCGGATAGGAGCCCGATTTCGTCGGGCGGAGCCGCGGCGGCGGGCTCGTCAGTACCTGTGTGGGCTGGTCACAAGCCTGGATCGGAAGAACGGGTGGACCCTCGCTGAGCAAGCCGGGGACGTGTCTCCGGACGGGATGCAGCGGTTGCTGCGGTGGGCGGACTGGGACGTCGACGCGGTCCGCGACGACGTGCGCGACTACGTGGTCGAGCACCTCGGTGACCCGCAAGGCGTGCTGATCGTGGATGACACCGGGTTCCTGAAGAAGGGTGTTCGCTCCGCCGGGGTGCAACGTCAGTATTCGGGGACGGCTGGGCGGACCGAGAACTGCCAGGTCGGGGTGTTTCTGGCCTACCGGTCGACCAGGGGCCACGCGTTGATCGACCGGCAGCTCTACCTGCCGGCGTCCTGGACCGATGACCGGGACCGGTGCCGGGCCGCTGGTATCCCGGACGAGGTGGAGTTCGCGACGAAGGTGCAGATGGCCCGCACCATGCTCGCCCGTGCTCTGGACGCGGAGGTGCCGGTCGGGTGGGTGACGATGGAGGAGGCCTACGGGCAGTCGAAGTCGTTGCGGGTCTGGCTGGAACAACGGGATGTGCCTTATGTGGTCGCGACCCGCCGCAACGACGACATGATCACTACCAGCATGGGCAGGGCCCGCGCCGACGATCTCATCGCCGACCTGCCGGAGCGGGCGTGGTGCCGCTTGTCCGCCGGTGCGGGGGCGCACGGACCGAGGGAGTACTGGTGGGCGCGAGTACCGGTCAGGGTGTTCTGGCAGTCGGGTCGCGGGCACTGGCTCCTCGCTCGCCGCAGCATCACCAGCGGGGAGATCGCCTACTACGTCTGCTACGGGCCTCGCCGGACCCGGCTGGTCGACCTGGCCCGGGTCGCCGGGTCGCGGTGGGCGATCGAGGAGTGCTTCCAGCAGGCGAAGAACGAGGCGGGTCTGGACCAGTACCAGGTCCGTGACTGGCGGGCCTGGTACGCCCACATCACCTTGTCGATGGCCGCTCACGCGTGGCTGTCCGTGGCCGGATCCCTTGCGGTAAAAGGGGAACCGGGCGTGGTGGAGACCTGATGATCGGCTACACCGTACCGGAGATCCGTAGACTCCTCACCGCACTGGCCGTGCGACAAACCCACCCACCAGAACACGTCTGGGCCTGGTCCCGCTGGCGGCGCAGACGCCAGCACCAAGCCCGACTCTGTCACTACCGACGACACGGCTACCCCTAACCAACTGCCGTTGCCCAGCCGCAGTTGCCTGATCTCGGCATGATTGAGGTCGGAGTAGAGCCTGTGATGTAGCTGCGGATGTCGATGCTATTCGGTGTGTAGGTTGCTTGGTCGCACCGTCTGTCTGTTGTGGCTGGTCGCAGAGCGGGCAGGCTCCCGTGCTTGTGTTGATCGATGAAGTGGTGGGCTGGCGGGCAGGTCTGGATGATCTGCTGGCGCGGTTCGCGCACCGGTTCGGACGTGCGGAACCGCGCCGGCAGGCGCTGAGTTACCTGGTCGGGTTGCTGTCGCCGCTGGCGAGTAAGAACGGCTGGACCCTGGCCGAGGCCGCCGGAGATACCACGCCGGACCGGATGCAGCGGTTGCTCAACCGGTCCGTCAGTGCCACTCACCCGGGCGCGGCAAGATGAATTTGATCTCGGGCTTAGCTGGTCCTGCTGGTTCGCATGATCGCGTGGGTCTGTCCGTCGTTGTAGCCGATCGGGATTAGGCCCACGTAGCCGGGGGGGATCTCCTCGTGGGAGCCGTTGCAGGTGGTGGTGTGGAACACGTACCACCTCGTGCTGGTCAGGTTATAGACGACGTTGTCGTCGAAGCTCCTCAGCTTGATGCACGTGTTGCGGGGCGTGTTGCCGGGGTACGACTCGGAGGCAACGCCATTTCGGTTGTACAGGCAGAACTCCGCGACTTCCAGTTGCGGACAGTCCGCAAGAGCCGCCTGAGCCGGAGTTGTCGCCACGAAGGCGCCAGCTCCCATCGACAGCAAGCAGGTGGACAGCCCTGCGATGAGCCTTCGCTTGACGATCATTCGTCCTCCCCGTCGATCTGACGACCGCCCCCGCTGCCGATTAGACGAAGGTCGGCTTACCTTGTGACAGAGTAACCGGACCGATGAGATTTAACTGCCCCGATCCCTATCGGTCGTCTCGGCAATCTTGTTCTTCGGGGTTGGCGGCCGGGGCGAGGGTTTGATGACCGTCGTGGGCGGCGTGCGGCGCGATATGAAACGGCCACCGCCTGATTATCCGTTGAGTTCTGCTCAAAGATCTTCGATGGAGGAGGTGGTGGCCGTGGCTGCCAGCGTGGCAATGGTGTACGAGGGATGCGCGAGGACCACATTCCGGCCGGGGAAGGCGGACGGGAGCACCGAGACGCCGGGGTGGATGCCGCAGAGGTGGCGGGCCGCGGGCCGGCAGGGCGCCGGCTCAGGCGCCGCGACCGGCAGCGGCACTGGCACGAGGGCGTCGACGAGCCGGTCGTCGTGCCGGCGAGAAGGAGACATCCGGCGGCTCATCACCGCAACAGCCGCCGCATTCCATCCGGCGACACATCCCCGGCCTGCTCAGCGAGGGTCCGGCCCTTCTTACGGCCCAGACCCGACATCAGCCCACACAGGTACTGTCGCGCACACCGCCGCGGCTCCGAGCGGCGAAACCGAGGCCCGATCCGCGCATGTAACCGGTCCAGCTCCCCGTGCCACCGATCAACATCGACGTCCGTCACAGGCAGACCAACGAACACGAGCCGAACTAGATTCGCCTACTGCCGTTGCAGTATTAGTACTCCAGCCGCGTTTCGCGAATTGAGTGTTCTGGCAGCTCAGTGCCGGTTCTGGCTCGGCGGGCGGTGAAAAAGCTACCAGATGTGCATCG
>NZ_JBSGCD010000077.1:1680-3005 GCF_053601675.1 Micromonospora sp. NPDC004704 | reverse complement strand
TGGTGTGGTGGTTGTGGGTTGTGGGTTGGTCGTTTGTTGAGAATTGCACAGTGGACGCGAGCATCTTTGTGGTCAAGTTGTCAAGGGCGAACGGTGGATGCCTTGGCACCAGGAGCCGATGAAGGACGTGGGAGGCCGCGATAGGCCTGGGGGAGCTGTCAACCTAGCTGTGATCCCAGGGTGTCCGAATGGGGGAACCCGGCAGCAGTCATGTGCTGTCACCTGCACCTGAACACATAGGGTGTATGGAGGGAACGCGGGGAAGTGAAACATCTCAGTACCCGTAGGAAGAGAAAACAATAGTGATTCCGTGAGTAGTGGCGAGCGAAAGCGGATTTGGGCTAAACCGGCTGCGTGTGATACCTGTCAGGGGTTGCGTGGTTGGGGTTGTGGGACTCTGCTGATTCAACTGACATTGGGTCGAGAAGTGATAAAACCAGTTGCTAGCCGAATGGTGTGGGAAAGCCAACCGTAGACGGTGAGAGTCCGGTAGGTGAAAGTGGCTGGTCTTCTGTGGATGTTCCCGAGTAGCGGCGGACCCCTGTAATCTGCCGTGAATCTGCCAGGACCACCTGGTAAGCCTAAATACTTCCTGGTGACCGATAGCGGACTAGTACCGTGAGGGAATGGTGAAAAGTACCCCGGGAGGGGAGTGAAATAGTACCTGAAACCGTTCGCCTACAATCCGTCGGAGCCTTTAGGGGTGACGGCGTGCCTTTTGAAGAATGAGCCTGCGAGTTAGTGGCATGTGGCGAGGTTAACCCGTGTGGGGTAGCCGTAGCGAAAGCGAGTCTGAATAGGGCGTTCAGTCGCGTGTCCTAGACCCGAAGCGGAGTGATCTAGCCATGGGCAGGCTGAAGCGTGGGTAAGACCGCGTGGAGGGCCGAACCCACCAACGTTGAAAAGTTGGGGGATGACCTGTGGTTAGGGGTGAAAGGCCAATCAAACTCCGTGATAGCTGGTTCTCCCCGAAATGCATTTAGGTGCAGCGTCGCGTGTTTCTTGCCGGAGGTAGAGCACTGGATGGTCTAGGGGGCCCACAAGCTTACCGAAATCAGCCAAACTCCGAATGCCGGTAAGTGAGAGCGCGGCAGTGAGACTGCGGGGGATAAGCTTCGTAGTCGAGAGGGAAACAGCCCAGATCACCAGCTAAGGCCCCTAAGCGTGTGCTAAGTGGAAAAGGATGTGGGGTCGCATAGACAACCAGGAGGTTGGCTTAGAAGCAGCCACCCTTTAAAGAGTGCGTAATAGCTCACTGGTCAAGTGGTTCCGCGCCGACAATGTAGCGGGGCTCAAGTACACCGCCGAAGCTGTGGCATTCACAT
>NZ_JBSGCD010000077.1:0-1585 GCF_053601675.1 Micromonospora sp. NPDC004704 | reverse complement strand
TAGGCTGAGACGTGATGCCGAGCCGATTCAGGTGAAGTCAGTGATCCTATGCTGCCGAGAAAAGCCTCTAGCGAGTTCTTAGCGGCCCGTACCCCAAACCGACACAGGTGGTCAGGTAGAGAATACCGAGGCGATCGGGCGAACTGTGGTTAAGGAACTCGGCAAATTGCCCCCGTAACTTAGGGAGAAGGGGGGCCGGAGACGTGAAGCCCCTTGCGGGTGGAGCGTTGTATGGCCGCAGAGAGCAGGGGGAAGCGACTGTTTACTAAAAACACAGGTCCATGCGAAGAAGTAATTCGATGTATATGGACTGACGCCTGCCCGGTGCTGGAACGTTAAGGGGACCGGTTAGCTCTTTCGGGGGCGAAGCTGAGAACTTAAGCGCCAGTAAACGGCGGTGGTAACTATAACCATCCTAAGGTAGCGAAATTCCTTGTCGGGTAAGTTCCGACCTGCACGAATGGCGTAACGACTTCCCCACTGTCTCAACCACAGGCCCGGCGAAATTGCATTACGAGTAAAGATGCTCGTTACGCGCGGCAGGACGGAAAGACCCCGGGACCTTTACTATAGCTTGACATTGGTATCCGAATTAGCTTGTGTAGGATAGGTGGGAGCCGGTGAAGTCCATACGCCAGTATGGGTGGAGGCAATCTTGAAATACCACTCTGGTTGATTTGGGTATCTAACTTCGGACCGTGATCCGGTTCAGGGACAGTGTCTGGTGGGTAGTTTAACTGGGGCGGTTGCCTCCTAAAATGTAACGGAGGCGCCCAAAGGTTCCCTCAGCCTGGTTGGCAATCAGGTGTTGAGTGCAAGTACACAAGGGAGCTTGACTGTGAGACTGACAGGTCGAGCAGGGACGAAAGTCGGGACTAGTGATCCGGCACTTGCGAGTGGAAGCGGTGTCGCTCAACGGATAAAAGGTACCCCGGGGATAACAGGCTGATCTTCCCCAAGAGTCCATATCGACGGGATGGTTTGGCACCTCGATGTCGGCTCGTCGCATCCTGGGGCTGTAGCAGGTCCCAAGGGTTGGGCTGTTCGCCCATTAAAGCGGTACGCGAGCTGGGTTTAGAACGTCGTGAGACAGTTCGGTCCCTATCCGCCGTGCGCGTAGGATACTTGAGAAGGGCTGTCCCTAGTACGAGAGGACCGGGACGGACGAACCTCTGGTGTGCCAGTTGTCCCGCCAGGGGCACGGCTGGTTGGCTACGTTCGGAAGGGATAACCGCTGAAAGCATCTAAGCGGGAAGCCTGCTTCAAGATGAGGTATCCCACCCACTTTGTGGGGTAAGGCCCCCAGCTAGACTACTGGGTTGATAGGCCGGAGATGTAAGCTCGGTAACGGGTTGAGTTGACCGGTACTAATAGGCCGAGGACTTGATTACTAAGGTGCTACGCGTCCACTGTGTGATTCCCGACAAACGAACAAGACCCTTTGGGTTGTTTGTTAAGTCGATAGTGTTACGGCGGTTATAGCGGTGGGGAAACGCCCGGTTACATTCCGAACCCGGAAGCTAAGCCCTCCAGCGCCGATGGTACTGCACTCGGGAGGGTGTGGGAGAGTAGGACGCCGCCGGAC
>NZ_JBSGCD010000076.1:0-6117 GCF_053601675.1 Micromonospora sp. NPDC004704 | reverse complement strand
AGAAGGGTGTTGATGTCTGTCGTCACAAACGGATCATCGACACCCTTCGTCATTCCCGCGACTCAGGGATAGTTAGGACTTACTCGTCTAGGCGACGAGCCGGCACCGACGAAGTACCTACCCTCGCCTGCGCTGGGCAGCCGCGCATAGGGAAGACGACCTGGAGTGGGCTCCGGACGAAGTTGGAACTTGACAACCGGTCAGCAGCGCCCCAACCACTGCTCGCTCCCGCTGCGTCAGCTGCCTGCCGTCCATGCCGATGATCCTCCCATCGCTAGGGATCACCATCCGCTGCTGCCGCCGATCGAGCCCGCCCGGAGCCTCTGCCACCCTCGGTAGCCCTCGATGCTGTACGTCCAGATGGGAGAACGTTCGGAAGTGCCAAAGTGAGTGCATTCGATGGTGTCACGAAAAGTCCGGGATCACATAAATGCGCGTCGTATTAACCTATGCGTTTGAGTCGGTGAAAAACATGGCTCAGCCGGTGCCGTCCTGCACCGGATAGTGGATGACGACCGCACCGCCGGTGGCGTAGTTGGCGACATCGGCGGCCACCTGCCGGCCTTCCGGAGACGACCTCGACGCGGTCATCGCCGCAGCGTCAGCGAACTCGGCTTCGAAGACCGCGAAGTACGACGGCGCCTGTCCCTGCGTCGCTGCCACGTCGAAGCTGTAACGCCACGCGAGCAGGCCGGGCATGCGTGTGACCAGCGGGAGGTGGTGGGTCACGTAGTAGTCGCGGAAGTGGTCGGGATCGGCGGGCTCGGGATACAGGACCACCAACTTGTGCATGTTCGGTTCCTTTGTTTACGGGTGCGTGCTATCCAGCTGGAGATTTGCCTATTGTCATTGCCGTGTCAAGCGGAGAGTCGGCGGCGCATACGTGGGAGTGCACAACCGACTCAGGCGATGGGGTTGCCGCCTCGGCGTAGCTGGCTGTGGGGTTCTTGTTCGGCTTGCCTCTCTTTCGGTAATCGGATCGTCTTGACTGATGCTGGTTCGGTGCCCTGGTTGATCTCGGGCTGGCGGTGGCGGGCGAGCGTCAGGCTGGTCAGTGCCGTGATTGCCATCGCGGCGATGCCGATCAGTGCTGCCGTGGTGTAGGCGCCGTCGTTTGGGAAGAGATGGCCGCTATCGGTGCCGGCGGCCAGGGTCAGGCCGCCCAGAGCGCTGCCCAGGGAGTACCCGACGCTGCGGACGACGTAGTTGAAGCTCATGGCGCTTGATGTTTCGCTCTTGGGGGTGACGGCCAGGATGACGCCGGGCATGGCAGCCGAGAAGCTGCCGACGCCGAAGCCGAGCACGCCCATGGCCGTGAGCAGTTCGGCTAGGTTCGACCGTTCGGCCGCGAACAGGACGAACCCGCCGCCGACGACGACAGCGCTGCCGGCCAAGAGCAGGGGGGCGTCGATCCGTTCGCGGACCCGGGGCGTGAGCTTGCCGGCGATGAAGCCCAGCACGGAGAACGGGACGAGGACCAGCCCGGCGGCGAAGGTGGTCAGCCCGAATCCGTAGCCGACGCTGTTCGGTGTCTGCGCGTACCGGGTAATGAGGGTGAGCAGCAGGTACATGCCGCTCCCGCCGACGAACATGGCGACATTCGCCCCGGCGACTGCTGGGTGCCGTACGGCCCGGATATCGACCAGCGGTGTCTTGCTGCGCAACTCGGAGGCGACCCAGATGCAGAGCAGGAGCACAGCGCCGATGGCGAGGACCACCGTCACACGGAGGTGATGGCTCCACAGGCTCCTCTGGCTTGCCAGGAACAGGACGAGGAACAGTCCCCCCGCTAGGACGAGCGCGCCCGCAACGTCCACGCGAGCGGAGCGGCCTTCGGGAGCTTTGGGGATAGAACGCCACGCGGCAAGGAATGCGGCAGCGGTGACGAACAGGCCGAGGCTGTAGGCCGCTCGCACACCGCCGAGTTCGGCGAGCAGACCGGCGAGCGGGTAACCCACGCCGGCCCCGATGATCGAGACCACTGAGATCAGGGCGATCGCAGCCGCGCTGCGCCCCTCGGGAAGATGGTCACGAGCTACGCCCATCATCAGCGCCGTCAATCCGAGCCCGACGCCCTGAGCCGCCCTGCCGGCAAGCAGCCAGGCGAAGGGCAGCGGCAGCACGGTGAGCGTGCTGCCAGCGACAACGACCGCCAGCGTGACGAGAATCGTGGCCCGCCGGTGTGGTCCGGCGCCGAGCCGGCCGAGGACGGGCGTAGCAACGGCGCCGCTCAGCAGCGCGATGGTCAACGTCCACTGCGCACTGTCGAGCGAGACGTGCAACGTGGTGGCCACGCTGGTGATGAGCGGCGTTCCCAGACTGCCGACCGCCGCGACGACCAGTGCAATGAACATCAGGGCGGGGAACAGTAGGCGCGCCTTGGAATACTCTGCGAGGGTCACTGCTTCGCCCCTTCGCGACCCTGGTCTTCGAGCTCCGCCAGATGCAGCAGCGCTGGGAGGGCCGCCTGCAAGGCTTTGACTTCTTCCCTGGTGAGTTCGTCGATCAATCGCGCAAACGCCTCGACGCCCGCCCGGCGGCGCGCCCGAACATAGGACGCGCCCGCCTCGGTCAGACACACCAGCGTGACCCGCTTGTCGGACGGGTCGCCGCTCCGCTCGACCAGCCCGGATTCCTCCAGCACCCGAACCAGGACAGTCATCGCGGGCTGGGTGACACCCTCGATCACGGCGAGGTCGGTGATCCGTCGCGGGCCGGTCCGATCCAGGGTGGCCAGGGTGGCCGCGGACGTGACGCTCATGTCACGTGGAAGACGTCTCACGGTCCTGGTGGCCAACCCGTAGAGGGCTGACCCGATGTCGGTGGGAGTGCCACGAGCGGTGTCTTGACGGCTCACGGTCGAAGCATAGCACTTTTATATGAATGCTCTATGCATCTCTCGTCCCGGCTCGAACCCGGCCCCGGACGGAGTGCCGAGCAGCGATGGATATACGGGCCGTTCGGCGATGCGGTCGTCCGTGCTTCGTCGCGACGAGGTAGCCGGTCAGGCTCGGGCAGGGAACGAGGTGATGTCGGTAGGGCGCCAAACACGAGGGGGAGGCTGTCACTGTCGGTAGCCATAAACAGTCGAGTTCAGGCAGGAGGACGTGCCGGTGTGCCGATGTTCGCGTACCCGATCACGGCGGTGATGGCGACAACGGCGTGTGCTGGCCGTGGGCCACCCGTCGCGGGGCTCGCCGTATCGTCGGTGCTTCGTGGCACCATGCTGGACCATGGATCATCAGGGGCAGTTTCGTGGTGCGGCGCTCGCGTTGGGCGTACCGGACGACGAGATCAGCAGGTTCATCACGTACCTCCGGCTGTCGATCGGGTTGAGCGGGAGCTCCGGCGGAGTTCTGGTCGGACAGTTCGGTGGGTTGCCCCGGCTGCCGGTGAACGAGGACTGGCCGTCCGGTCGGGTCGGTCAGTTGCCGTTCATCTTTTCCGTCGACTGTGCGGCGCTGCCGAGGGTCGACGGCTTTGGCCTGCCGGCGGACGGCGCGCTGTTGTTCTTCCTGGACCACGAAAACGACTACCTGGCCGGTGGCGCCGCGGATCATGAGTACGCGCGAGTCGTGTACGTACCGGCCGGCACTGACACGGCGGTCGCAGAACCCCTCAACCCCGAGATCGTCGGGGAGCAGTGGGACGTGAGCGCCTCGCTCCTTGCCGAGTTCCCCAACTGGTTCGCGACGAACGACGACGACGAGGACGACCTGTCGCCCTTCCAGCAGCAACTGGCCCGTGACCTGGAGCGTGACGTGCCGCACCTGGACGAGCTCTGCGCTCTGGCCCACGATCTCTGGCCGCCGGGCGAAGGGCTCGCCAGCGCCTACATCGGCGGGTATGTCGACGACGAGGTGATCACGAGCATCGCGGAGCAGACCCTCGCCGGACGCGAGAAGGCCGGCGAGATCGTCATCCCGGTGGCGAAATGGTATTCCCATGTGGAGGAGGAGAAGCACCGGCTGACGGGTGAGTGGGTGTCGCTCGCCCGCTTTTCCCTGGACGACGAGTTCTATTCCGGGAGTTTTGTGGTCCGCCACGACGACCTGGCCGCCGGCCGACTGGACAAGGGGTTCTCCGTGACCGAGTTCAGCGAGTAGAAGCCTGGGGCGCCGAATGCGTCTGCGGATCCGCGTTGCCTGCGATCGCCGACGCCAGGTACTGGGCATCCGCTCATGCCGCCGACCAGGCACGTCACCCTTTGGCGAGAGCCGTCACGTTTCGTGCAGGTCCGCCGGTGTCGGTCGGCTTCCGGACCTGTCGAGAAGAGCTCGCCGCTTATGCGCCTGACCCGCTCGTCTTGGGCCTCATGTCAACCCATGTCGTGAGACAAAACGGGTGACCCGCCGGATCTGCGTACACGTAGCATTGCTCGCTGTTGGGCTGGAACTCGTACTTCGTCGCTCCCGCCTTCAACACGCGCAATTCTGCGGCAGCCCGGTCTTCGACATAGAACTCAAGGTGTACCTGGGCGGACGATGCGGGGTCGGGCCACATCGGGGGCGTGTATCCGACCACCCGCTGGAAGTCCATGCGGCCGGTCGGGCAGATGACCGTGGCCCAGTGCTCATCCAGATTGGTAACCGTGCCACCGGTGATCTCAGCATAGAAGGTCGCCATCAGCTCCGTGTCGAGACAGTCCAGAGTGACCGAGGCGAGCCGGATGGAGTCGGACATGGTCGTCTCCCTGAGAGGAACGGGGCGTCCTACCCTAGGACGCGTCAGCATTCGGCGCCGGATCGCGGACGCTACCAGGTTCACTGATCTGCCGCGATCCGATCGCGACACGGCGTCGCGACGAGCCCGCAGCGGCTAACGCACCTGTCGGAACAGCGCCGCCGATCAAGGCCGGGCAGCCAGGGCGGGAGCTAGGCGGTCGATGCGGTTGGCAGCTGGAGGTGATCGCTGCTGCCGGCCGACGCCTTCGAGCCTGACGTACGGTGGGCCAGTGCTGGACGTGGCTATGTTTCGTCGTGTCTGCTACGAGGCTGCACGTCGCGCCGGCGGCAAGGTGATTGAGTTCCGAATCTCAGCTGGCGTGACGCCTAACTTCCATCAGGGGATCATCGTCTGCCAAGACCATACCGTCGCTGTGACCTGCGTCCGCGGCGCGGCGCTGCTGGCCATCGCCGTGCCTCGCGACTTCGACTCCACACCGGCACGCGAGTCCGGGCCGCTGCGCTTCATCGACATGCCCGACCTGGCCGCTGCGTTGACGGACGCAGGGGCAGGTGTCGAGGGCTTCACAGTGCTCACGGCGTTCGAGCTGGACGGCCCGATCGATTGGGCACGGTGGCCTGGCATGAGTTCGGACGTCCGGCGCTGGAACCCCTGCTCATTGGGTGAAGCTCTTTTCACCTACTGGGACTGATTTTTCGGTGTAGTCCCGTACGCACCGATCTGCTGCCCGACCGTGCGTGCAGGCAGACAACAAGCCGTCACGTTCCGTGTTTGGCATCCCGTGGTGCCGGCATCCTGAACTGCCGAGTTGAGGGCGGGTTCAGGGTCGGGTGGAATGCGCCGGTTGGCGGATCTATCTCGGGTTTGTGAAGCGGCGGTTGAGTTCCTCCCGGATAGCGGGCACTCGATCGCAACGATTGAGTAGACGACCGTTTCGCGCACGCTGCCATCAAACATGATCATGTGGTTGCGGAGGATTCCGTCTCGCTTGGCGCCGAGGCGTTCGATCGCTCTCCGAGAGCGATGGTTGAGCCAGTGGGTGCGAAACGCGACGGCGATATAGCCGATGTCGTCGAACGCGCGGGTCAATAACAAGAGCTTGCACGCCGCGTTGATACCGGTTCCTGTTGGGAGGCCGCGTACCAGGTGTAGCCGATCTCGACGCGGCGGTTGACCGCGTCAATGTGGCACAAGCTAGTCACGGCCACCGCCCGACCGGTGTCGGAAAGGCACACGGCGAAGGGCTGCATGGTGCCCGCAGACCGCTCAACGATGAACCGCCTGACGGTCTCACCCGTGGTGTCGGGGGTGGGAACGCTCGTGAAGAACAGCTCCCGTCTCAACAAGCGCCATGACAGGCCTCCCACATCGCCCGGGTCATCTCGTACTCGACCTCACCCAGGTCCGCCCCCGGCAGCGGGTCATCCCAGA
>NZ_JBSGCD010000075.1:0-6300 GCF_053601675.1 Micromonospora sp. NPDC004704 | reverse complement strand
CCCGACCCCGCCAGACACTGGACTGGGCCACCCCAGCCCAGCGCCTGGCACAACTCATCACCGCTTAACGATTGCACTCACCACTTGACCCCAACATCACCGATCACCACCATCTGCCCTAGATCGACGAAGCGGAGGGGTGGGGGTGGGGCGGGCGGGACAGGACGGGGTGGAGGCGAGGCAGGGACAAGGGCGGGGGTCAGGCCGCGAGGGAGAGGGCGGTGGGCGAGGTGGGGGCCAGCGGGGTCGGGGCGGGCAGCGGGGTGGGGTGCTTGTGGGGGGTGTGGGGGCCGGCGAAGCGGACCGCCGACTCGGCTGCCTGGGCCAGGCGGCGGCGGGAGGCGGACTGCTCCGGGTGCAGGGCCGGCGCGGCGGTCACCGTCACCGAGAGCCCCCGTACGGCGAGCACCCGGCGCAGCGACACCCAGAGGCTGTCCTCGCCCAGGAAGGCGGCTGCGGTCGTACCGTCGCGCCCCGGTCCGGTCCGGTAGTTGATGGTGAGCGGCACCACCGGCGCACCGGCGTCGATCGCCGCCTGGAACATCGCCGGCCGGAACCGTCCACCGGCCGGGCAGGCGCCGGCCGCACGGGGCTTGCCGCACCAGGTCGTACCCTCCGGGAAGACCGCGACCACCCGGTCGGACCGCAGCGCCTCGGCCACCTTGGCCACCGTCTGCGGCAGTGCCCGGGGCCGGGTGCGGTTGACGAAGATGGTGCCGCCCGAGGCGGCCAGCGGGCCGATCAGCGGCCACTGGCGTACCTCCTGCTTGGCCAGCATCCGGGCCGGCGCGACCGCCAGGGTGGCCATGATGTCCAGCCACGAGATGTGGTTGGCGGCGAGCAGCGCCCGCCGCCGGGGCAGCCGGCCGCGTACCTGGAGGGTCACGCCCAGGGAGCCGAGCACCAGCCGGGCCCACCAGCGGCCGGCGGCTTGGCGACCAGCCGGGGGCAACACCGGGAGTACGGGGACCAGCAGCGCCCCGAACAGCAACGCGCCGAACAGGGCGGTCAGCCGACCGGCCTGGTGCAGCCGGGACACCGTCGGCGTCTCGCGGGGGCCGGGCAGGCAGTGCGGCCCGCAGGCCGAGCGGGGCTGCCAGAGGGGGTTCATCCGTCTTCTCCGAGTCCGAGGAAGTGCCGCCGGTAACGGGGGTGCATCCGATCCATCGAGAGCAGTACGTAGAGGTCCGCCACGTCAAAATCGGGGTCGTACGCGGGCTCCCCGCAGACCCAGGCACCGAGCCGGAGGTAGCCCTTGAGCAGGGCGGGTACGGCCGCCGACGGTTTCTCGGCCCGCTCCGCCCGAGCGGCGAGCGCGGCCACCCCGGCGGGTTCGGCCAGCCAGGGCCGGTGCGGGCGTACCCGAAGCGGCGGCGGGGCCATGTTCCGGGCGGAGACCTGCTGCCAGACCGCGACGGCATTCGCGCCTCCGTCGTCCAGCGACAGGGAGGCGCACCCGCCCAGCCAGCGCAGCCCGCGCAGGTGCAGGTAGCGGGCGATCCCGGCCCACATCAGGTTGATCACCGCGCCGGTCCGGTGGTCCGGATGCACGCAGGACCGCCCGATCTCCACCAGCTCGTCGCGGAGCGGGGCGAAGGAGGACAGGTCAAACTCGCTCTCCGCGTACCGCCGGCCGGCGCGCGCGGCGCGGTCCGGCGGCAGCATCCGGTACGTCCCGACGACGGCGCCGGTGCTGTCGTCCCGGACGAGCAGGTGGTCACAGTGCGCGTCGAACTCGTCGGTGTCGAGTCCCTGGACGGCCGAGTGGAGGTTGGCGCCGAGTTCTTCGGCGAAGACGTCGTGGCGCAGCCGCTGCGCGGCGGCGATCTGGGCCGCGTCGTCGGCGATCAGCAGGGTGTAGCCGCTGGTCCCGGTGGGTGCGGGAGCGGTGAGCAGAACAGCCATGGGGTATGTGTAAGGTCGCTGCCCACCGTCGGCGTGTCGCGCACCGGATGCGTGGGTGTCGATCGGGTGAACGGCCCTGTACGCAGTGCGTGGGCGGATCACCCCGGCGCCACGGGATCGATCGCGGCCGTCGGGGGCGGCCCAGACCCCGGCGAGCGACCGGCTTCAGGGGCTTGAATACCAGGTGAACAAGACCTTCACGCTGTGAATCGCGACACGGGCCGGATGCGGCAATGCCGGCCGATAGCGTACGGCGTAGCCTGGACAGTGATTTCTGACCCCGGTCCCAGGCGGTGGCAGAACCCGCGTGAACCGCAGAACCCGCGTGAAAGAGGCGATCACTGGCCGTGTCGACCCAGCAGACTTCGCAGGAGAACCCACTGGCGGGTTTCGGCCCGAACGAGTGGGTCGTCGAGGAGATGTACCAGCGCTACCTCGCCGACCCCACCAGCGTCGATTCGGCCTGGCACGACTTCTTCGCCGACTACCGTCCGGCAGCCGACACGGCTGACGGCAACGGGTCGGCTCCGAAAACAGCGACAGCGGCCAAGCCGGCACCGGGGGTGAAGAAGGAAGCGGCCAGCGCTCCCGCGGCGGCCGCGAAGACCCAGCCGGCGACCGCTCCGGTGACCGAGTCGAAGGCTCCCGAGCCGAAGGCCGCCGAGCCGAAGCCGGCTCCGGCCGCACCGGCGCCGAAGGCAGCCACACCGGCCGCCGCCGCGCCGGCCAAGCCGAAGGCCGCACCGGCCCAGCCGCCGGCCTCGGGCAGCAGCACCACCCCGTTGCGCGGTGTCGCGGCGAAGATCGTGCAGAACATGGACGCCTCGCTGTCGGTGCCCACCGCGACCAGCGTGCGCGCGGTGCCGGCGAAGCTGGTGGTCGACAACCGCATCGTGATCAACAACCACCTTGCGCGGGGTCGGGGCGGCAAGGTCAGCTTCACCCACCTGATCGGGTACGCCCTGGTCCGGGCGCTGGCCGAGCACCCCGAGATGAACCACTCGTACGCCGAGGTGGACGGCAAGCCGGTGATGGTCAAGCCGGAGCACGTCAACCTCGGCATCGCGATCGACCTGGCCAAGCCGGACGGCTCCCGTAACCTGGTGGTGCCGTCGATCAAGGCGTGCGAGCAGATGGACTTCCGTCAGTTCTGGCAGGCCTACGAGGACGTGGTCCGGCGGGCCCGGCGCAACGAGCTGACCATGGAGGACTACGGCGGCACGACGATCTCGCTGACCAACCCGGGCGGGATCGGCACCGTGCACTCCCAGCCCCGGCTGATGGTCGGGCAGGGCACGATCATCGGGGTCGGCGCGATGGAGTACCCGGCGCCGTACCAGGGCATGTCCGAGGAGACCCTGGCCGAGCTGGCCGTCAGCAAGATCATCACGCTGACCAGCACGTACGACCACCGGATCATCCAGGGCGCCCAGTCCGGCGAGTTCCTGAAGGTCATGCACGAGCTGATCCTCGGCGAGCGCGGCTTCTACGACGAGATCTTCACCTCGCTGCGGATCCCGTACGAGCCGGTGCGCTGGATGCGCGACGTGGCGGTGTCCTCCGAAGGTCAGATCAACAAGACCGCCCGGGTCATCGAGATCATCCACGCGTACCGGGTGCGCGGTCACCTGATGGCCGACACCGACCCGCTCGAGTTCAAGATCCGCAAGCACCCGGACCTGGACGTGCTCCAGCACGGCCTGACCCTGTGGGACCTCGACCGCTACTTCCCGGTCGGCGGCTTCAACGGCAAGCAGAAGATGAAGCTCCGCGAGGTCCTCGGCGTGCTGCGCGACTCCTACTGCCGCCGGGTCGGCGTGGAGTACATGCACATCCAGGACCCGGAGGAGCGGCGCTGGATCCAGGACCGGATCGAGCGGAAGTACGAAAAGCCGTCGGCGGACGAGCAGAAGCACGTACTCAACCGGCTGAACGCGGCCGAGGCGTTCGAGACCTTCCTCCAGACCAAGTACGTCGGCCAGAAGCGGTTCTCGCTGGAGGGCGGCGAGTCCCTGATCCCGCTGCTCGGCGAGGTGCTGGAGGCGGCGGCCGAGGGCTCGCTGGACGAGGTCGTGATCGGCATGGCCCACCGTGGTCGGCTGAACGTGCTCGCCAACATCGTCGGCAAGCCGTACGAGAAGATCTTCTCCGAGTTCGAGGGGCACCTCGACCCCCGCTCGACCCAGGGCTCGGGCGACGTGAAGTACCACCTCGGCCAGGCCGGCAAGTTCAGTACGCCGGACGGCGAGCACGCGATCAAGGTCTCGGTGACCGCCAACCCCTCGCACCTGGAGGCGGTCGACCCGGTGCTCGAGGGCATCGTCCGGGCCAAGCAGGACCGGATCGACCTGCGCCTGGAGGGCTACACCGTGCTCCCGGTGGCGGTGCACGGCGACGCCGCGTTCGCCGGACAGGGCGTGGTCGCCGAGACGCTCAACCTGTCGCAGCTGCGGGGCTACCGCACCGGCGGGACCGTCCACGTGGTGGTCAACAACCAGGTCGGCTTCACCACCGCCCCGGAGTACTCGCGCTCCAGCCTCTACAGCACCGACGTCGCCCGGATGATCCAGGCGCCGATCTTCCACGTCAACGGGGACGACCCGGAGGCCGTGGTCCGGGTGGCCCGGCTGGCCTTCGAGTACCGCCAGGAGTTCAACAAGGACGTCGTTATCGACATGGTCTGCTACCGGCGGCGCGGCCACAACGAGGGCGACGACCCCTCGATGTCCAACCCGCAGATGTACCAGATCATCGATTCGAAGCGGTCGGTCCGCAAGCTCTACACCGAGGAGCTGATCGGGCGCGGGGACATCACCGTCGAGGACGCCGAGGAGTTGCTCCGCGACTTCCAGGCCCAGCTCGAACGGGTCTTCAAGGCCACCCGTGACGCCGCGACGCCAGGCCGGCAGCCGACCCGCCCGCGCCGCCAGGCCGAGCCGGAGCCGCAGGTGCAGACCGCTATCGGCGCCGACGTGGTGCACGCCATCGGTACGGCGCACACGACCCTGCCCGAGGGCTTCACCCCGCACAAGCGGATCCAGCAGTTGCTCGACCGGCGGGCCAAGATGGCCACCGACGGCAACATCGACTGGGGCTTCGGCGAGATCATCGCGTTCGGTTCGCTCCTGCACGACGGGGTGACCGTCCGGCTCGCCGGTCAGGACTCGCGCCGTGGCACCTTCGTCCAGCGGCACGCGGTCATCGTGGACGCGAAGACCGGCCGGGAACACCTGCCGCTGTCCGCGCTGACCAACGACCGGTCCCGGTTCTTCGTGCACGACTCGCTGCTCAGCGAGTACGCCGCGATGGGCTTCGAGTACGGCTACTCGGTGGAGAACACCGAGGCGCTGGTGCTCTGGGAGGCGCAGTTCGGTGACTTCGCCAACGGCGCCCAGTCGGTGGTGGACGAGTTCATCTCCTCCAGCGAGGTGAAGTGGGGCCAGCAGTCGGCGGTGACGCTGCTGCTGCCGCACGGCCACGAGGGTCAGGGGCCGGACCACACCTCCGGGCGGCCGGAGCGCTTCCTGCAGATGTGCGCCGAGGACAACATGCGGGTGGCCATCCCGACCACCCCGGCGAACCACTTCCACCTGCTGCGCCGCCAGGCGCTGTCGGAGAAGCGCAAGCCGTTGGTGGTCTTCACCCCGAAGTCCCTGCTGCGGCACAAGCTCTGTGTCTCCAGCGTCGAGGACTTCACCACCGGTGGTTTCCAGCCGGTGCTGGGCGACCGGACCATCGCCAAGCCGGAGGCGGTCAAGCGGGTGCTGCTCTGCACCGGCAAGATCTACTACGACCTGCTTCAGGCCCGCGACGAGCGCAAGATCACCGACACCGCGATCGTACGGATGGAGCAGCTCTACCCGCTCCCGGTGGAGGAGATCCGGGCGGCCCTGGCCGAGTACCCGAACGCCGACGACTTCGCCTGGGTCCAGGAGGAGCCGGCCAACCAGGGTGCCTGGTCGTTCGTGGCGCTCAACCTGCTGGAGCACCTCGATGGCGTACGGCTGCGGCGGATCTCCCGTCCGTCGGCCGCCGCCCCCGCGGTGGGCTCGGCGAAGATGCACGAGGTCGAGCAGGGCGCACTGATCGAGGCGGCACTGCCCCGCCCCTGATCGCCGTACCGCGTTGAGTTGAGACCGGGGCGGATCGAGGCACTCCTCGATCCGCCCCGGAGTCTGAGAGGACCACCCATGTACTTCACCGACCGGGGCATCGAGGAACTGGTCGAGCGCCGGGGCGACGAGAGCGTCACCCTGGAGTGGCTCGGCGAGCGCCTGCGCGAGTTCGTCGACCTCAATCCCGAGTTCGAGACCCCCATCGAACGCTTCGCCACCTGGCTAGCCCGCCACGACGAAGAAGACGACGAGTAACCCTCCCCTCCCCCCTCCCCCCTCC
>NZ_JBSGCD010000074.1:0-8040 GCF_053601675.1 Micromonospora sp. NPDC004704 | reverse complement strand
AGCAGTACCCGGTCCGGTAGGTCGAGAGACCACTGCCGGCCCGGCCGGCCGTCAGCGATCGCGTCCCCGCCACGCTCGGCGACCAGCGTGACGAGGCGGCGGAACTGGCCGGGCTGCAGCCCGGTGAACGGGAAGATCCACTCCGGGCGAGCTGCCGAGATCACCTGCACCCCGACATGATCCACCATGGACCACCTATCGAGTTACGAGACGTCCTTTAGTTCCATCGGGCCGATGATGTCCAGGCCGATGGAATTGGCCAGCCACTGGGCGCGCCTGCGCTGACCGTGGCCGACGTGGACGTAGAGGCCGTGGTCGGGAGCCGGATGGATCTCCCAGATGTCCGCGCTGTGGATCGTCACCTGGATCTCTGCCTCGCCGGAGTTCACGCTGGGAGACAGGTCCAGTTCGGGAACCGCCGGCCAGCCACCGTGCCAGTAGTAGATCCGGCCCCGATCACGGCCCACCAGGGAGAGGAAAGCCTCCTCCGGGCCGTCCTGCGGTTGCTCCTCGGAGGCGACCTCGACCGGCAGATCGGGAAGCCGTTGCAGCGCCGCGACCAGCTCCGGCGTAAACCGTGACATCAGCCAGAGCGTGCCGTCCGGCCGGACGTCGGCCAACTCGGACTCCCCGAGTGTCGGGGTGAGCGCCTTCCGGGCGGGCTCGACCAGGTGTGGCGGCACGTCGACAAAGAGCCGCGCCGAAGGGAGCGCCGGCAGATACCGGGCGGCCTCGTGCGTACGGGTGTGTGCCGTGTGGTCGACCAGTGCCGGGGGTGGGTTGGTCAGCGCCAGCAGTTCCCGCGCCGCCCCGACCACGCGGGTCAGGTCGGGGCTGCGCAGGATCGGGTACGCCCAACCGTTGCCCATTCAGCTCACTCTCCGCAGGCGGCGATCAGTACCGGACGGTGATGCGGCGGGCGGTCGAGTCGACTCGGGCGAGACCGCCGTACGGGATGATCAGTTGCGGGTCGGTGTGGCCGACGTCGAGGCCGAAGACGGCGATCGCGTCGGGGTTGTACTCGGCGAGGACCCTGAGCACGGCGGCGCGCTGGGCCTCGGTGTGCTCCCGCTTCTGCTCGGCGTTGTTCGGCTGCTCGAAGTCCCACGCCTTCGGTCGGCCGACCAGCACCGCGGAAAACTCGGCGAGCAGCCCGCGCTCTCCCATGTTGCGCAGGATCCGGAACACCTCGACGTCGGACGGGATCTCCTCGGAGGTCTCCAGCAGCAGCACGTGACCGGCGTACGCCTCGTTCGGTCCGACCCGGCCGGCCTGGAGCAGCCAGCCGAGGATCTCCAGGTTGCCGCCCCAGACCGGCCCCTCGACCCTGGTCTGCGGCCCGTGCCAGTGCCAGCCGTCGGACGGGAACATCACCGGTTCGGCAGCCAGGGTGGACGGGTCGCGCCAGTCGCTCGGCTCGTCGCTGTATCGCTTGGCCGGCGCTAGTTCGTACCAGTCGGTGGTGAAGAGTGCGGCCCGCAGTGAGGCGGCGGTCGCCGGGTGCATGCTGCCCGGCCGGCCGAGGTGCACCAGGACCGAGCCGCCGTGGTAGCCGACCAGCCCGAGTTCGAAGAGGTACGCCAGCACGTTGGTGTTGTCCGAGTAGCCGAAGTACGGCTTGGGGTTGGCGGCGATCACCTCCCCGTCCAGGTACGGCACCACGGTGATCAGGTCGTCCCCGCCGACGGTGGCGAGCACGGCGGTGATCGTCGGGTCGGCGAAGGCGGCGGTCAGGTCACGGGCGCGTTCGCGCGGGTGGGCACCGCTGGCGCGGGTGGTCGGGTACTCGACCGGGATCAGGCCGAACTCGTCGCGCAACCGGCGCAGGCCCAACTCGTACACGTGGGGGAAGACGGCCGGCAGGCCGGCGGAGGGCGAGAGTACGGCGACCCGGTCCCCCGGTTGTGGTTTCGCGGGATACCGCTTGGGCTCGATGGAGCGGTTCACTGCGGGCATCAGCCCACCCTAGCGATCGATCATGACCAGGGGGTTCCCATTTCCCAGGCGAGGGGTATGGTGGGGTCACAGGAGGGTTATACCCCCTACCTAACCCCAGAGGGGAGCCAAGGATGCCGAAGATCAACGTGTATCTACCCGACGAGCTGGCCGAGGCGGTCAAGGAGTCCGGCGTGCCGGTCTCCGCGATCTGCCAGCGCGCCCTGGAACAGGCCGTACGCCGGGTCACCGCGATCCGGGAGACGACCCTCGGCGACACCGACCGGGACGACCCGACCGCCGCACTGACCCAGTTCACCGCCCGCGCCCGGACCGCCATCACGCTCGGCCTCACCGAGTCCCGGGAACAGGGCGCCACCAGCGTCGGCACCTCCCACCTGCTCTCCGGCATGCTGGCCGAGGGCCACAACCTGGCCCTCGAAGTGCTCCAGGCGATGGAAATCGACCCCGAGGCGGTACGGCGCGAGCTGGACCGGCAGGCACCGAGGGAAGCCGCCACCGCGGCAACCGACCGGACCGGCGTACGGCGTTTCGGCCAGACCGCGGCCAACGCGCTGGAGCTGACCGTGACCGAGGCGACCAGCCTCGGCCACAACTACGTCGGCTGCGAACACCTGCTGCTCGGGCTGATCGCCGAACCGGACGGCACCGCCGGACACGTGCTGCGGTCGCTCGGCGCCGACTACCGGCTGACCCGCCGGGCCGTCATCGCCGCGCTGGCCGGTTACGTCCACCTCCGGGCGCAGACCCAGACGGCCGGGCTGGCGATCGGCGGCACCGACCAGGTTGCCGCGCTCCAGGCCGCCCTGGCGAAGCAGTTGCAGCCGATCATCGACCGGCTGGACCGGCTGGAGCAGCGGGTCGACGGGGGTACCGATACCGGAGCGGGACGTTGACCCGACTACTCCTGCTCGCCACCGGGGACACGATGGCGTTCCACCCGCGCCCCGGTCGGGGAGCGTTCGCGTCCGGGACCGAGCTGTTGGCGGCACTGCCCGCAGGCTCGGTCCCGGCCGAGGTCACGGTCGAGGACCTGCTCGCCGTACCGAGCTGGGACCTGGACCCGGAGACCATGCTGCGACTGGCCCGCCGGGCCCGTACCGCCGTCCTCGACGACGGGTACGACGGGGTCGTGATCACCCACGGCACCGACACCCTGGAGGAGACCGCGTACCTGACCGACCTGCTCGCGGGCGCGGCCGTCGAGCGGGCCGGAATCGTGTTCACCGGTGCGATGCGCCCGCCCACCGAACTCTCCGCCGACGGGCCCCGCAACCTGCGCTCCGCCCTGGTGGCGGCCGGCGACCCGGCCCTGCGCGGAGTGGGCGTGGTGGCCTGCCTCAACGACGAGCTGCACGCCGCACGCTGGGTCACCAAGATCGACGCTACCGGGATGGCTGCGTTCTCGTCGGCCCCGTACCCGGTCCTCGGGCGGGTGGTGGACGCCGGGGTGGAGATGCTGGCACCGCCGCCGCCCCGGCCACCGGCGCCGACCGGGGAGCCGGAGTCGGCGGTCGCGCTGATCAAGACGTACCCCGGGATCGACGGGGTGCTGCTGCACGCGGTGGTGGACGCGGGAGCGCGGGGTGTGGTGCTGGAGGGCACCGGGCTGGCGAACGTACCGATCAGCCTGCTCACCGCGATCGACGAGCTGACCGGGTGGGACATCCCGGTGGTGGTCAGCTCCCGCTCCCGGTACCGCGAGGTGTCACCGGAGGGGTCGTACGGCGGCGGCACGCTCGCCGCCAGGGTCGGCGCGATCGGTGCGCGGGGGCTGGCGCCGGTCAAGGCACGAGCCGCGCTGATGGTCGCGCTCGGTGACGGCGGGGTCCGGACCGCCCGGGACTGGTTCGGTCGACTGGACGGCGGAGTGTGATTAAAACTCAGATATGGTGAGCCCCTCCTAAGAACCGCCCCCGCGCGGATACGATCAGCCTTGTCGGACAGCGCTGTCCTTAGCACACCACGTAAGGAGCGCACGGTGACCGACCAGCATGATCACGATGGCCCGGATGCCGCCCTCCGGGCAGACATCCGCCGGCTCGGCACCCTGCTCGGGCAGACCCTGGCCCGCCAGGAAGGCCCCCCGCTGCTCGACCTGGTCGAGGAGATCCGCGCCCTGGTCCGCTCCGACCCCGAAGCCGCCGCCCTGCGGCTCGGCGCGATGGACGTCACCACCGGGACCAAGCTGGCCCGCGCCTTCTCCACCTACTTCCACCTGGCCAACATCACCGAGCAGGTGCACCGGTCCCGCGACCTGCGCCGGCAGCGGGCCACCCAGGGCGGCTGGCTGGACCAGGCGGCAAAGCTGATCGCCGAGCGCGGGGTGCCGGCCGAGGAGATCGCCGCCGCGGCCCGGCGGCTGGCCGTACGCCCGGTGTTCACCGCCCACCCGACCGAGGCGGCCCGCCGGTCGATCCTGACCAAGCTGCGCGCGGTCGCCGACGAGTTGGACGCCGAGACCGCCGCCGCCGTGCTCTACGGCGCCAGCGACGAGGCGCCGACCAACCGCCGGCTGGCCGAACTGCTCGACCTGATGTGGCAGACCGACGAGTTGCGACTCGACCGGCCCGACCCGACCGACGAGGCCCGCAACGCGATCTACTACCTGCGCGACCTGTACGCCGCAGCGGCGCCCCAGGTCCTCGACGACCTCGCCGACACGCTGCGCTCGCTCGGGGTGGAGACGTCGCCGACGTCGCGCCCGCTGACCTTCGGCACCTGGATCGGCGGTGACCGGGACGGGAACCCGTTCGTCACCCCGCACGTCACCCGCGAGGTGCTGGTCATCCAGTACCACCACGGCATCCAGGCGACCGAGGCGGCGATGGAGTCGCTGATCAACGAGATCTCGGTCTCCCGCCGGCTGCGCGGGGTCTCCCTCGACCTCTCCGCCAGCCTGGCCACCGACCTCGACGCGCTGCCCGAGGTGGCGGCCCGGTTCCGCCGGGTCAACGCCGAGGAGCCGTACCGGCTCAAGGCGCGCTGCATCAAGGCGAAGCTGGCCAACACCCGGCTGCGGCTGACCCGGGGCACCGCCCACGTACCCGGCCGGGACTACCGCGGCTCCGCCGAACTCCTCTCCGACCTGGAGCTGATGCGCGCCTCGCTGGCCCGTAACTCCGGTCAGCTCACCGCCGTCGGCCGGCTCGCCTCGGCGATCCGTACGGTCGCCTCGTTCGGGCTGCACCTGGCCACCCTGGACGTACGCGAGCACGCCGAGGCGCACCACGCGGTGCTCCGCCAGCTCTACGAACAGGTCGGCGAGGTCACCGACTACGCGTCGTTGAGCCGGGTCGAGCGGACCAAGCTGCTCAGCGAGGAACTGACCGGCCGCCGTCCGTTGTCCAACATGGACAGTCCGTTGACCGAGGCGACCCGCAAGACGTTCGACGTGTTCGGCACCATCCGGGAGGCTCAGGAGCGGTTCGGGACCGAGGTCATCGAGTCGTACATCATCTCGATGACGATGGGCGTCGACGACGTGCTCGCCGCGGTGGTCCTGGCCCGCGAGGCCGGTCTGGTCGACGTGCACAGTGGACGGGCCCGGATCGGCTTCGTACCGCTGCTGGAGACCCCGGACGAGCTGAACGCGGGCGGCGAACTCCTCGACGAACTGCTCTCCCTGCCGGCGTACCGGGCGATCGTCACCGCCCGTGGAGACGTGCAGGAGGTGATGCTCGGTTACTCCGACTCGAACAAGGAGGCGGGCATCACCACCTCCCAGTGGTCGATCCACCGGGCCCAGCGCTCCCTGCGCGACGTGGCCGCCCGGCACGGCGTACGGCTGCGGTTGTTCCACGGTCGCGGCGGCACCGTCGGCCGGGGTGGCGGTCCGACGCACGAGGCGATCCTGGCCCAGCCGTACGGCACCCTCGACGGCGCGATCAAGGTGACCGAGCAGGGTGAGGTCATCTCCGACAAGTACACGCTGCCGTCGCTGGCCCGGGAGAACCTGGAACTGACCCTGGCCGCGGTGTTGCAGAGCGCGCTCCTGCACACCTACCCCCGGCAGCCCGCCGAGATGCTGGAACGCTGGGACGACACGATGGAGCTGGTCTCCGACTCGGCGTTCCGGTCGTACCGGTCGCTGGTGGAGAACCCGGACCTGCCTGCGTACTTCTGGGCGTCGACGCCGACCGAGCTGCTCGGTGCGCTCAACATCGGTTCCCGACCGGCGAAGCGCCCGAACACCGGCGCCGGGCTGAGCGGCCTGCGGGCGATCCCGTGGGTGTTCGGCTGGACCCAGACCCGGCAGATCGTGCCGGGCTGGTTCGGGGTCGGTTCCGGGCTGGCCGCCGCCCGGGAGAGCGGTCGGGCGGAGATCCTCGCCGAGATGTACCGCAACTGGCACTTCTTCCGGACGTTCCTGTCCAACGTGGAGATGATGCTCTCCAAGACGGATCTGAACATCGCCCGCCGGTACGTCGAGACCCTGGTCCCGGAGCCGTTGCAGCCGATCTTCGACGTGATCCGCGAGGAGTACGAGCTGACCAAGCGCGAGGTGTTGGCGATCACCAACTCCCCCGCCCTGCTGGAGAACTCGCCGGTGCTCCAGCGCACGCTCGCGGTCCGGGACACCTACCTGGAGCCGCTGCACCACCTCCAGGTCGCCCTGCTGCGCCAGTACCGCGACTCCGGTGCCGCCGGTCGCGCGGTCGCCACCGCCCCCGGCGCCCGCCGCGCCCCCGGCGACGGCACCGCCCTCGAACGAGCCCTCCTAACCACCGTCAACGGCATCGCCGCCGGCATGCGCAACACCGGCTGACCCGCCCTCCCCGCTTCAAGATCCGCGCACTTTCACTGTTTGAGGGCTTATCCGCACCGGAATAGCCACTCAAACAGTGAAAGTGCTTCAAGGGGAAACTCGCTTTCATACGCTGGGTGGATGGGGGATGCGGGGGGCGCGGGGAGTGGGGTGGTGGGGCATCGGGCCGAGCCGGTGGGGCGGGAGTCGTGGCGGCGGTCGCTGATCCGGAGCGCGGTGCTGCTGTTCGGCACGCTGGTGCTCGCCACCGCCTTCATCGCCGCGTACGCGGGTGCGCTGCACGAGCCGAAGCCCAGGGACGTACCCGTCGGGGTGGTCCGTAGCGACCAGCCTGCGCGTACGCTCCTCGCCGCCGTACGGCAACAGGACAAGGCACTCAGAGCCGTCGAGTACGACAGCCGCGCCGCCGCCGACAGGGCGCTCAACGGACGCGACGTGTACGCCGTACTCGCCTCGACCACCGGCGGGGGCACACCGGCGCTGACCCTGGTCACGGCGAGCGCCGCCGCGCCGATCGCCGCCCAGGTGATCACCCAGATCGTCCAGACGGCGGCGCAGCGTGGTCAGGTTCCGCTGGCGGTCAGCGACGCGGTGCCGATCGCCGCCAACGACCAGCGGGGCCTGGTGCCGTTCTACCTGGCCGTCGGGCTGGTCCTCGGCGGTTACCTGGGTGCCACCGTGCTCGGCATCACGCTGGGCACCACACCCCGTACGCTGTCCCGCGCCGGCGCCCGGATCGGCGGCCTGGCCGTCTACTCCGCCCTGCTCGGGCTGGCCGGGGCGCTGGTCACCGGCCCCGGCCTGGACGTGTGGCACACCCACTTCGCCGGCCTGGTCGGAGCCGGGGCGCTGGCCGCGTTCGCCGCCGCGATGGCCGCCGCGGCGGTGCAGGGCTGGCTCGGGTTGCTCGGCACCGGCCTGGTCATCCTGTTGCTGGTGGTGCTCGGGAACCCCGGTTCCGGCGGCATCTACGCGCCCGAGTTCCTGCCCGACTTCTTCCGGGACATGCACCTGTGGAACATTCCCGGGCTCGCCACCGACCTGGTCAGAGCGGTGGTCTACTTCAGCTCCGACGCCGCCGCCTGGCCCGCCGCCACCCTTGCGATCTGGGCCGTAGCCGGCCTTCTCCTCCTACTGGCCGCCACCGCCATCCGAGGCGAGGGCCTCCACTCCTGGACCCGCCGCCCCCACCCCCGCCCCCGTCCCCAAGATCCGCACTGATGTAGAGAAAGAGTGCCCGTGCTCAGTTGGTCGTAGCAATCGATCTTGTCGTTCGTTGGTCCTCTCGGTGGAGTGATCGCTGAGAGGCTGGTGGG
>NZ_JBSGCD010000073.1:0-9228 GCF_053601675.1 Micromonospora sp. NPDC004704 | reverse complement strand
ACCACCCGTGTGCTTCCACTGGGTGGGGCCCACCGTGCCCACGGCGGGGATCAAGCGTGACGGCCCAGAGTGGGCACGGTGGGCCCCACCCCCACCTCACAGTCGGCCCCCACCCACCCTCACCGCATCCGAGAAACAATCCCCGTGTCGTAATCCCCCGACACAAACTCGGAGTTCTCCAACAACTCAGCGAAGAACGGCAGGTTGCACTTGGGCCCCACAACCTCGAACCCGGCAACCGCAGCCTTCGTCCGCTCGATGGCCTGAGCCCGATCAGCCCCGTACACGATCAGCTTCGCCATCAGCGAGTCGTAGTGCGGCGTCACCGTCGTACCCGTCTCGTAGCCCGAGTCGACCCGGACACCCTCGCCCGTCGGCTCCACCCAGGACTTGACCACACCCGGCCCCGGCAGAAACCGCTTCGGGTCCTCGGCGTTGATCCGCAGCTCGATCGCGTGTCCGCGCGGCACCAGGGCGTCCGGGTCGAAGTTCGGCGCCAGTCCGGACGCCACCCGCAACTGCTCCTCGACCAGGTCAACCCCGTAGACCAGCTCGGTCACCGGGTGCTCGACCTGGAGCCGGGTGTTCATCTCCAGGAAGAAGAACTCACCGGTCGTCGGGTCCAGCAGGCATTCGACCGTACCGGCGTTGCGGTATCCGACGGCCTCACCGGCGCGTACCGCCGCAGCCAGGAAACGCTCCCGCAGTTCGGGCGAGACGGCCGGCGACGGCGACTCCTCGACCAGCTTCTGATTGCGCCGCTGGACCGAGCACTCCCGCTCGCCCAGGGCCACCACCCGGCCGTCGGCCAGGCCGAGGATCTGCACCTCGACGTGGCGTACCCGGGGGAAGTAACGCTCGATCAGCACCGAGCCGTCGCCGAACATCCGCTGCGCGAACGCGCCGACCTTGTCGTACTCGGTGTGCAGTGACTCGGCGTCGTTCGCGACGGCCATGCCCATCCCGCCGCCACCGGCCGCGGCCTTGACCATCACCGGGAAGCCGATCGACTCCGCCGCCGCGAGCGCGGCGTCGACGTCGGCGGCCGGGTCGGTGGTGCCCGGCGCCACCGGGACCCCGGCGGCGGCCATCAGGTTCCGCGCATTGATCTTGTCGCCCATCGCGGTGATCGCGTCCGGACCCGGTCCGACCCAGATCAGGCCGTTGGCCTCGACGGTACGGGCGAAGTCGGCGTTCTCCGACAGGAAGCCGTAACCGGGGTGGATGGCCACCGCACCGGTCGACTTGGCGGCGGCGAGGATCGCCTCGGAGTTGCGGTAGCTCTGCGCCGGGTTCGCCGGTCCCACACATACCGCCTCGTCGGCCTCGCGGACGAACGGCAGGTCTGCGTCCGCCTCCGAGTAGACCGCGATCGTCCGTACGCCGAGCCGCCGAGCAGTACGGATGATCCTGCGGGCGATCTCGCCACGGTTCGCGACCAGCAGCGACTCGATCATGTCTTCTCCTCGGGGTCTCCGGGTGTCCTGACATTGCTAGGACACCATGGGTACCCCTCCGCTCACGAATCCGGGGTCGCCCCCGACCGGGCGGGGGTCAGGAGATCGGGCCGAGCAGGGCGGCGAGGGTGGCCGCCCGCAGCAGCGCGGCCCGGCGACGACGGTCGACCTCACCGCCGAGGAACGGGGTGGAGTTCATCAGGCCGAAGGCGGCGTGCGCCAGTACCCGGGCCTCGCCGGCCGCGAGTCCGGGGTGCAGGACGGTGAGGACCGACACCCATTCCTCGACGTAGAGGCGCTGGAGCCGGCGGATCTGTCGGCGCGGTTCGTCCGGCAACCGGTCCAGCTCGTGCAGGTGCAGCGCGATGACCGCCGGGTTGGCGAGCGCGAACTCGACATGGAAGTCGATCAACGACTCGAGGATCGCCTGCGGCTGACCGGGGTGTTCCGTCACCCGCTGTCGGCCGCCGTCGAGCAGACCCTGACTGACCGGGATCAGGGCGGCGGCGAGCATCGCCTCCTTGCCCGCGAAGTGGTGGTAGAGGGCCGGCCCGGTGACGCCCGCGGCTGCCCCGATGTCATCCATGGACACGCCGTGGTAGCCACGGGCGGCGAACAACCCGACCGCGATCTCCAAGATTTCGTCACGGCGCGACCGGCGCCGTGGAGTCACCGGGGTACCGCCCGGCGTCGCCCCTGTCACCTGCTGTTCCAGCGTCACCAGGCCAGCCTAGTCCCGGTCCGCTCAGCCATCGGTGTCCAGATCGTGCTCCCGGCGCAACGCCTCCGCCTCTTCACCACGCCCCGACTGCCCGAGCGCCTCGGAGAGCAACCACGCCGCCCGGCGTACGGCGGGTGAACCGGTGGGCAGGGAGCCGAGCACCGTACGCAGGATCGGCTCGGCCTCGACCGCACGGTCCAGCCGCAGCAGCACCTCCCCGGTCAGCAACTCGACCTGCAAAGCCTCGCCGAATGCCTCGATCGCCCGCAATCGTCCCGGTACGCCCTCCACCCGGCGCAACGCCTCGTCCGGGCGATCCGCGCCGATCAGCGCCCGTGCGGCGCTGTCGGAGAGCATGCACGACTCCCAGATCACCGCCGGCTCGTCGGCAGCCTCCGCCGGCAGCGCCGCCAGGACCGCTTCGCCACGCTCGACCGCCGCCAGCGCGGCGTCCGGCTCACCGGCCCAGTGCCAGGCGTCGGCCTCCCGCCGTCGGGCCCTCGACCCGTCCATCGACAGCCCGGCCAGCCCGTACGCGGTCGCCGCCGAGGCGAACCGCTGCGCCGCCAACGCGTCCCGGTCCTGGGCGTAGAGCAGGTCGCCCGCCTCCTCCAGCACCTGCGCCCGGCCGCCGAGATTGTCCGGCCCGTCCAGGTTCTCGGCGAGCTGGTCCAGCAGGGACAGGGCAAGCTGGTCCTCGTCCAGTTCCCGGTACACCCCGGCGAGCAGGTGCCGGCACCGGTCCGCGTCGCCCTGGTGGCCGAGCCGGTCCAGTTCGAGCACCGCCTCCTCGCCCACCTCGGCCGCGTCGAGCGCCCGCCCGGCCCGCCGGTACGCGTTCGCCAACTCGAACCGGAGGAAGGCGGCCCCGTCGACGATGCCCTGTTCGGCGCAGATCGCGACCGCCTCGACAAGATCCTCGACCGCGTCCGCCGGACGGTCCAGCGCCAGCGACGCCCGGCCCCGACCGATCCGTACGTGCAGGGCCGCCTCCCCGGTCGCGATCGGCAACGCCTCGTCCAGGGCGTCGCGTACCTCGGTCGGGTCGTCCAGGTTCTGGGAGTGGCAGATGCAGGCCGCGGCGAGCCGTTCCGGCACGGCCAGCGCCCGGTAACTCTCACGGGACTGCGCCGCCGCGTCCCGGGCCTCCTCGCGCCGGCCCACCGCCTGGAGGCAGATCGCCCGACGCAGCCCGATCCGGGCAACCAGGTACGGATCGTCGACCTCCGCCGCCGCCTCGGCCGCGAGTTCCACCGCGGCGAGCGCCTCGGGCCAGCGTTGCAGTCCGGCCAGGGCCAACGCGGCCCGGTCCTGGGCACCCGCGACATCGGCCCGGTCCCCGTGCTCGGTCAGGTAGGTCACCCCCGCCTCGACCAGCGGCAGACCCTCGGCGTCGTCCCCCTGGTGGCAGAGCAGTACGCCGAGCCGGCCGGCGACCATCCACTCCCGACGGTGGTCGGCCAGCCCTCGGTACAGCTCGATCGCCCGGCGGAGCAGCTCGATCGCGGCGGGCCGGTCGTCGGCCATCATCAGTTCAGCCGCCCGGAGTTCGATCCACCGTGCGTCGTCCGCCGGCGTGAGCACCCGGCCCGCGTCCGCCTCGCCGGCGTTGGCAGCGGTGTCCGCGTCGTCGCCGAAACGTTCGTCCAGTACCCGCAGCAGCACCTTCAGGTGCTCGTAGCGCTCGGTCTTCCAGTGCTGGTCGGCGAGTTCGAGCAGCTCGGACAGCGTCGCCCCGGCCGGGATGTCGGCCGGTGACGGCACCGGCTGCACCGGCGCACCCGCCGGCACCTCACCCTCGACCGGCGCGACCGACGCCGTTACGACGGACGCCGGGGCGGTACGCCGACGGGCGGTCGGCGACAGCGGCAGGTGTTCCCCGATCGGCTCGGCCGCCAACCGCCGCTCGACCCAGCCGGACTGATGCGACGTGCCGTTGCGGTTGTCGAACCGGGCCGCGATGTCGGTGGCGATCCGCGCCAGGTCCTCGGCTAGCGCACCGACCGGCAGCTCGGCGGCGGGTCGTTCGCCGTACGCCTGCCGGTGCACGGTCAGCTTCCCGTGCCCGGTCTCGTCCAGCCGCCGGAGCAGCAGCGCCGCCGCGGCGGCGAACGACATCGCGTCCCCCGGTGACGGGGCCCGGTCCAGCCAGTCGAGGTGCCGCTCCACGATCTCCAGCCCACGGGACTCGTTCCCGGTCACCGCACAGAACTCGACGTGATTGGCGATGCTGCCGAGATCGGCCAGGTTCCCCCGCAACCTCCGGTACGCCCGCCGGTGCGCGTCCCGCGCCCGCTCCCGCCGCCCCGACCGCAGGTACGGCACCATCAGGCTGGTCAGGATCCCCTGTGGCTGCTCGTTGCAGGTGAGCTGCCCGGCCAGCACCGGTTCGGCCAGCGCCACCGCCGCTTCGATCTGCCCGGTGCCGGCGAGGTGCCGGACCTGCCCGGACGGGTCACACCCGGCACAGTCGGAGAGTTCGTCGCGCGGGGCGGTGACCCACCTTCGGTACCACTCCTCGGTCTCCTCGTCGGCGCCCCGGTGCCGGGCCACCAGGTGCCGGTACTTGTAGACCGCCTGGAGGCTGTGTCCGCCCTCGCGGTAGCGGCGCTCCATGTCGTCGAGGACCGCGTACGTGCGTTCCAGTGGCACCTCGGGGAAGTTGAGCAGCGCGTTGACCATGTGCTTGAAGTGCCAGAGCAGCGTGTGTACGTGCCGCTGGTGGTACGGCTGCGGGTTGCGGTCGTAGTCCGCCAGGCACCAGGAGAAGGTGACGAACGACTTCGCCGGCTCGCCGCCGTACGTGTAGGCGCTGGTGCCGAGCATCCGCGCGGCGAACGCCAACTCCTGGTCACCCTTGGCGTCGACCTGCCGGATCAACTGCTCCACCGCGGCGATCTGCCCGGCGCCGAACGGCATGTCGGCCGCCTGCTCGTACACCGACCACAGTTCGTCGTTACCGCTGGCCACCGCGGATCACTCCTGTCCCGGAACGGCCCGGCCGAGCAGGCCGAGGAAAGAGTTGTTGAGCAGGGCCGCGTCGGCCGGGCGGATCGGGTGGTAACCGAGCAGCAGGGCCTGCCCGTACAGCGCCTCGACGGCGAGGCCGACCAGGTCCGGGTCACCGAGGGTGGTGATCCGGCGGACCAGCGGATTGCGGTGGTTGAGCACGAGCTGTGGCCGCTCCGGCGGGCCGGACGAGGCGATGGCGTCGAGCACACCGGCCCAGAGTTCGTCGGCGCGCTGCCGGGTCGACTCAAGCTGGTCGTGGAACGCCGCCGATCGGCTGACCAGGTACAACGCCGGCAACGAAACCGGGTCGTACGCGCGCAGCGCCACCTCGCACCCGAGCCGGTCCATGGCCCGCTGGGCGGTGAGCAGGAACGGCCGCAGCGCCAGTTCCACCGACGGGTCGAGGGTGTCGAACCGGGTGGTCAGGTCGGTCGGCTCCAGCCGTTCGATCAGCACCGACCGGTCCAGCCCCGGCAACCGCTCGATGATCTCGGTGTCGTACGTGTAACCGCCGTTGACCACGGCCAGGTCCTGCGCCGCCGCGACGGCGGCGAGCTGCCGGAACTCGTCGGTCGTGGCGGCGTAGCGAATGACACCGTGCCGGGACCGGAACTCGGCCAGCGTCATCCGGCCGGCGTTCGTCTCCATCGGCCACCACTGCTCGACCAGCCGGAGCATCTCGTCGTCGTGCAACGCGAGCGCCTTCACCCCGAGGTGGTGCACCTGGAGAAACTCGCCGAGCCGGCGCGGGTCACCGCTGGCGAGTTGCACCAACCACCCGCGCAACTGGTCGCCGAGCGCCTCCCGGGTGCTGTCGAGTAGCCCGTCCTCGTAGAGCGCCTCCCGGCTCGCGGTCGGCCGCAGCTCACCGGCGTCGACCACGCATCGGGCGAAGAAGGCCCACTCCGGCAGCAGCCCCTCGGCGCCCTCGGTGAGCAGCATCCGCTTCAGGTAGACCCGGTGTCCGACCCGCGCGGCCGGGTTCGCCGGTTGGGGCAGTACGAACGCCGCCCCGGTCAGGCCCGCCTCCGGTACCGACAGCGGGATGACGTCGAACGGGGTGAAGCCGAGCGTTTCGCGGGCGTACCGGATCAGATTTTCGCGGCGGGCGGCCGGTGACGTACCGGCGGCCGGTGACCACGGCGGCGGCCCGGTGGTTGTCTCCACCTCGCCGACCCGGACGGTGACCGGCAGCAGCGACCCGAAGAGTCGGGCCAGTTCGGTGACCGTCGGCTGGGTGAACCACTGCTCGGCACCGGGACGCGGGACCAGGGTGACGGTGGTGCCCGGCTCGGCCCGACCGGCGTCCGGTGCGGCCAGTTCGACCCGGTAACGCCCGTCGGTGTGACCGGTCCAGAGCACGGTCGGCTGGTCGGCGTGCCTGGTCACGACCCGGATCTCGTCGGCGACGAGGAAGCAGGAGAGCAGGCCGATCCCGAACTGGCCGAGGAACTCGTGCCGGGCGAAACCGAGCTCGTCCCGCTTGGAGCTGCGGCCGATGGTGGCGAGCAGTTCGTGGACCTGCGTCTCGGTGAGCCCGATCCCGGTGTCGTGGATCCGCAGGGTGCCGTCGCCGGTCAACTCGGGCGGCTCGATCCAGACCACGCCGGGCGCGCCCGGATCCTCGGCCCGACGGGCGGTGATCGCGTCCGCGGCGTTCTGCAACAACTCCCGCAGGTAGACCCTGGGGCTTGCGTACAGATGGTGACTGAGCAGGTCGACGATGCCGCGAAGGTCAACCTGGAAGGTGCGGTCCACGCTTTGTTACTCCCCGGTTCAGGTGCCGGCGCCCACCGTACCGGTGACCGGTGACACCTCGCTCGCCCTAATCCGGGGCAAGGTTGACCCTCGACCTGGTCGAGGCCGCAGGGTCGCGTGATGATCAGACTCACGGCAGGGCAGGAATCCGGCGTACGACCTTCGCTGGGTGCCGCGTACGGCCGGCTCTGGGTGGCGGCGGTGACGTCGAGGTTCGGCGACGCGGTGCGTACCCCGGCACTTGCCCTGCTCGCGGTCTCGCTGACCCGCGATCCGCGCCTGGTCGCGGCGGTGGTCGCCGCCGGCCAGGTGCCACCGCTGTTGTTCGGCCTGCTCGCCGGGGTCTTTGCCGACCGGTGGGACCGGCGGCGCACCATGGCGACGGTCGACGGGCTGCGCTGCGCGCTGGTGGCCGTGCTGGCGGTCCTGGTCTTCTTCGGGCAGGTCGGCATCGGTGTGCTGGCCGCCGCCGCGTTCCTGCTGGCCGCCCTCGGTGCGCTCTTCGACGCGGCGGCGTTCGCGGTGCTGCCCGCCCTGGTGCCCGCCGACCGGTTACCGGCCGCGAACGGCAGGCTCGCCGCCGGTACGGCCGTAGCCGGCGGATTCGTCGGCGCCCCGGTCGCCGGCCTGCTCTTCGCCCTCGGCGCCGCGCTCCCGTTCGCGGTCGACGCCGCCTCGTTCGCCCTCGCCGCGCTGCTCGCACTGACCCTGCCCGCCTCGTCATCCTCTGTCCCTTTGCCACGGTCGGTGTGGCGGGAGGCCGGGGACGGGCTGCGGTGGATCCTGCGTGACCCGACCCTGCTCCGGATCACCGTGCTCACCGCCGCCACCAACCTGGCGATCAGCGGGCTGATCGCGGTGATGGTGCTCTACGCGCTGGAGGTGCTGCGGGTGCCCGAGGCAGGCTATGGACTGTTCATGGCTTCGGCGGTGATCGGCGGGTTGGTTGGTGGACTCGGTGCCGGCCGGTTGGCGGGTCGGCTCGGCACCTTCACCGGGCTGCGGTGGGTGCTGGTGTTGCAGACCCTCGCCCTGGTGGTGCTCGCCTTCTCCCGGCATCCGGTGCCGGGTGCGATCGCGTTGGCGGTCTTCTCCGCGGGGTCGGCGACCTGGAACGCGCTCTGGTCCGCGTACGGTCAGCGTCACGTACCGGCAGAGCTGCTCGGGCGGGTCGGGAGCGCCCAGCGCTTCGCCGGACTGCTCGCCGCCCCGATCGGCGCGATCGTCGCCGGCTTCACCGCGAACGCGTACGGCCTGCTCCCGGTCGCGTACGCGGCAGCCGCCGTCTTCGCCGTCGCCACCCTGACCGCCCAGCGTCTGCTCGGTGCACGTCAGTCCTCGGCGTCCTCTCTGGACCGATAGGGGTGGTCCCAGCGCTCCCGGCCGCTGAGGGCAAGCAGTCCGATCCGAAGCACCTGTCTCTCGGGTACACCGCAGCGCCGGAGACGGTCGGGAGCGTGGCGGACCAGCCAGGCGGAGAGTTCAGCCACCTTTTCCGCCTCGTCGTAGTAGGTGTGCCAGGGAAGCTCATCACTGAGCAGGTCCCACTCCCAGTGCGTCGCCGTCTCGGCCAGCCGCCGATCGGCCAGGGGGTACGTCGACGTCGCCCAGATGTCGAGCCAGGGGGTGAGGGTGCCGGACGCCTCGGTACAGAAGGCGAGAACCTCGTACGCCGGCACCACCGGCTCCTGGTCGGTGAGTGCATGCGCCCACCAGGCGTGCAGGAGTTCCCAAATCGCCGCTGCCTGTTCGGTTGGCCACTCCTGCCACTTGCCGTGCCTGAATACGAGCCCTGGTTGCCCCATGTCGAACATGGGCTCGACGACGCCGCTGACGAGGCCGCTGGCGAACTGGGGCAGGATCCGGCGCAGCACGTCTGCGGGGTAGCTCCAGGACGACCCCCACCAGGTACGCCGCAGCAGGTCCGGTTCCAGTTCGATGTCCGGCACCTTGAGTTGAGCCAACTCCTCCGCACTGCCCCAGTGACAGTCACACATGTAATCGTCCGGGTGCGCGGTCATCCCCCTGAAAGTGGTGGCCACACCACCCAACGCGGCGTCGAGGCGAGCACGCGCAGCTAAAGGGTCAGGATTGATCACAGGTATCGCCCTCGTGGACTCCGGGGCTCACGCCAGCCGAAGATCGCCAGCCTACCGGCGGCACTCCTTCGACCACTCCCCTGATCGCGAAGAGTTTGGCTCGCCATAGCCGGCCGAACTCTTCGGTATCACGGAAGCTCCCAATGCGCGGGCGCCGGCCCGGACCGGGGTGGTCCGGGCC
>NZ_JBSGCD010000072.1:0-11630 GCF_053601675.1 Micromonospora sp. NPDC004704 | reverse complement strand
GGGCCTTAGACATCCCAGATCTTCCCAAATCAGAAGGCACTTTCGCGTTCCCGGACCACGGCACCGCCCACCCTTACTGAAGGGCCGAGGCTAGTAATTCGATGAGCGTGTGGTCGGCCTGGGCCAGGGTCGGTGGGCCGGACATCGGTCTTGTCAGGATTCGGCGGCAGTGGTCGAGTTCGACGTAGACCTCGCCGCCGGTGTTGTTGGAGGCCCGCAGAACGGCGAACCGGTCTGCCGGGCCCGTGCACTCCTTCGCCGGAGGCATCGAGGCCAACGTGCGTGCGATGACCTCGCGTCGCTGCTCCGGAAGGAGCAGGCCGTAGTCGAAGGTTCCGGCGACGTCGGGTGTTCCCTGTCGATCGGCCGGTACCCGGAACACACACAGACGCATCTGTGACGTGGGCTCGAACGGAAGCGATACGTGGCTCGGGAGCGCGCGGGGCATCGGGCCGCTGGTTTCGATGGCCACCATGTCTTGCCACTCCTGGGTGCAGCCGGAGACGGCGGCCCCGGACGACAGGATCTCTCGTATGACCTTCTCTTTGATGGTGGTCAGCCGCAGGGCGCGTACGGCTTCCTCTACCTCGGTACGTGCCTTGCCGCAGCCGGTCGTGGGGAGCCCTGGCCGGATCCAGTGGCCGTGGGCGTCGAGTAGCAGCAGGTTCGGCACCCAGGGCATATCTGCGGTGCAGGCGTCGGGGATGAACGTGTCGTCGGGTAGCCGCAACGCGGCGAGCAAGGTGGTCAGGTCGGTGGCCCGGCCCTCGGTCAGGACCAGGTCCTCACCACGGTCGGCGCGTCGTTTGGGTTCGAGTTGGCATTGGACTGCGACGGTGGCCGCGAAACCGGTGTCGAGGCGCGGCAGGATGAGGGCGTCCGACGGTCGCCCGCCGATCTCCATGGGTGCGTCGGTCTCACACGAGGTCCAAGCCTTCTGAACGGCCGGAGTGCCGGTCACAATCGGGAAGGGCCGCCCCTGCAGCTTGTCGGCTGGTGGCTCGGCGATCCTGCCTGCGTTCTCGCAGGCGGCCATGACGGCCAGGGCTGCCAGCACGGTGAGTCCTTTGGTGATCGCGCGCATATCACTCCTCTACCAGCACCGGGCACAACTCGTCCCGGGCTCGACGATGTTGGTCGCGATCCGCATCCCACCTGTCGTCACGCTGCCAACCGTCGGCCCATCGCCTGTAGCGGTGGCAGACATTGACGAACCTGTTGTCCATGGTTCAACGAGCGCTAGGGCTTCAGGTGGCGTCCGCGCACCGACCGCTCTGCCTCATGGACGCCGGAACGCGTAGCTGTCGATTGGTTGGTCGCAGGCCCAGTGCTGTTGACCTAACGCGAAGGTTGCATGACTATCTGTGACCTGGCGTCGGTTTGATGAGAGGGGTGCGTGTGGCCGGCTCAGGCGTCGACAGCGAAGACCCAATCTGTGAGGCTGGACAAACGACTCAACCCACATGATTCGAGACGATGAGGCTGGCGCGTTCGTAGCGGGACGAGACGAGTTGGAAGAACAGGTTCGCGGCTTCGGCTTCGAAGGGGATGTAGCCGACCTCGTCGACGATCAGCAGTGGGATCCGGCCGAGTTTGACCAGTTCGTCTTGGAGTCGGCCGGCGGCGTGGGCATCAGCGAGGCGGGACACCCACTGGGCGGCGGTCGCGAACGCGACCCGGTGTCCGGCCTGGCGGGCCCGGATCCCCAGCCCGATCGACAGGTGGGTCTTGCCGGTGCCGGGCGGGCCGAGGAACACCACGTTCTCCCGACTGGTGATGAAGTCGAGGGTGCCGAGGTGAGCGATCGTTTCGCGTTTCAGCGACCGTTGGTGGTCGAAGTCGAACTCCTCCAGACTCTTGCGGGCCGGGAACCGGGCGGCTCGAATACGCCCCTCACCACCGTGGGCTTCCCGGGCGGCGACCTCGCGTTGCAGGCAGGCGGCGAGGAACTCCTCATGCGTCCACGACTCGGCCCGGGCCCGTTCCGCCAGACGCTCCACGGCTGCGGCGAGGGACGGCGCTTTCAACGCCCGGGTCAGGAACGCGATCTCCGAGGCGACGTTACGGCTGCTGGTCTTGGTGACCATCACGCCACCGCCTGCACATCATCGAGACCGAAGACCCGGTCGTAGTCACTCAACGCCCGGTGTTCGACCTCCGTCACAGCCCCGGTCGTCGTCCGGTGAGCCACGGCACGCAGATCGTTGGCGGCCTGGTGGTGGACCGGGTCGGTGATCGTCTGGTGCGCCGCCCAGCAACGGGCATGCCGGCCGACCAGACGCCCATCGGAGAACACCTCCACCACATCGGTATCGGCGACGACCTCGACCCGTCGGCCGACGACCGACGGGTGCACCGAATAGTCGTTCGCGTCCAACCGCACGTAAGGATCACGCGGGAGGCGTGTCGCCTGCCGCCACCCGACGACCGGCGCGACTGGTGGCAGCGACAGCATCGCCTGCCGGTCGGCGTCCCACCGGTCGACCGGCCGGCAGCCCAACACCCGATGCCGGCGGTTGTTCGCCCGGACCAACCAATCTGCCAACCGGACATTGAAATCCGCAGACGAGGCGAACGACCGGCCGGGCAGGAACGACGTCTTGGCAAATACCTGAAGACATCGAAGATCGTTGGGGCAAGCCCTACCACCTCAACCTCGTCAAATCGATGGCCGATGATCACGGCCGGGCGGCGGCGGGTGTCGAGATTGTCCGCACGAGCAACCACCGCCGGTCCGTGCACTCCAACCAGCCAGTCAACCGGCCCACGGCGGCCCACAAGTCGGTGTCCGCAGCCGTCAGGCCCAGAACGAGGACGGTCTCGGCGTAGACGGCGACGATAAAGCGTCCTGACCCGCGGCGGTCGCCCGGACATCGAGTTCACCGGACGCAGCAAGTTCCGGGCGGACTCGTGAGCGGGTCCCCATTGGCTGTCGGAGGATTCCGAGGTGGACGTTGGTCAGATCGTCTGCCTACTCATTGTCACCAACTCCAAGGAGGGGTCACCGCGTCCACCCGTCGTCGATCTCGACGGGAACGTTGACCGGGTTGACGGGGATTGAGCGGAGCGCCGTTAGGCGCTCGCCGACCAGGGAAACGACTTGTGGTTCAAGTCACCTCGGGTCATTGGACGATCGCAACCCCGGCCAACCCCGGCCAACTCTGAACACCTCTTCCCGCCGGTCCATGGACACACTGATGCTGATCGAGAGCTAGGTGACCATTACTCTACGTAGCAATACTTCCGGGAACAGGGATCGCCCTCTCGGCCCGGTAACGCTGCTCCTGGACGAGTACTCGCCCAACCCGCGGCCCACTCCACTCTGGAGCGAAAGTCAAAAAAATGCCGCCGAGATGGGCAAGAACGATCGGCCGCGGTCGCGTAGTCACCGCAAAAGAGCACAGTGGGCCCATACACAGGGTCAGCCTGGCATGTGTGGTTACCCCCGTCCCCTAAGCCGACGGACGGAAGAGATTGATCAAAAGATTGCCTCCCGGTAATCGCTTCACCACGCATCGTCCGGTACCGTCACGACGGCGATGTCGATCAATCTAAGGTTGGTCGATCCAAACGGGAGCCTGGGGAGGCTGCTTCGTGAAGCTGTTGACCAGTCGCACCATGCGCGCGGCCCTGTCGCCGCCAGGGAGTCAGCGAGGTGAGCCCGTCGTATACCCGACGTAGCTCCAGCATGTCAAGCTCCATTATACGGGGAACGGGGATCAGCTGATGACCAATGAGGCCGACGACGCGAACTTCGAGGTGTTTGCCCAAGGAATCCGGCGCTGGCTGCGCTACGAGGCCTACATTGTCTGCGGCGACTGGCACGAGGCTGATGATCTTGTTCAGATGGCATTGTGGAAGATTTACCGCCGATGGTCCCATCTCCGCCGGACCGCCGAGCTGCGGGCATATGCCCGTCAGGTCGTGGTGAGCATCTTCCTGACCGAGCGGCGGCGCTCGCGCTGGAAGCACGAAATCATGACCGAGACGATCGTCGATTATGGACAGCTGACCGACAGCCACCGAGCGTTTGAGGACCGGAGCCTCTTACTGACCGCGATGCTGCAACTCGGCGCACGGCAGCGGGCCGTCGTCTCGCTACGGTTCGTCAGGGATCTCAGCGTCGAGCAGACCGCGAGGGCCCTGGGTTGTACGCCCAGCACAGTGACCAGCCAAACGGTGCGCGCTCTGGCGACGTTGCGCCGCGCGCTCCAGTAGCTCTGCCCGCCGTTCCTAACGCGGAAATCTGTTCTCTGCGGATGCAGTTTCCCGGCGGGTTCAGGTCGTTTACATAGACAGGGGCCCCCAGGGCGACCGCCCGCAGCCTCGGGCCGGTCTCCCTCCTGCACCACCGACGCTCGCAACCTCTCCCGGGACGCCGACGAGGCCGAGCAACTCCTTAGGTACAGATTCCCCGTGCAAGTATACCTCAAAGAGGAAACCTGATGCTGCGTAGAAGTCTGCAAGTCTTCGTCATGATGCTCACGGCCACCGCGATGCTGGTCACCGCCGGCACCGGCGCATCGGCCTCTGGCCAGGTCGCCGTCGCCAAGCCCTCGGCGGCCAAGATCGTCACTGTGTCCAGCGTGCCGGACGCCAACTCGCCGGAGATCCGCCAGATCACCCAGGCTCTGCAGGCCGGTCAGCAGGTCGTCCTGCGGGCCACCGGCGGCGGATCGGCGACCCTGGCGCTCAACAACGGCGTGATCGACGTCATCAGCGCCAGCGGTACCGACCAACAGCTCCTCGGTTGGTGCGCCAGCTCTATCGCCGCCTTCCTGTTCGGGTTGGGCGCCGTCGCAATCGGGGCGCTCGCCGTCGCCTCCGGCGGTGCGGGCGTCACCATCGCCGGGTTCTTCGTCAGCACGAACGCCCTCTACGGGGCGGCGGCCGTTGCGGGCAGCTACTCGGCCCTCTACGCCTTCATCGACAGCAAGGTCTGCAACTAAAGTCCCCGACGCTCCCCCGGCCCATTGACGCGCTTGCCCGCGTCAATGGGCCGGGGGCCTTCATGCTCAATCCGTGTCGGGCGAGGCGTCGGACAGCAAGCTCTGCAACGCCTCGGCGTGCGCTGCGAAAGCACGTCGGCCTTGCGATGTCAGCGACACCCACATCCGCCCCCGTCGAGGCAACCCCATCTCACGCTTGGTCGTGATGTAACCCGCGCCCGACAACGGGGAGAGCTGTTTGCTGAGCACCGAATCGCTGACTCCGAGTGTGTCGCGCAGGGTGCTGAACTCGACTGCTTCGGACGCCGCCAGCATCGCGCAGATCCGCAACCGGTACGGCGCGTGGATCAAGTCGTCGAAGCCGGTAGAGGAACTCATGCCCTGGTCACTCGCGCGCCGGCGCCAGCGCGCCGCCAGCGCATCACACCGATCGTGACGGCGACGGCCGAGACCGCGGCCAGTCCCGTGAGCCACCACAACTCGAACTGTTGACCTGCCATGCCTGCGGTGAACACCGCGAATAACGCTGCGGTCCCGATACACACCTGAACCAGGGACCGACGGTTTTCGCGGGGGACCACACCCGCCCGGACCGGAGTACCGAGAGCCATCAGCGTGCCTGCCAGGTACACCACGGTCGCCACCACCAGCACCACCGCGCTATCCACCAGCAGCGCGGCCACCGCCGCGCCCATCACTACCGGTACCACCCACCGTGAGCCTCCCGTCTCCGCCTCGTTCAACCGGTCCGCCACCGCAGCCTGCTCCTGCCGGATAACAGCCAACGCCTCCTCGGCGTCCCGGCGCTCAGTGCTGGACATCACCACCCCTTTCTTTCCATGCCGGAAACATTATCAATTTCCAACAGGGAAAGAAAGAGGCCGGCAGTGAAGTCTCTGCCCGCCCACACCTGCTTCGCCTCCGCCAGTGACCGCAGTGGGCTTACTGCCGCCCGGCTGGATGTCGCGGGGCGCGTCAACCGTCCTGAGCGTCGTGGGTCGCGCAGCGGGCGGATCTACTGTTCGCTCGAGGGCAGGGAAGGTGTAACGGCCGAGCACGTTGACGTGCGCGTACCCGACGGTGAGTGACGAGCACCGATATCGGACTCGCGTGCACCGGCTCGTTGAGCCGACCCATCTCGGCCGCCAGCCGCAGCGCCGCCAGCACGTCCGACCCGTACCGCAACCGGGGCCGTGATCTCAAGGATGACCCTGGGCGGAGCACCAGCTTCCTCGTGACACAGAGGGGCTGAACGTCGATCCGACAACCGATACACCGAAGATCGGCAGTCCGCTATCCCCGTGTCGTTTCGTGGTGTTTCGTCTGCCCGGGCTGTGCCCGGAAGGAGATCAAAAACCCCGCCTCCATGATTCGGAGGCGGGGTTTTTTTGTTTACCAGCCGTAGTCGCACCGAACTTGTCGTTGTTCGCTAGAACTGAACGTTGACCTGCACAGATACGGCCAGACGTTCGTCTTCCATCGTCACTGATAGTCAGGGTCAAACCAGGGTTCTCGGGGGGTAAACGGGGGGCACCGTCGGGACCCGCCCACGCCCCACCGCATCGCCATCACCGCGGTCGGACCCTCCGCCCGGCCGACCCCTCCCACGCCTGGCAGCGCAACAGATCATGAATCACCGGGTCGGTGCCGTCGTCACGCCACAGGGCGAAGTAGTAGTACATCGCGGACCTCGGCGGCAGATCGTGCGGCAGGTACGCCCACTGACAACCAGTCCGGGTCTAGCCGCACCGCCTCGACACCATGGGCGCACGTAACGACGGCCCTGTTATCGCTCACATTCGGTGGCCGAGGGCGACGGCCAATCCTCACCATCGCCCAGCGCGGTGCCAGCCTGGTCCGTACCCCGACGAGCGGCTGGCTGGACCTGCGGGCAGTGTTCCTGCGGGTGCCGCTGCCGCCGCCGGTTCTTCGACACCCGAACGCCCACCCCGCGTCTCGGGGCCCCACGGACCACGCCCGACGGCGTATTTTGCAGCCATGCAGACATCATCGTCGATGCCCCGGTCACCGGGGCGGGACAACCAGCGGTCGGCCGCCTCATGACGGGCCGTCATTCGCTGCTCCGGAAGGCCGGACAGGTCGCCGTCGTCGGGATCCTCGCGGTCGGGTCGTCCGCCGTGCTCGGTTCCGCACCGGCGTACGCGTCCGACCCGGATCCGTCCGCCAACGCCGTCATCGTCTGGGACCGCAACGCCGAGACCGCGATCTGGGAGGTCGCCGGCCAGCAACCGCAGGTCCAGGCACGCAGCTTCGCCATGGTGCACGGGGCCGTCTACGACGCGGTGAACGCGATCGCCGGCACGCCGTACCAGCCGTACCTGGTCGCACCGGCGACCCGGGGAACCGAGTCGACGGACGCGGCCGTCGCCACCGCCGCCTTCACCGTGCTGGACGCACTGTTCCCCGACCAGCACCAGCGACTGCGGACGCAGTACGACGAGTCGCTGGCCACGATCCCGGACAGCGTCGCGAAACGGCGCGGGATCACCGTCGGCAGCCGAACGGCGGCCGCGATGATCGCCGCGCGCAGGAACGACGGGGCGTTCGGCGACCAGACCTGGGTGATCGGCAGTCAACCCGGTCAGTGGCGGCCCACGCCCCCGACCTTCACCTACGACGGAGCCTGGGTCGGCAACCTCAAGCCGTTCGTCATCCCGCGTGCGTCGATGTTCCGAACCGCCGGCCCGCCCGCCCTCACCAGCCACCGGTACGCCCGGGACCTCAACGAGGTCAAGGAGATCGGCGCAGCGAACAGCACGATACGGACACTCGACCAGACCCAGGCGGCGATCTGGTGGCACGACCGACACCTGGCCGAATGGGAAATCAAACGGCAGCTCGCGACGACGCAGCGGCTGAACGTCCTCCAGACCGCCCGGATGTTCGCGATGGTGGACCTCGCAGAAGCCGACGCCACGACCGCCTGCTACAACGAGAAGGCCGCATGGAGCTCCTGGCGGCCAATCACCGCGGTCCAGCTCGCCGACACCGACGGCAACCCGGCCACCGTGGCCGACCCCGGGTGGTCGCCGCTGCTGGTCACTCCCCCGCACCCCGACTTCACGTCCGGGCACACCTGCTTCACCGCGGCCAGCATGTCGGCGTTGGCGTACCTCTTCGGTCGGGACGACATCGCGTTCAGCGGATACAGCGCCGCCTCGGGCACCACCCGGTACTTCCGTGGCTTCTCACACGCCCTCTCCGAGGTCGTCGAAGCGCGCATCTGGGGTGGCATCCACACCCGGACCGCCGACGTGGAGGGCGCGAAGATCGGCAAGCAGGTCACCGCGTACCTGGTCCGGAACCACTTCCGGCCACAGCGGTAACAATCCCGGCTACCGGAGTTCCTCCTGTCGACCCGCGGTACCTGGTTGGCTACGGTCTCGCCCGACTGCGGCCATCATGGAATGACTACGTGCCGCGCCCTGTCCGAGGCGTTGCAGGTCGCGGACCGTTGGCACCTGTGGCACGTGCGCCGTGAGGCGCTGATTGATCGAGTGGGGGTGAGAGACCTTCGCCGCCGTCCTGTCACGGCAGGGTGGTGAAGCTGGGGGCCGCCTGATCCGGGAGGTGGCGGGGAGGCCGGATGCCAGACGGAGAGGGCGACGCCCAGACGCTTCCCACGTTCACTTGTACCGTTCGGATATTCGGTCATGGCCCGGAGGTGAGGTTTTGTGTGTCGTCGGGCCTGGGTCGACCTGGACTGGAGTTTCGGTCGTGCAGGGCCGAGGGGGATCTCGCCTGCGACTTCCCGCACGTCGACATGATCGGCTTGATCCGCGTGTGCGCTTGCTGTTCTGATCGAGATCGCGACCGGCAAATGGATATCCTGGCCGCGACCACGAACCTGTGCCGTTCGAGGACTCGGTTGGGCTAGTTGCTGACCCTCGTAGGGCCGATGAGCACAATCGCGAGTGCCAACGTTCCGCTACCGGCAACATCGGGATCGACCCGCAATCTGCCGCTCGGTCCCGACGATCGGCCGCTCAGGCACGTCCCTTGCCGGGTAGTGCCTGAACGGCCACCGATCATCCTCCATAGAAGGCGTAGAGGTACGCCCGCACCACCGGCGGGTCCGGTGTGTGTTGCACCATCACCGTCGCGGTGTACGAGTTGGCGCGCTGCCCGACGAACCGCTGGAAGCGCTGTTCCGGGCCGACCTGCCAACCCATCTTCGCCACCGGTTCGCGATCCAGCCACCTGTCCCGCACCTCCAGCGGCCGCTCGGCGGCGGCACCTCCGGACCGGGTCGCCTTGAGGTCGTCGTGCAGACCGTTGGCCTCGAGGAAACTGTTCACACAGTCCTCCGAGCCGGAGACCCTCAGGTAGACGTCCCGGTAGTGCCCGAATCCGTTGCCGACGAAGGCGTACCTCAAGTTCTCCCGGGCGCACTCCGGCACCCCAACACCAGCACGCTGGAGGCCGTCGTCCAGAGGAAGGTCGCCGCCGTCGAGCTGGTAGCCGCGAGGGTCACGGCCAGCTTGGTCGGAGCCTTCCACCTGTCGGCCGATGAAGAACCCACCGGCGACCATCACGGCCGACACCACTGCCAGTCCGACCAACCCTGCCCATCCTCGCACCACCACATCACCCTTCGACAGCTTCGAGATCGGAGATCCTACCAAGTGTGGTAATTGCTCTCGGAAATTACGGCGAACTCGCGCGCCCCGCCGAATCCGGCCGCATTCGCCGGCCCTCGGAACGGAACACCGAGCAGATCCTCGTTCTTGTCGAAGTTCCACGCCTTGTACGCGGTGACCTTGTAACCACCCGATGTCGAGTAGCCTCCATTCGCGCTCCGGGTGACCGTGATCATGCCGGTCACCTGGTACGTCATTCCGCGAAGCGCGTAGAACATGTCGTCACTGACGCCCTTCTCGAAACTCATCGGCGTCCATCCGCTGTCGAACGAGTATTCGCATGACGCCTTCTCACACTGCGCCATGCCCTGGCTCTTGACCGCCGCCAACGTCGCGTCGCAGCAGCGGAGAACTCGGTCTTGCCGAGCAGCATCTCCCCGTCGAGCACCCGATCCTCACCGGTCTTGCCCATGTAGTGGTGGTAGAGCTGGCACGCCTGCCCGCTGTCCAGGGCGACCCGGCTGCCGCAGGACAGCACCTCCCATTGCATAAGGCCCGACTCGACCTCCGCGAACTGTCCACACTTCCCGCTCATCGAGAAAAAGCAGAAGCTCGGTGGGGGGCTGTCTCGCCAACGGCACCTCTCTGTGTCAAGGGGTTGGCAACAGAGAGGTCTCCAACTTGTTGAATTGGCAGCGGAGGTCAGGGTCTGCAGCCATGATCTTCAAGGTTGTGGTCGGGGTCGCTCGGGAAACACCTGCCGCCTACGGGCTGGCCCTCGAACGGCCTGCGCCCCGGCCACGACCGCCGGCGAGAGTGGCTCGAGAGAGGTCTGTTTAGCCCGAAGTTGGTTTGCCCTCCTCGCCGGGTCCCCCTTCCCCCGGCCCCCGAGGAGACCTCCGTGCCCCCCGCCCTGCCTCCAGCACCAGCCCCGGTCATCATCGCGGTTGATCCTCACAAGGCGTCCTGGACCGCCGTCGCGGTCGACAACCGACTCCAGCCCCTGGCCGCGATCCGCGTCGAGGTCAACCGCGACGGCTACCGGCGACTACGTCGCTTCGCCAGCCGCTGGTCACACGCCTCATGGGCAATCGAAGGCGCCACCGGCCTCGGCGCCACGCTGACCGCCAAACTAACCACCGACCACATCGACGTGGTCGATGTGCCCGCGAAGTTGGCCCGTCGCGTCCGGATGCTCTCAACCGGACACGGCCGCAAAACCGACCAGGCCGACGCCCTGTCGGTCGGAATCGCCGCGCACACCGCCACCCGCCTCAACACCGCTGTCATCGACGAAGCGATCGCCGCCCTGCGATGCCTCACCGACCACCGCGACGACCTGGTCCGCACCAGAACCCAGACCATCAACCGGCTGCACGCGCTGCTCGCCCAGCTCATCGCCGGCGGTCTTCCCCGCGCGCTGACGGCCGAGACCGCAGCCGCCGCGCTGCGCAGCATCCGCCCCCGCGCCACGCTGGCCCGCACTCTGCGGCAGGTCGCTGTGGACCTACTCAGCGAAGTCCGCCGCCTCGACCGGCGCATCACCGAGGCAACAACAACCCTGTCCACTGCCGTCACAGCCTCAGGCACCACCCTGACCAAGCTGCACGGCATCGGAGACGTGACCGCCGCGAAGATCCTGGCCCGGGCCGGCGCCGTCAGCAGATTCCGGTCCGAGTCCGCGTTCGCCTCGTACTGCGGGGTAGCACCGATAGAAGTCTCGTCCGGTGACATCCAACGGCATCGCCTATCCCGCGCCGGCGACCGGCAGCTCAACTACGCGCTGCACGTCATGGCCATGGCTCAGATCAAACGCGCGACCCCGGGACAGGACTACTACCAGCGCAAAAGAGCAGCCGGCAAGACCCACAAAGAAGCCATGCGCTGCCTCAAGCGCCGCCTCGCAGACGTTGTCTACCGAACCATGATCAAGGACACGGAGACCTCTCTGTTGCCAACCCCTTGACACAGAGAGATGCCGTTAGTACTCCAGCCGCATCTGCTGAATTTGGAGTCTTCGCTGGTAGTGGCTCACTTTGGCTCGGTATTGGTGGCGGCGACGCCACCATGACCATCGATA
>NZ_JBSGCD010000071.1:0-13338 GCF_053601675.1 Micromonospora sp. NPDC004704 | reverse complement strand
GCCCGGTCATGGCCGACGGCGCCTACCGCGGCAACCCCGAGGTGATCATCCCGTACCGCAAGCCCACCGACGGCAGCGAGCTACCCGAGTGGAAGGCCAACCTGAACAAGCAGCACCGCACCGTCCGGGCGCAGGTCGAACACGCCCTGGCCCGCATGAAGTGTTTCAAGATCCTGCGTGACTACCGCCGCGCCGCCCGCACATTGGCCGACACCGCATCCGGTATCGCCCACATCCACAACATCATCCTGACGGGGTGACACCAGCAGCCTTACCCGGCCACGCCTTCACCGAGTTACGAGACGTCCTTTAGGCAGTTGACGGCTCCGCCCGCGCTCCACCGCCGCTCACCCGCATAACGCGTCAATTCCGTACATCGAATTCGATGTACTTACATCAAATTCGATGTACGAAAAAAAAGCGCGTTGTCGCCGCCACGGACACCCTGATCCGGTGGGCCAGGGGCGCTGCTTGTCCGACCCGGATGATCGGCTATTTACTGTCGCGGACGAAAACGCCCTCGCCTTGTCGGCCCTCGATCAAGCCCTCTGCCTTGAGTATCAGCAGGGCGGTACGGACCGAGCCGTAGGACACCCCGTGCTCCTCGGTATCGACAGTGCCGACAATGTCGACGGAGAGTCGTAGGCTGAAATCGCTCCCCCTGGCTCGCAACCGGGTGAGAAAGGGAAAGTTACGGGCGGCCCGGGGTGGGGCAGATGGACGTCGGCCCCGTCCCGCCCAGCGGTGTGCTGCTGGAGTTATCCGTGGGCGAGCAGGTGGAACGCTGGCCGATCGACCTACCCCAGGCCCGCGCGCTGGTCCCCGTACTCCTCGGCCTGCTGGCGCGGACGGACCCCGCGCACCTCCGCGCGGCCTGACCCCGCACGCTTGTCGATCATGAAGTTAGCGCGGAATCTAGCGATCAAATCCGCGCTAACTTCATGATCAACGCACTTCGGGCGGGTGGGATGGGGTGGGGTGGGTGGGTTTGGGGTGGGGGGTGGGGGGTTCTGAGGGGGATAAACTTGGGGAGGTGGACCCCCGTCCGGAAGCCGGATGGGGGCAGTTTCGCGTGTTGACGCAGAGGTAGTGATCGTGACGATGCTCGCCGGTCTGCTGGCTGCCGCCCTCGGCGACCCGGCTCTCACCCGTACCCGTGATCTGGCCCGGGGCGGTGCAGCGCAGGCCGACGGGCTCGATCTGACCGCACCGGCGGCGCTGCGGCCGTTCGTGGTGGCCGCCGTGGCCGCCGAGCCGGACCAGGGCGGTGCCGGCCGCCCCGTGCTCGCGGTCACCGCCACCACCCGCGAGGCCGACGACCTCGCCGCCGCGCTGGGTAGCCTCCTGCCGGCCGAGCAGGTGGCCGTCTTCCCCGCCTGGGAGACCCTGCCGCACGAGCGGCTCTCCCCCCGGTCGGACACCGTCGGGCGACGGCTCGCCGTGCTGCGCCGGCTGGCGCACCCGGACGGTGCCGACGGTGCCGGCCCGCTGCGGGTTGTCGTCGCTCCGGTCCGCTCGGTGCTGCAACCGCAGCTCAAGGGGCTCGGTGACCTCGAACCCGTACGCCTGACCAGCCACGCCGAGGCGGACCTGGAGGTGGTCGCGCACCGGCTGGCCGACCTGGCGTACTCGCGGGTGGACCTGGTCACCAAGCGCGGTGAGTTCGCCGTCCGGGGCGGCATCCTGGACGTCTTCCCGCCCACCGACGAGCACCCGTCCCGGGTCGAGTTCTGGGGCGACGAGGTGGAGGAGATCCGTACCTTCGCCGTCGCCGACCAGCGGACCATCGAGCAGGTCGACCAGCTCTGGGCGCCGCCGTGCCGCGAACTCCTGCTCACCCCGGAGATCCGGGAACGGGCCGCCGCCCTGGCCGAGGCCCATCCGGAGCTGGCCGAGATCCTGGAGAAGCTGGCCGAGGGGATCCCGGTCGAGGGCATGGAATCGCTCGCCCCGGCACTCCTGGACGGGACCGGGAGCATGGAGACGCTGCTCGACTGCCTGCCGGCGGCAGCGCACGTGCTGCTCTTCGACCCGGAGCGGATCCGTACCCGGGCCCATGACCTGGTCCGTACCTCGGAGGAGTTCCTCCAGGCGAGCTGGGCCGCGGCCGCCGTCGGCGGCCAGGCCCCGATCGACGTCGGCGCCGCCGCATTCAAGACCCTGGGCGAGGTACGGGCAACAGCCGCCGCCCTCGGCCAGCCCTGGTGGTCGATCTCCCCGTTCGGGCTGGTCGAAGACACCCCGGCCGCCGACGACCAGCCGTGGCTGGACCCGGTACGCACCGACGTCACCCCCGACGAGGGGGTGTCGATCACGCTCGCCGCACAGCCGACCGCGCTCTACCACGGTGAGACCAACCGGGTGGTCGACGACCTCAAGCGGTGGACCGCCGACGGCTGGGCGGTGGCCCTGGTCTTCGAGGGGCACGGACCGGCCCAACGGGCGGTCGAGGTGCTCCGCGACGGCGGGCTCGGCGCCACCGCCGTCGAGACCATCCTCGCCGCACCCGCCCCCGGCGAACTGCTCGTCACCTGCGGCTCGCTCAACCACGGCTTCCTGCTCGACGGCGCCAGCGCCACCAAGCTCGCCGTACTCACCGGGAACGACATCACCGGGGGACGGGGCACCTCCACCCGCGACATGCGCAAGATGCCGAGCCGGCGGCGCAACACCATCGACCCGCTGGAGCTGAAGACCGGCGACTACGTGGTGCACGAGCAGCACGGCATCGGCCGCTACGTCGAGCTGGTGCAACGTACGGTCAACGGCGCCGAGCGCGAGTACCTGGTCCTGGAGTACGCCTCCACCAAGCGGGGCCAGCCGGGTGACCGCCTCTTCGTCCCCACCGACCAGCTCGACCAGCTCTCCCGTTACGTGGGCGGGGAGACCCCGACGCTGCACAAGATGGGCGGCAGCGAGTGGCAGAAGGCCAAGGCCCGCGCCCGCAAGGCGGTACGCGAGATCGCCGCCCAGCTCATCCAGCTCTACGCCGCCCGGAAGGCGTCCAAGGGGCACGCGTTCGCCCCGGACACCCCGTGGCAGCGGGAGCTTGAGGACGCGTTCCCGTACACCGAGACGCCGGACCAGTTGTCGGCGATCGAGGAGGTCAAGCGGGACATGGAGCAGTCCGCCCCGATGGACCGGCTGATCTGCGGTGACGTCGGGTACGGCAAGACCGAGATCGCGGTCCGGGCGGCGTTCAAGGCGGTCCAGGACGGCAAGCAGGTAGCGGTCCTGGTGCCGACCACACTCCTCGCCCAGCAGCACTACAACACGTTCGCCGAGCGGATGGGACAGTTCCCGGTCCAGATCAGGCAGCTCTCCCGGTTCCAGACCCCGAAGGAAGCCGAACAGACCCTGGAAGCCGCCGCCGACGGCAGCGCCGACATCGTCATCGGGACCCACCGGCTGCTCGCCGCCGCCACCCGGTTCAAGGCGCTCGGCATGGTCATCGTCGATGAGGAGCAGCGGTTCGGGGTCGAGCACAAGGAGCACCTGAAGACGCTGCGGACAGCGGTCGACGTACTGACCATGTCGGCGACGCCGATCCCGCGGACCCTGGAGATGGCGATCACCGGGATCCGGGAGATGTCCACCATCGCCACCCCGCCGGAGGAGCGGCACCCGGTGCTGACCTTCGTCGGCGCGTACGACGACCGGCAGGTCGCCGCCTCGATCCACCGGGAGCTGCTTCGCGACGGGCAGGTCTTCTACCTGCACAACCGGGTCGAGTCGATCGACCGGGCGGCCCGCCGGATCCGTGAGCTGGTGCCCGAGGCGCGGGTCGCGGTCGCGCACGGCCAGATGGGCGAGGAAGCGCTGGAGTAAGGTCATGGTCGGCTTCTGGGAGAAGGAGTACGACGTCCTGGTCTGCACCACGATCGTGGAGTCCGGCATCGACATCCCGAACGCCAACACGCTGATCGTGGAACGGGCCGACCTGCTCGGCCTGGCCCAGTTGCACCAGATCCGGGGCCGGGTCGGCCGTGGCCGGGAGCGGGCGTACGCGTACTTCCTCTATCCGCCGGAGAAGCCGCTGACCGAGCACGCCCACGAGCGGCTGGCCACCATCGCCCAGCACACCGAGCTGGGCGCCGGCATGTACGTGGCAATGAAGGACCTGGAGATCCGGGGCGCCGGGAACCTGCTCGGCGGCGAGCAGTCCGGGCACATCGAGGGCGTCGGGTTCGACCTCTACGTCCGGATGGTCGGCGAGGCGGTGCAGACGTTCAAGGGGGAGCGGCCGGAGGAGGAGGTCGACGTCAAGATCGACCTTCCGATCGACGCGCACCTGCCGCACGACTACGTGAGCGTGGAACGGCTCCGCCTGGAGATGTACCGCAAGCTCGCCGAGGCCCGCGACGCCGCCCGCCTCGACGAGGTGGTGGTCGAGATGACCGACCGGTACGGCGCACCGCCGGAGCCGGTGCAGAACCTCGTCGCGGTGGCACGGTTCCGCCTCCTGGCCCGCGCGTACGGCCTGACCGACGTGTCGGTCCAGGGCAAGTACGTCCGGTTCGGCCCGCTGCCGCTGCCCGACTCGAAGCAGATGCGGCTCAAGCGCTACCACCCGGACGCGGTCTACAAGCAGGTCACCGACCAGGTCAGCGTGCCCCGGCCGAGCACCCGCCGGATCGGCGGCGAGCCACTGCGCGACCAGGTACTGCTGGAATGGTGCGGCCAGTTGTTGAAGGACGTCATCGGCGAGCCGGTACTGGCCGCCCGGTGACGGACAGTGGTGGGACGGCCCGCCCGGTGACCCCGTACCGGTCGGGCCGGGCGGCGCGTGAGAGAGTGTCGGCCATGCAGCGTGCTCGCCGTCTGGCGCCGATCGCCGTGGTTGCCGCGGTCGGCATCATCGCCCTCACCGGTTGCCGTGCCCAGCCCGGTGCCGCCGCCTACGTCGGCGACCGGCAGATCACCGAGAACCAGGTGACCGACCTCATCGACGAGCTGCGGGCGAAGCCCGCACCGCCGGCCGCCGCGGGCGCCCCCGAGGCGAAGCCGCCAACACGCACCTTCGTGGTCAGCGTGCTGGTCCTCAACGACGTCTGCCAGCGGTTCACCAAGGCCGAGAACCTCCAGGCCAAGGAGCCGGCCCCGGTCGACCAGGTGGCCCAGCAGTTCGCGGTGGCGCCGGAGACCGCGTTCGCCAAGGAGGCCGCGGCGCTGTTCACCTGCCTGTCGGCCGTACCGCCGGGTGAGCCGGTGAAGCCGACCCCGGCCGAGCTGCTCGCCCTCGGCAAGGTGGCCAAGGCCGCCGGTGCGATCGAGGCGACGGTGACGGACGAGGCCGCCGGGCAGCAGCTCGACGGTGAGCAGTTGCAGGCGGCGCTCGGCAACCGCAAGGTGCTCGCCGACGCGGTCACCCGTTTCGACGTCACGGTCAACCCGCGCTACCGGCCGCTGGAGTTCCCGATCCTCTCCTTCCAGGGCGGGCCCGCTGCGGTCAGCGTGCCGCTGGGCGAGGGCGACACGGGCACGGTGGTCGACCCGCGCTGAGCGGGCAGATCCGATGACCGCCCGAGTCGTACTCCTGGTCACCTCGCCCCGGCTGCCCGCCGGCCTGCTCACCGCGGCGGCCTGGGACGTGGTACGCCAGCACCCGGTGCTGGCCGGCGCGGAGAGCGAGCTGACCACCGCCGTACGGGTGGCCGGCGGCACCGTGACCCTGACCGACACTCCGGTGCCGGACCTGCTCGCCACCGCCGGAACCGACGGGACCGTCGTCTGGTTGGCCGGTCCGGTCGGGGACGACCGGATGGCCCGCGAGCTGGGGCTGCGCCTGGCCCGCGAACCCGGCCTGGCCGAACTGGAGCTGATGTACGGCTCCTGGGACCCGCCCGGCGCCCGGCTGCTCGACGCGGTCGCCGTGATGGACCGGCTCGCCTCGCCCGGCGGTGACCCGTGGAAGCGGGCACAGACCCACGCCACCCTTGCCCAGTTCCTGCTGGAGGAGTGCTACGAGGCGTACGACGCGATCGTGGCCGGTGACCTGGACGCGCTCCGCGAGGAGCTGGGTGACGTGCTGCTCCAGGTGGTACTGCACGCCCGGCTGGCCGAGGAGTTGCCCGAAGACGAGCGGTGGAACATCGACGACGTGGCCGGCGGCCTCGTCGACAAGATGATCCGGCGCAACCCGCACGTCTTCGCGGACACCCCGGTCGGCTCGATCGACGAGATCATCACCAACTGGGAGCAGATCAAGAAGGCGGAGAAGGCCCGCGATTCGGTCCTGGACGGGATCGCGCTGGCCCAGCCGGCCCTCTCGCTCGCGGCGAAGATCCTGCAACGGGCCGGCCGGGCCGGGCTGGACATCCCACCACCGGTCCCGGCCACCCTGGACGACGAGGCCCGGCTCGGTGCCCGGCTGCTGGACGTGGTGGTCCAGGCCCGCGCCGACGGGCTGGACGCCGAGGCGGCACTGCGCCGGGCCGCCCTCGCCTACGCCGACGCGGTCCGCGCCGTGGAGGCCACCGCCGGTTCGGCCACCACCGCCGGTTCGAACACGTCTGCCGGTTCGAACAGCACGGCCGGTTCGGGCAGCACGGAAGGCTGATCGTCGGCGGGTTGGTTCCGCTGGCCGGCGAGGCCCACCGCGAGGCCGAGCGCGACCACCAGCACCCCGGCGGTCGAGCCGAGCGCGGGAAGTCGTCCGGCCTGTACGGCGGCGGTGACCAGGGTGGCCACCGGCATCAGGCCGACCAGGATCCCGGCCCGCTCGACGCCCAGCTTGCGCAGCCCGGTGAACCAGGCGACGAACGCGACCACCGTCATCAGCGCGGCCAGGTAGGCGTACGTGGCCGCCTCCACCCCGGTCGGCAGCCGCCACTCGGCCGGTTCCCCCGCCACCAGTGCGCCGACCAGCAGCAGCGGTACGGCCAGCGCGCAGCTGTACGCGGCCACCCGTACCGGGCCGAGGCGGGGCAGGACGGCAGCGGCGAGCAACGAGAACGCGATCTCCCCGCCGAGCGCACCGAGCGAGGCGAGTACGCCGATCGTGTCCGCTCGACCGGTGCCCTGCACCAGTGCCGTACCGGCGACGACGATGCCCGCCGCCCCGAGCAGCCGTACGGTCGGGCGTCGGCCGCGCAGCAGCGGCCCGAGCAGGGCCAGCCCCAGGGGTGCCGCCCCGATGAAGGTGCCGACCAGGGCCGGGTCGGCGTGCGGCAGCGCGATCAGGATGAAGGCGTTGAACGCGGCCAGTCCGGTGGCCGCCAGTGCGGTGAGGACAACCCACTCGCGTCCGGTCGGCCGACCCGTCGCGGGCCGGCCTTCGACACCGATTCCGGGGCAGCGCCGGGCGATGGCGAACAGCACGGCGGCGGCGAGCGCGTACCGGGCGGCCTGTCCGGTCAGGGTGGGGTAGTCGAGGACCAGTTGGCTGATCGAGACGGAACTGCCGACGATCGTCATCCCGAGGACGCAGAGCAGTACGGCGCCGGTGTTGGAGATCTTCACCCATACGACGCTAGGGTGCGGATGGTCCTGTGTTGAGGGCCAATTCGGGCGGGTTAGGGAGGACCAATTGACCACTCCGGAGGCGCTCGTCGAACTCGACCGGGCCCGACCCGGCCTCGCCGGCCAGCTCACCGTCGCCCTCCGGGAGGCGATCGTGCAGGGGCGGCTCGTACCGGGCACCCGGCTTCCGTCCAGCCGGGGACTCGCCGCCGACCTGCGGCTGTCCCGGGGCGTGGTGGTCGAGGCGTACGAACAGTTGGTGGCCGAGGGACGGCTGCTCGCCCGACCCGGAGCGGGGACCGTGGTCGCGCCGGACACCGGAGCGACGCAGCGCCGGTCCGGCCCGCCCGACGCACGGTCGAGCGCCGCCGGTCCCGCTGTTCAGGTGAATCCGAGCGGGAACGGGCTCCGGTCGGGGGTGCCGGACCTGGCGATGTTCCCCCGCGCCCAGTGGCGGCGGGCGTACGAGCGGGCGCTGAGCCGGGCCCGCGACGCCGATTTCGACTACGGCGACCCGGCCGGCGCGCCCCGGCTGCGTACCGAACTCTCGAACTATCTCGGCCGGGTCCGGGCGGCCCGGGTCGACCCGGCCGACCTGGTGATCACCACCGGTGCGGCCCAGGCGTTCTCCCTGGTCGCCGCCGTGCTCCGGAGCCGGGGCGCGACCACGATCGGGATCGAGGATCCGGGCAGCGTCGCCATCCGGCTGCACTTCGAGGCGCAGGGGCTCCGCCCGGTGCCGGTGCCGGTCGACCACGAGGGACTGGACGTCGAGGCGCTGGCCCGCACCGGGCTACCGGCGGTGCTGACCACGCCGGCACACCAGTACCCGACCGGCGTGGTGCTCGCCCCGCGCCGCCGGGCCGCCCTGCTCGCCTGGGCGCGTACGACCGGCGCTCTGGTGGTCGAGGACGACTACGACGCCGAGTTCCGGTACGACCGGGACCCGGTCGGCTGCCTCCAGGGTCTCGCCCCGGACCTGGTCGCCCACATCGGGTCGGCCAGCAAGGCACTCGCCCCGGCGATGCGGCTCGGCTGGCTCGCCGTACCGCCGGGGTGGCGGGCGGCGGTCGTCGCGGCCAAGACGGCGGCCGACATCGGCGGACCGGTGCTCGAACAGCTAGCCTTCGCCGAACTCCTGGCCGACGGCGGGTACGACCGCCACCTGCGCCGTTCCCGGCAGGCACACCGGCAGCGCCGGGACGCGTTGACCGCCGCCCTGCGCCGGTACCTGCCGGCGGCCCGGATCTCCGGTATCGCGGCCGGACTGCACCTGGTGGTCGAGTTGCCCGACGGGGTCGACGACGAGGGGGTGGCCGACGCCGCGCAGCGGGCCGGGCTGATGCCGGTGCCGCTGTCCCGGCTCCGGCTGGCACCCGGCGGCCCGCCCGGACTGGTCCTCGGGTACGCCGCGAACCCGCCCGCTGAGCTGACCCGGGCGGTACGAACCCTGGCCAGCCTTCTTCCCCCGCTGCCCGATCCGGGCCGGAGTCGCTAGATTCTTCCCATGTCGTCTTTCGTCCCCATCGCCGAACGCATCGTCGACGCGTTGCTGGAGAGCAGTCCCGGTCTGGCGTCCTCGGCCGGTGACCACCGCTTCGACGACCGGTTGCCGGACCTGTCCGACGGCGGGGTCAAGGCCCGCTCGGAGATGCTCCGCGACGCCGCCGGCGCCCTCTCCCAGGTGGACGACCTCGCGCTCGACCAGGCGGAGCAGGTCGACCACAGCATGCTCGCCGCCCTCGTCGACCGGGAACAGTTCGAGCTGTCCGAGCTGCGTACGCACGAGTGGAACCCGCTGCGGCACAATCCGGGCCCGCTGCTGCACGCGCTGATCGCCCGCCCGTACGCCCCGGCGGAGGTCCGGCTGGCGAGCCTTGTCGGCCGGCTCGGCGACGTACCGGACGCGCTCGCCACCGCCCGCGCCACCCTGCGCGACATGCCCAGGATCCACGCCGAGACCGCCGCCGGGCAGTTCGACGGCACCGCCGCGCTGGTCCGCGACGAACTACCCGCCCTGCTCGCCGAGGCACCCGGAATGCGCAACGCGGTCGAGCCGGTGGCCCGGGAGGCGGTCGAGGCCCTGGCCGGGTTCGCCGACTGGCTCCGGGCGGGTCTGCACGACGACACCGGCCCGGGACGCGACCCCCGGCTCGGCCGCCGCCGCTTCGAGGCGCGGCTCTGGCACACCCTGGACACCGAGCTGTCCGCCGCCCAGGTCTTCGCCCGTGCCGAGGCGAACCTGGAGCGGGTCACCGACGAGATCCGGGCCGTGGCGGCCGAGCTGGTCGGTGGCCCGGCCACCGACGAGACCGTACGCCGGGCGCTGGACCAGCTCGGAGCCGAGCACCCGGACAACACCTCCATCGTGGACCTGGCCCGGGTGACGTTCACCGAGACGACCGACTTCGTCCGTACGCACGACCTGGTGACGCTGGTCGACGACCCGTGCGTGATCCAGGAGATGCCGGAGTTCGCCCGTGGGGTGGCGGTCGCCTACTGCGACCCGCCCGGCCCGCTGGAGACCGCCGAGGTGCCGACGTTCTACTGCATCGCGCCGACCCCGGCGGACTGGTCGGCGGACCGGGTCGAGTCGTTCTACCGCGAGTACAACGACCACATGATCCGCAACCTGACCGTCCACGAGGCGATGCCCGGTCACTTCCTCCAGCTCGCCCACTCGCGCCGCTACCAGGGCAGCACCCGGGTACGGGCGCTCGGCTACTCCGGCCCGTTCGTGGAGGGCTGGGCGGTGTACGCCGAGGAGATGATGGCGGGTCTCGGCTTCGGTGGCCTGCCGATCCGGTTGCAGCAGCTCAAGATGCAGCTTCGGATGACCATCAACGCGCTGCTGGACCAGTTGGTGCACTGCGACGAGCTGCCCGAGTCCGAGGGCATGGCGCTGATGACCGGCCGTGGCTTCCAGGAGGAGGGCGAGGCGGCCGGGAAGTGGCGCCGGGCCCTGCTCACCTCGACCCAGCTCTCCACGTACTTCGTCGGGTACAGCGAGGTTGCCGAGATCGCCGCCGCCCGCCCGGTCGGGCCGTCGGTGCGGCAGTGGCACGACGCGATGCTCTCGCACGCCTCACCGCCGCCCCGCCACCTGCGGACCCTGCTCGGGGTGGAACCGGCGTACTAGGCCGGGGCGGGTCGGACGCGGACGTGCTCGATCAACCACCGGGAGATCGAGTACGTCGGCGGGAGCGGCTCCGGTAACGCGTCCAGCGGGAACCAGCGCGCCTCGGTTAGCTCGCGACCGTCGACCACCGGCTCGGCCGCCGGATCCGCCGCGTACGCGGTGTAGCCGGTGAGGACCACACCGGGACCGGACATCGCCCACGGCTGGCTGCCGAAGTAGGTCAGCCGGTCGACCCGGAGTCCCACCTCCTCGGTGACCTCCCGGTGCACCGCCTGCTCCAGGGTCTCGCCCGCCTCGACAAAGCCGGCGACCAGCGCCCACGTGTCGGTCGGCCCGTACGAGTGCCGGACCAGCAGGAGCTGCTCCGGGGCGCCGGGCGGACCGGGGCGGCGGATGGCGACGAGGACGGCCGGGGAGAGCTGCATCGGGACGTACAGCTTGCAGGCGGGGCAGCGCCGGGCGGTCTCGCCGGGCACGTCGGCCAACTCCGCCGTGCAGGCGCCGCAGTAACGGTGGGTACGCCGCCAGGTGACCACCTGCAGGGCGCGGCCGGCGAGGGCGGCGAGCGGCTCGGCCAGGCCGCCGGCCAGGTCCCGCCAGCCGAGCCAGGTGCCGGGCGACCCGTCGGCCGTGTCCCGGGCGGTGACCCAGACACGTACGCCGTCGAGGGTGCCGAGCGGGATCGGGGCGGCGTCGGTGGGCAGGTCGGCGCACCGGGGGAAGCCGCCCTCGGCGTCGACCAGCAGCTTGCCGTCGGCCACCACCAGGCACAGGTCGGCCGGGTCGGCCGGTACGTCGGCAGCCGCACCGGGGACGAACTCCGGCCGGGGCGCCGGTGGGTCGCCGTTCACTGTGCGTACGCCCGGGGGTTGGTCCGCCCGGCCACGACGGACCGGACGGCGGTGGTGGAACGCGCGGTGGCGGCGGGCGGTCCGGCGGTGGCGCGGTCGGCGGCGAACATGTCCGTCAGCCTTGTCGATCAGGGCAACCCCCGCAATTCCCGGTCCGGATGACGGGGTGGAGAATCGGTTGATGTCCGGCAGATCGGCGCCCGGTTGGTGGAGGCCATCCCCGTCCGGCGACCACGGCCCGTTACGCTGCCTTCGGAACGCTTCCGCCGCACCGTCGCGGCCCGAGAGCACCAGTTGACACTCATCACGAGGAGCGACACAGTGGCCACCATCGAGGGAATCGTCGCCCGAGAGATTCTCGACTCGCGCGGCAACCCGACCGTCGAGGTCGAGATCGGGCTGGACGACGGTACGACCGCCCGCGCGGCAGTGCCGTCCGGCGCGTCCACCGGCGCGTTCGAGGCGATCGAGCTGCGCGACGGCGACGCCGACCGCTACCAGGGCAAGGGCGTCGAGACCGCGGTCGCGAACATCGAGGACCGGATCGTCGACCAGCTCGTCGGCTACGAGGCCAGCGAGCAGCGGCTGATCGACCAGAAGATGCTCGACATCGACGGCACCGCCGACAAGTCCGGCCTCGGCGCGAACGCGATCCTCGGCGTGTCGCTGGCGGTGGCGAAGGCCGCGGCGACCAGCTCCGAGCTGAGCCTGTTCCGCTACCTGGGCGGCCCGAACGCGCACCTGCTGCCGGTGCCGATGATGAACATCCTCAACGGGGGCGCGCACGCCGACTCCAACGTCGACGTGCAGGAATTCATGATCGCCCCGATCGGTGCCCCGACCTTTCGCGAGGCGCTGCGCTCGGGTGCCGAGGTCTACCACGCGCTCAAGTCCGTACTGAAGAAGCGGGGCCTGTCCACCGGCCTCGGCGACGAGGGCGGCTTCGCTCCCGACCTGCCGACCAACGCCGCCGCCCTGGACCTGATCGCCGAGGCGGTCGAGAAGGCCGGTTACCGGCTCGGCCGGGACATCGTGTTCGCGCTGGACGTGGCCGCGACCGAGTTCTTCTCCGACGGCATCTACACCTTCGAGCAGACCAGCAAGACCGCCGACGAGATGTCGGCCTACTACACCAAGCTCGCCGACGAGTACCCGATCGTGTCGATCGAGGACCCGCTCGCCGAGGACGACTGGTCCGGCTGGGCCAGCCTCACCGCCGCGATCGGGGACCGGGTCCAGATCGTCGGGGACGACCTGTTCGTCACCAACCCGCAGCGGATCGCCCGTGGCATCGCCGAGAGCTCGGCCAACGCCGTACTGGTGAAGGTGAACCAGATCGGGTCGCTGACCGAGACCCTGGACGCGGTCGACCTCGCGCACCGGGCCGGGTTCCGCTGCATGATGAGCCACCGTTCCGGCGAGACCGAGGACACCACCATCGCCGACCTGGCGGTGGCCACCGGCTGCGGCCAGATCAAGACCGGCGCACCGGCCCGGTCGGACCGGGTGGCCAAGTACAACCAGCTCCTCCGGATCGAGGAGGAGCTGGGCGACGCGGCGCGCTACGCCGGCGCCGGTGCTTTCCCGCGTTACCGTTCTGCCTAGTTTCCGAATCGGCCTCGGGGAGGGGGTGCGTCAGGGTGACGACTCGTCGCATACCCAGCGGCCAGCGGCCCGCCCGACGGCCGGGGCAACCCGGTCGTGGCGGCGGTACCCGTGGCACGGGCCGGGAGTCAACGGCCCGGCTGGAGTCGCGCGGGATCTCCACCCGTACCCCTCGGGGGACGGAGCACCCACGGTCGGCCACCCGTCCGGCGGGGGGGGGGGGGGCGCCCGCCCCCGGGGGGGCCCACCGCCCCGGCGCCCCCCCCCCGCTCGGGAGAGCTC
>NZ_JBSGCD010000070.1:0-14884 GCF_053601675.1 Micromonospora sp. NPDC004704 | reverse complement strand
CTTCGGCCACCCCGTCGACCCCGACGTATACAACAAATACGCCAACGCACCCGGATCAACCGACCCCCCGAACGACTCGGCCGACTCCGCCTCGATCTCCACCGCATCCCGGTCCAACCAGAGAATCCGCTGCGACCCGCCATCACCGGTCGTCGTCGCCAGGCTCTCCTGTGTCACGAGATGCCCCGCGCCGGAGTCCGAACGCAGCCACGACATCCTGGCCGGCGGCAACCCCGGATCCAACGGCAGGTACGCCGCACCACACCGCCACACCGCCAACAACGTCGCCACCAGGTCGGGCGTCCGGTCCAGACACACCCCCACCACCGAACCCGGCACGACCCCCGACCGCCGCAGATACCGGGCGATCCGATTCGCCCGCTCGTCCAACCCCCGATACGTCAGGGAACCCACCGCCAGCGCATCCGGAGCAGCCGCGACCCGCGTCCCGAACAACGACAGAACCGTCCCCGAGTACGGACGACGCGGACCCTGACCCCGCGCCAGAACCGACCGCAACCCGACCGCGTCATCCATCGGCAGCTCCGACACCCGCCGATCCACATCCTCCGTACACGCCCGCAACAACACCTCGAACCGACGCAACATCGCGCTGACCGTCTCCGGGGTGAACAGCGCGGTGTCGTACCTGGCCGTCATGGCCAGCCCGTTCGGGGTCATCCACGCGTCCACCACCAGGTCGAACAGGGTCTGCACCACGCCGACGGTGAACGGTGCGCCCTGCACTCCGGGAAGCACGTCCAGTCCCGGCTGGCCCTGGGTGTGCAGGACGAACATGGTCTCGAACAACGGGGTACGACTCACGTCGCGGGTCACGTCCAGTTCGCTGACCAGCCGCTCGAACAACACCTCCTGGTGTCCGTACGCGTCCAGGGCGGTGTCACGGGTTCGCCGCAGCAGCTCGCGTACGGTGGGGTCGCCGGAGAGGTCACCGCGCAACACCAGGGTCTGGATCAGGCAGCCGACGAGGGACTCCAGCTCGGCACGGGAACGCCCGGCGCTGGCCGTACCGACACAGACGTCGTCCTGACCGGCGTGCCGCCCCAGCAGCGCCTGGTAGCCGGCGAGCATCACCATGAACAGGGTGCACCGCTGGCTCTGCGCCAGCCGTTGCAGCCGGGCGGTGAGGTCACCGTCGAACTGGTGTCGTACCTGCGCCGTGCGCGAGGTCTTGAACAGCGGGCGGGGCAGGTCGGTCGGCAGCGCCAGGGTGGGTGCGCCGGCGAGCCGTTCCCGCCAGTACGCGAGATCCTGCTCCACCTTCCCCGCCGGCTGGTCCGCCTGCTCACGTACGTAGTCCGCCCAACCGACCGCCAGCGCCGGCAGGTCCGGTACGCCACCGTCGACCAGGGCGCCGTAGGCCGTACGCAGGTCGGCCATGAGGATCGTCACCGAGCTGCCATCGAAGATCACGTGGTGGACGACCACCAGCAACACGTGGTCGTCCTGGCCGAGGGTCAGCAGCACCGCCCGGATCAGCGGTCCACGGGCCAGGTCGAAGCTGGTGTCGAAGACCTGCCGCCCGATCTCGCGGGCCCGGTTCTCCCGCAGCGACTCCGGCTCCTCGGTCAGGTCGACGCGTTCGAGGTCGAACGGGCCGGGATCGGCGATCACCTGCACCGGGACACCGGCGCGGTCGAGGATGGTGGCGCGCAGCGCCTCGTGCCGGACGGTCACGGCGGCGAAGGCCCGGGCCAGCAGGTCGGCGTCGACCTTTCCCCGCAGCCGGCTGGCGTAGGTGACGTTGTTCGGCTGTCCCGGATCGAACCGGTCGAGGAACCACAGCCGTTCCTGCGCAGGCGACAGCGGTAGCTCAATCATGGTTCGCCACACTCCCCATTCGATCCGTCAGACACACGCCCGGCACACCACGGCCGGGGCGGGCTCCACGAGCCGCCCCGACCGGAGGGTGTTCGAGCGTGATGAGCGCAGTCGACGGAGTGGGCGCCGGTGCCATACGGGCGCATACCGGCACAGGCCTCTCCATTCCATTGTCGACGGTGGCCGTTCTGGCTACTGCCAAAGAACCCGGCGCACTTCGACAAGTATCTGTTTGCCGGTACCGGCTCGGACCATCCTTCGAGAAAGCGCATTCCGATGACCATTTGGCCGATCCCGAGCGCCGGTCGATGGACCAGGATGAGTCTCGTCGCCGACGGGGCGACCTCCGAAGTGGGTGCCTCGTGCCCGAACGGGCCAGGCGGCGTGCCGGGTTCCGCCGTTCACCCGCGCGAACCGACTGTTCACCGGCAGTTGGTCCGCGGCAGCCTGGACACCCGAGCGGCGCAGCCCGCTAATGGAGATCGCCTCCAGCCACCGGGTGCCCGGCCCGGCGAGGGGCAACTTCCCCTCCACCCGTACCTTCGTGTCCTGCGGCTGCGCGCGGCCGGACACCGGGACCCTGCACCCATCGGAGTCCGCCGTGGACGCTGCTGTCCTCACGGAGGCGACAGCCACCGCCTACGTCGCCGCCGCCGGCTACCGGGTCGGCCCCGTCGGTCGCGTCGGGGTCGAACTGGAGTACGTCGTGCGGGACCCTGCGTACCCGCTCGACCGCCCACCGACGGCCCGCCTGTACGCCGCACTCGCCCACCTCGGTGACCCGCTGCCCGGCGGCTGCCGGATCAGCGTCGAGCCCGGTGGCCAGCTCGAGCTGTCCTCGGCCGTCGGCGCGGGGCTGCAGGACTGCGTCGACGCGGTGGCCGACGACCTCGCCCTGGTCCGGGCCGCTCTGGGCGCGGACGGGCTCCGGCTCGACCCGACCGGGCTGGACACCGGAAGGCAGCCCCGGCTCGTCACCGAACACCCCCGTTACCTCGCCCTGGCGGCGTACCACGACCGTACGGGTGCGGCCGGCCGGACCGTGATGTGCAACACCGCGTCGGTGCAGGTGTGTCTCGACGCGGGGGACGAGTCCGCAGGGTGGCGCGGGTACCGCCGCCGGTGGCGGCTCGCCAACGCGATCGGTCCGGTGCTGCTCGCCGCGTTCGCCAACTCGCCGTACGTCGGCGCCTCGGGCACCCCCTGGGTGTCGTACCGGCAGGCGCTGCGGTTCGGCACCGACGCGAGCCGTACCCGGGCACCCCGTGCCGCCGCCGATCCCCGTACCGCCTGGGCTCGTTACGCCCTCGACGCGCGGGTGGCGGTGATCGCCCGGCCCGACCCGCTGCCGTGGCTCGTACCGGCGGGCGGCCTGACCATGCGGGACTGGCTGGCCGGTCACGGCCCCCGACCGGTCACACTCGACGACCTGGAGCGGCACCTCGCCACCCTGGTACCGCCGGTACGCCCCCGGGGGTACCTCGAATTCCGCATGATCGACCAGCAGCCGGGTGATGGCTGGGTGGTACCGGCGGCCGTGACCACCGCGCTGTTGGACGATCCGTCCGCCGCACACGCCGCGGCCGAGGCGACCGCGCAGCTCGGCTACCTACGCCCGCAGCGGGCCTGGCTGACGTCGGCACGCGAGGGCCTGGGCAACCCGGCGCTGCGCTCCGCCGCCCTCACCTGCTTCACCGCCGCGGCCGACGCCCTGCCCCGGCTCGGCGCCTCGGCTCGGGTCCAGGCAGCGGTGAGCGACTTCGTCGACCGGTACGTCGCGCCGGGCCGCTGTCCCGCCGACGACATCGCGGCGACCGGCAACCGGATCCACCTCCCCCGGTCCGTGGGCGCCCGAAGCTGAGCAAGGACCGCCCCCGAACTCGCCTTCCGAAAGCGTCCGGCTCGACTCCCCGGCGACCGCGTCCGGGTCCGGTCACGACCAGCCGGTACTGTCCGTCACAATGAGCCGGTGGTGAAACGCGGTGCTGCCCGGAAGGCGGTCGACAACTCGACCCGCCCCTGCCCCTGCGGCTCGACCCGGACGTACGGTGACTGCTGCGGCCCGCTGCACCGGGGAGAGACAACCGCGGCGACCGCCGAGCAGCTCATGCGGTCCCGGTTCAGCGCCTTCTCCGTCGGCGACACCGCCTACCTGCTACGGACCTGGCACCCCACCACCCGCCCTGCTCGACTGACCCTCGACCCTCGGCAGCGGTGGACGCGCCTCGACGTCGTCGACACCGATCGGGGCGGCCTGTTCGACACTGCGGGTACGGTCGAGTTCCGCGCCCACTACCAGGAGTCGGGACGACCCGACACGCTGCACGAGCGCAGTCGTTTTGTCCGCGAGGACGGGCAGTGGGTCTACCTCGACGGCGAGACGCCCCGGTCAGTCGGGCAGTGACTGACCGAGGTGGCGGCGCGAGGTGATGCCGAGCTTGCGGAAGACCTTCCGCAGGTGGTAGTCGACGGTGTTGGCGCTTAGGAACAGATGGGTGGCGATCTCCGGGTTGGTGGCTCCGGCCCTGGCCAGCCTCGCGATGGTCAGCTCCTGCGGGGTGAGTTCGTTCGCGAGCTCCACCGACCGCTGCCGGGCACGTTCGCCGGTGGCGACCAGTTCCTGCCGGGCCCGATCGGCGAACGCGTTCGCACCCATCTCCTCGAACATGCCGAGCGCCGTACGGAGTTCGTGGCGGGCATCGCGGCGACGTTTCTGCCGGCGGAGCCACTCGCCGTACAGCAGGTGGGCCCTGGCCAGGTCGGACCGCAACTGGGTCGGCTCCAGCCGGGTGATGGCCTCCCGGTACAGGCCGTCCGCCTCGGCGGGCGACGCGAGCAACGCCTGCGCGCGGGCCAGGATGCCGATCGCCGAAGGGGTGCCACTGACCGTGGCCCGCATCTCCAACTCGACCAGGGCCCGTTCCGCCAGCGCCCGGTCGTCGGCGCGGACGGCCGCCTCGACCAGGTCGGGCAGCACCCGACCGTGTAGCTGGGTCGGATCGTTGTCGACGAGTTCCCGGGCGATCGAGGCTGCCTCGGCGTAGCTGCCCCGGGCGATCGCGTAGATCATGTGCGCGATCCGCGCGGTGTCGGCGCTCGCACCCATCCCGATCTGGAGCGACACATCGAGGGTTCGCTGGATCTGGTCCCGGATCTGGGGATCGTCGCCGTCGGCGCGCCACGCGACGATTTCGGGCATCCGGTAGACCTGCCACTGCTCCGGCGTGACCCCGAGCGCCGAACGCAACTGGTGTACCTCGACCAGCAGCGCGTCAGCCTCGGCGAGGTTGCCGACCACGACCTCGTGCAGTGACCAGGCGAACAGGACGATGTCGAGTTCGTGCAGCGCCCCGGTGCGCCGGGCGACGTCGGCCGCCCGGCGGAGAATGCCGATCCGGGTCTCGTCGTCCCAGATCATGGTGCAGAAACAGACACCGGCGAGGTAGCGGGACAGGACCTCCGTGTCGGGAGTCTCGGGCGCGAGCAGCAGGGTGTTGGCCCGGCGCAGCAGCGGCACGGCGGCCGCGTAGTCACCGGCCACCAGGGTGGTGAGCGCGAGGAGCTGATAGTCGCCGAGCGTGACGGCTTTCGAGGCGTCGATCTGGTCGTGCGCGAAGGCGGCGATCTCGGCGGTGGTGGTGTCGACGATGCAACCCGCCGCCGCCATGGCGTGGTCGAACGCGCGCAGGAGCGCGTGGCGGGAGAGTTCCGGCGCATCCTGGCGAAACTCGGCCGAGGCGGTGAGGAAGATGGCGGCCACCCGTGCCTGAGCCCCCGCGTGGGCGACCGCCTCGCTGCGCACCATGAGCATCCGGCCCCGGGCCAGGTGGTCGATCAGAGCCACATCTATCCCGTCGAGCAGGGACTGGGCGCGTACCGCCGCTCCGGCGTTCAGCGCGGCCTCGGCCGCCGAGAGGAGGCGGCCGGACCGGATCGACTCGTCGGGGGTCAGCTCCGCCGCACGGGCGAGGAACGTGGCGCGGGCCGCATAACCGCCGCGGGCACCGGCGCGTTCGGCCGCCCGCTCCAGTTCGGCGGCGACGGTCTCGTCCGGGCCGGTCGACGCGGCGGCAAGGTGCCAGGCCCGCCGGTCGGCGTCACCGGACCGGGTCGTCGCGGCGGCGAGCGCGCCGTGGGCGGCCCGCCGCTGTACGCCGAGCGCACCGCCGTAGACCGCGGATCGGACCAGCGGATGCCGGAACCTGATGTCGGGCCGCAGTTCGATCAGCCGTGCGGACTCGGCCGGGTCGGCGGCGTCGGGCGTGATCCCCAGCATCGCGGCGGCGTTCGTGACGTAGTGCGGATCCCCGGCCGGCTCGACCGCGGCGAGCAGCATCCACCGTTGGGTCGCGTCCGGCAGCGACCGCACCCGTTGCAGGTAGTGCGCCTCGAGCCGGGCACCGAGCGGCAGCGGCTCGAGCAGAAGCGCGCCGCCGATCAGCGGGTCGCTCGCCAGTTCGGCGGCGAGGTCGGTCAGTGCGAGCGGGTTCCCACCGGTCTGCGTCACGATGTGTTCGGCGACCTGGGCGTCGAGCGGCGCGCCGATGACCGTGTGCAGGAGTTCGATCGCGTCGTTACCGGCCAAACCGGCCAGGTCGATGGTGGGCAACCCGTCCAGCGCGGCCATCTCGGTGCCGGTACGGACGGTGAAGACCAGACCGATGCCGTCGGCGTGGATCCGGCGGGCGACGAAGGCCAACGCGTGCAGCGACTCCTGGTCCAGCCACTGGGTGTCGTCGACGCAGCACAGCAGCGGGCTCTGCGCGGCGGCCTCGGAGAGCAGTGACAGGGCGGCCAGGCTCACCAGGAACCGGTCGGCGGGTGGTCCGTCGGCCAGGCCGCAGGCGACATGCAGCGCCCTTCGCTGCGATGCGGGCAACGGATGGTCCGTACGCAGGAACGGCACCAGCAGCCGGTGCAGGCCGGCGAACGGGAACTCCGACTCGGCCTCCACCCCGACGACCCGTACGACCGTGAGGTCCTCCGTCGCGGCGACCCGGTCGAGCAGTGTCGTCTTGCCCACACCGGCCTCGCCGCGCAGCACCAGTACGCCACTCAGGCCGGCCTTGGCTGCCTCGACGAGTTCGTCCAGACGGGCCCGCTCGACATCGCGTCCCACCAATACGGCGGGGTCACGGCCTCGGACGCCCTCCACCGACGCGCCGCCGTACGTGGTGCTCGACATCGCACAGAGGGTACGCGAAACGCGGGTTTGCGCCGACCCCCGGTGGACGCGACTACGTGGTTCACGTCATTCGAAGCCCATGACTACGTAGTCTCGTGATTCGAGGGCGATGTCGGTCCCCGGAGGGTCACAGGAACAGCCGGGTTCCGGCTTCCCGCGCTCTCGACCGATAGGGACCTGACATGAGTACTCCGGACACGATCGTGCTGGTTCACGGTTTCTGGGTGACCCCCAGAAGCTGGGAGAACTGGATCGCGCACTACGAGCAGAAGGGTTACCGGGTCATCGCGCCCGGATACCCGGGCTTCGAGGTGGAGGTCGAGGCGCTCAACGCCGACCCCGCGCCGATCCTGGCGGTGACGGTGCCGCAGATCATCGAGCACGTCGAGTCGATCATCCGGGAGCTGCCGACCCCGCCGATCATCATGGGGCACTCCGCCGGTGGGGCGTTCACCCAGATCCTGCTCGACCACGGGTACGGTGCCGCCGGTGTCGCGCTGAACTCGGCCCCGACCGAGGGTGTCCGGGTCGTACCGCTGTCCCAGGTGAAGTCGACGTTCCCGGTGCTCAAGAGCCCCGCCAACCGGCACAAGACGGTGGGACTCAGCTTCGACGAGTGGAAGTACGCCTTCACCAACACCTTCAGCGAGGAAGACTCCCGGGCGCTGTACGAGCGTTACCACATCCCGGCCAACGGCGGGATCCTGTGGGGCAGCGTGCTGGCCAACTTCCAGCCGGGGCACCAGGACACCTGGGTCGACTACAGCAACGACAACCGGGCGCCGCTGCTGTTCGTCTCCGGTTCCGAGGACCACATCATGCCGCCGGCGATCCAGCAGTCGAACGCCAAGCACTACAAGTCCGACACGGTCACCGAAGTCAAGGAGTACGAGGGCTACGCGCACCTCCTGCCCGCCCAGGAGGGCTGGGAGGAGATCGCCGACTACGTGCTGGACTGGGCGCTGCGTCACGCCAAGGCCGCACCGAGCGCCGGATGACCGACGTACGGATCACGCACATCGGCGGACCGACCACCCTCGTCGAGGTCGGTGGTTGGCGGCTGCTGACCGACCCGACGTTCGACGCCCCCGGCCGTCGGTACGCCTTCGGCTGGGGCACGTCGTCACGCAAGACGGCCGGGCCGGCGATCGCCGTGGCGGACCTCGGTCCGGTCGACGCGGTACTGCTCACGCACGACCACCACGGGGACAACCTCGACGACGCCGGCCGCGCCCTGCTGCCGGCGGTCGGCACCGTGATCACGACGGAGTCCGGTGCGGGACGGCTCGGCGGCAACGCCCAGGGGCTACGGCCCTGGGCCACCACCACGCTCAGCGCTCCCGGCAAACCGACGATCGAGGTCACCGCAACACCGTGCCGGCACGGCCCGCCACTGAGCGGGCCGATCGTCGGTGACGTCATCGGCTTCGCCCTGGCCTGGGAGGGCCAGCGGCACGGGGTGTTCTGGGTCTCCGGTGACACCGTGCTGTACGGCGGGGTGCGTCAGGTCGCCGAGCGGTTCACCGTCGGTACGGCGCTGCTGCACCTCGGCGGCGTGAAGTTCCCGGTGACCGGCCCGGTGCGGTACTCGATGACCGCACGCAAGGCCGTCGACCTGTGCCGGGAGGTCCGCCCGCACACGGCGATCCCGGTGCACTACGAGGGGTGGAAACACTTCCAACAGGGCCGCGACGCGATGGAGGCCGAGTTCGCGGCGGCACCCGACGACGTCCGGCGCAGCGTCCGGTGGTTGCCGATCGGTGTACCCGGCGACGTCGACGCCTGACCGGGGTGCACTCCCGGTTCACCTGGGTTGAGCCGGGTACGTTGCCGCGGCGGCGGGCGGACCACTGGCGGCGTCGGCCCGAGTGCCGGGCGGACGCCGCCAGTGGTGGTCACTTCGTGGTACCCCGTCGGCGTAGCCGGAACACGGCCAGGCCGAGCACGGCCGCGGCGAAGCCGCAGAGCACGGCGAGCCCGGCCCACCAGGCGAGGGGGAAGTAGCCCGCCGACGGCGCATAGTGGGCGACCACCTGCGGGTACGCGTGGCTGGTCTGCTGGACGGCGAAACCGGCGGCCGGGGTGAGGCGCAGCAGCCAGATGGAGACCTCGTCGGGCAGCAACGGCAGGGCCGCCACGACGTACGGGAGGACAACCGTCGAGACGGCGACGAGAACCGCCACCCAGGTACGCCGCAGCAGCGCGCCGAGGGCGGTCCCGAGCACGGCGGCGAGGGTGAACAGCGCGGCGGCGCCGAGGACGACCCGTACCTCCGTCAGCCCGGACACCGCCTGCACGCTGTTGCCGTTGGCACGCAGGATCCCCGTACCGAGCGGGACCGTGATCAGCGCGGCGAGCAGTCCGGTGACGAAGGCGACCGTACCCGTCACGGCTGCTCTCGCGGCCAGGACCCGGCTGCCGATCGGCGCGGCGGCGACCGGGCGGGTCCGTTGCTCGGCGGTCACGAACCGCACCGCCACGACGATCACGATGACCAGGCCGGCGGCCAGGCCGACGAGGGTGTCCTCCACGGAACGGCCGCCGACGGTGCCGACCGGTCCGATGTCACCGGATCCGGTGACGGTCAAGGCGCCGTTCGACTCGACGAGCCCGGCCGGCCGGTGATACCGCTCCCAGTCGGTGTGCCCCATCTCCCCGACACTGTCCCGGCTCCACTGCCCGGCGGGAGCCGCGCCGTCCAGGGTGACGTGGTCGAAAGTAGCGCTGGCCTGGGTGAAGCGCGCCTCGGCGATGCTCCCGCCGAGGGCGGTGGGTCGCAGCGTCAGGTCGCCGGGGGACGCGGCGAACAGGCCCACCCGCACGGTGCCGAGCAGGCCGGTCAGGCGGGCGGTACCGACCGGTGTCCAGACCTCGCCGTCGGTCGACTCGTAGCCGGTGACGGTGTCCCCGGCGCGGGTCAGCCGCAGCCAGCGCGGTGACTGGGCCGACACACCGTCCCGGCTGCCGGCGGTGTCGTGGGTGTAGTTGTACTGCATCCGTACGCCGTGTGCGCCGGTGACCGCCAGCGCCGCGTAGGAGGAACCCCGGGTCAGGCCGTCCTTGACGAGGATGCCGGCCTTCGCCCAGGGCACCAGGCCGGGGACGATCTCGTCGTGGTTGGGCGGCGGGTAGGTGATGACGCCGGTCATCGAGGTCATCCGGACGGTGATGCTGCCGTTCTCGCCCAGGGGGCGGTGCACGAAGTAGAACTGGTCGCTCACCGCCCTGCCGTCCGGGCCGAGCGGATCGGTCGGGCAGGCGACCTCAACGGTGCCCTCGCTGCACGATGCCCGGTTGGCGTACGCGACGAGCAGGCCCGGCAGGACGGTGAGCAGCACCGCGGCCGTCATGGCGATCACCCGACCCCGGCGGCGGAATCTGGTCCACTCGTGGCGTACGAGCACGGCTGGGGGGTCGGTAACAGCGTGGGGGGATTCCTGCATGGATGCGGTTCTACGGATCCGCCGCTAACACGGCCCGAACCGCCCCTGTCATGCCGCTGTTAGGTCCGTCGCGGCATCCTGGTGGTCCGCGAAACGGGGAGGACCCATGGGCAGGCTCGGCCGCCTGGCACTACCGGACCGGACCGTACGGCTACGTTTCACCATCCTCTACGCCGTCCTGTTCCTGGTGTCCGGGATCGGCCTGCTGGCGCTCACCAACCTGCTGGCCAACGGGGAGGTGACCTCGGTCGCTCCCGGACCGGACGTGCCCGGACGGCAGCCCGGCCTCACCACCGCCCAGGAACGCATCCACCTGCTCGAGGCGCAACTCGCCGACATTCGCCGGATACAGTCGCGCCAACTGCTGATGGGTTCGCTGGTCGCGTTGGTCGTGATGGTGGCGGTGTCGGTGTTGCTGGGAAAGGTGCTCGCCGGCCGGGTGCTGCGCCCGCTGCGTACGATCACCGCGACGACGCGGCGGATATCCGCCGCGAGCCTGCACGAGCGGCTGGCGGTGCCCGGACCCGACGACGAGGTCAAGGATCTCGCCGACACCATCGACGATCTGCTGGAACGTCTGGAGCTGTCCTTCGCCGCCCAGCGTCGGTTCGTCGCCAACGCCGCCCACGAACTGCGCACCCCACTGGCGACGATGCGGGCGTCGCTGGACGTGGCGGTGGCCAAACCGGAGCCGGCGCCCCCGCAGACGCGAGCCCTCGCGGATCGGCTCCGGACCGAACTCGACCGGACCGACCGCCTGCTGGAGGGATTCCTCGTGCTCGCCCGCGCCGAGCACGGGGCGCTGCCCGACCGCGTACCGGTCTCGCTCGGCGCCCTGGTCGCCGATGCCCTGACCGCCCGGGAGACGCAGATCGCGGCGAAGAACCTGACCGTCGACGACGACATCCGGGACGCCGGGTGGACGTACGGCAGTCCGACCCTGCTCGCCCGCTTGGCCGACAACGTGGTCGACAACGCGGTCAGCCACAACCGGGACGGCGGCTGGATCCGGATCTGCGCGACCAGGGCCGGCGACACCTCGGCGCAGCTGGTGGTGGAGACACCGGGGCCGGTTCTCGCGCCGGAGCAGGTCGCCCGCCTCGGGGTGCCGTTCCAGCGGCTCGGCGCCGACCGCACCCGGTCCGAGGAGGGCTCCGGCCTCGGACTGTCGATCGTCGCGGCCATCGTGAACGCGCACGGCGGTCGGCTGGACCTGCGCGCACGCCCCGAAGGGGGCCTGCGGGTCACCGTCTCGCTGCCGCTGGCGACCGCACCGGAAGTGGTCGCCGGATGAGGGTCCTGGTGGTCGAGGACGCGGTCTCGCTCGCCGACGTCCTGGCCGAGGGCCTGCGGGATCAGGGCATGGCCGTCGACCTCGCCCACGACGGACTGGCCGCCGCCGCCAAACTCGACCTCAACGCGTACGACGTGGTCGTGCTGGACCGCGACCTGCCGGGAATCCACGGCGACACCCTCTGTCAGATGATCACCGAACACGACAACCGCGCGATGGTGCTCATGTTGACCGCCGCCGCCTCGCCCGGGGACCGGGTCAGCGGGCTCACCCTAGGCGCCGACGACTATCTCGCCAAGCCGTTCCACTTCCCCGAACTGGTCCTACGTGTCCGTGCCCTGGCCCGCCGGCAACCCGCCGCCCGGGCCCGTACGCTGCGCGTGGCCGGTCTCGAACTCGACCCCGTACGCCGCACCGCCACCCGGGACGGCCGGCATCTCGACCTCTCGGTCAAGGAGTTCGCGCTGCTCGAAGCGTTGCTGCGGGCGAGTCCCGCCTTCCTGAGCACCGAGGACCTCCTCGAGCAGGTCTGGGACGAGAACGCCGACCCGTTCACCAACACCGTGACCGTGACCCTGGGCCGACTGCGCCGCAAACTGGGCAGTCCGCCGATCATCACCACGACACCCACCGTCGGCTACCGCATCACCGGACCGGGATGACAAGAAGCGGCGTACCACGGCGGTCGTGATCGGCGGATATCCTGCTCCTTCCGGTGGAGGGAGACGGGGTGGACCGGGCGCGTGTGTGGTGGCGGGTCGGCGATCGGGTGCGACGGCAGCGGCGGGCCTACACCCGTGGCGGCCTGCTCCTGCTCGTCTCGGCGGCGATGCTCCTCGGGGCCTGGCGTACCCGGGGGTTCGCCAGCGATCTGCTGCTCAACCTCGGCGCGAGCGTCGTGCTGGCCGCCATCTCGTACGTCATCTTCGACCCGCTGTTCGAAGAGGCTCGCAAGGCGCGGGTGCAGGAGCATGTCAGCTTCGACCAGAAGGCGTTCATCGACGTGCTCGCCCGCACCGGCCGCCGGGTACGCATCCTCGACACCTGGACGATCCTGCTCGAACTGGGCCACCGCGAGCAGACGTTGCGAGCCGTACGCGCGGCGCTGGAACAGGGTGCCCTGATCCAGGTGCTGCTGCTGGACCCGGACTGCGCGGCGGCGCAGCAGCGTACCGACGAGTTGGAGAAGCAGCACGTCAACGTCCCTCGACGGATCAAGGAGAACCTGCGCCACCTGTACGCCTTCTGGGCCTCCCTCGAAGGCCACCTCCGGTCCCGACTGCAGATCCACATCTACGACGCGTCACCGTCCATCCAGCTCTACCAGTGGGACGGGCAGGCCCTCATCTCCTTCTTTCCGATCGGCAAGCTGTCGTTCAACGTGCCGCAGTTGGAAGTGGACATGGCCAGCCCGTGGGGCGAGTTCGTGCACGCCCGGTTCGAGGAGTTGTGGGGGCACCACCAGGCGACCCTGAACCTGGAAAGGTACTGGGCGGCGCCGATGACACTGCGGCACGCCGACTCGGACATGGCCAAGAACCGGGTGCCGTACGCGCTGGTGGACGGGCAGGTCTACGTCGACTGCCGGACGTTCCATCTGACCCGGGACTCGATCGGCACGCTCACGGTCAGGACGCCCCTGCCGCCCCGGGCCAACGGGTCGGGGCCGGGCGAGTTCACCCTGGTCGAGGTCCGCGAGGAGGATCCGACGCCGCTGAGCCTGGTCCGCCGACGCTTCCAGGACAAGTACGGCGCGTCCCCGGACCGTCCCGACGAACGCATGTTGGTACGCCTGGTCCCCTCGGGCGGCGACCCGACCGACCCGCCGCCGCCCGCGCCCATGGGGTGAACGCGGGCGGCGACCGTCCCGCCCGGTGTGCCGTGCCCACCCGGATGGCGATCCACCGGGCGCATCCCGCACGATCACCTGATCCTGATGTCGATCTGGTTGTCCCAGTCGCCGAAGTCGGGCGCGATCTTGCCCTTGGTGTCGAGGGTGCGCAGGGCGAGTGTGCCGCTGGTCGGCGTCTGACCCATGGTGACGATGTGGAAGGTGAGCTTGCGTTCCTGGCCCGGCCCGAGTGGCGGCAGTACGCAGTAGAGGTGTTCACCCTCCATCGTGTGCTCCTGACAGGCGTACCAGCCGGGGCTGGCGCTGGACCCGCCACCGCCGGGGCTCAGCTTGAAGTCGAGTCGGGGCCTGGGGGCGGCGACCGTACCGACGTTGTTCATGGTGATGGTGATCTCGCCGGTACGGGTTCCGCCCTCGTAGGGCGCGCCGTAGACCAGGTCCGTCGCGGTGACGGTGAGGTTCACGTTGTACGGGTTGTCGGGGAAGGCGCGCTCACCTTCCGACTGGGTGAACCTCTCCCCGTTCCAGGAGTAGCCGCGCCACTGTCGCTGCGACCAGTCCAGGTCCCAACCACCGCCGGGTGCGTAGTCGGCGACCTGGACCCGTACCACGCCGTTGGCGCGCACCTCGACATCCAGCAGCCACTGCGGGGTTTTCAGGTCGCTCGGGACGACCTGACCGAGGGTGACGATCTTCCCTGCGGGGTCACGGTCGAAGGCGACCACCTGCGACGGGCCGGCCTGGCCGACCATGCAGCGGACCAGCGCGACGGTCTCGGTCGCCCCGTCGTTGTCGACGTCGCCGTAGGCGGTCGTCACCAGGACGTTGTCCCCGTCGTCGACCGCCTTCGCGGTCAGCTTCGCGCCACTGTCGGGGCAGCCCGGACCGGGCCGCCAGGCGGGCAGATCGACCGTGGCGCCGAGCAGGTCGGTGCGCGAGATCCGGCCGTCCGTCGCTGTCGGTGTGGTCGGTGCCGTGGACGGACTCGGCGTGGAGGTCACCGTCGGTGACGGGGTCGGATCCGCCGTCGTACCCGTCGTCGGGGACGGGTTCGGCGTGTTGTTGAGGGAGGCGACGGCGGCGACCGGGCCGATGACGAGGACCAGGGCGAGGGCGAGGCCGGTGGTGGTCGCGACCCGTCGGCGGTGCCGGACGGTGGTGCGTACGGCGTCGGGGCCGGGTGGGGTGATCTGGTCGAGCAGTCCGGTACGGAAGGCGGCGAACTCGGCGTCCAGCGCGAAGTCGTCGTACGCGAGGTCGTCGGTGTC
>NZ_JBSGCD010000069.1:0-16081 GCF_053601675.1 Micromonospora sp. NPDC004704 | reverse complement strand
CCCGCCCGAGCCCGCGTCCGCCCGCCCGAGCCCGCGTCCGCCCGCCCGAGCCCGCGTCCGCCCGCCCGTGCCCGCGTCCGCCCGCCCGTGCCCGCCCGTGCCCGCGCCTGCCTGTCCGTGATCGTGGCCTGCGCCCGTCCTGCCCTGGGGTCTGCGCCCGTCCTGCCCTGGGGCCTGGGCCTGCGCCGCGAATCGCGGCAGTAATGCAAAAAAGGACGTACATCAAAGATGGTGTGCGTACATCATCTTTGATGTAAGAAAAAAACGCGTTAGTTAGTTGCGACGGGCGAGTCAGATTGCCCGCAGGCGACGACCGGGAGGCGGGCCGGAGATCCAACCGAGAAACCGGACGTCGAGTTGCGTCGAGTCGAGTTCACGAAGTTCCTCTGCGGCACGATCGCGGAAGTGACCCATGAAGATACGAAGTTTGTCCGGCTCTCGGTGATACAGAATCCGCAGCCGACGCCGGAACGTCGGGCACGGCCATTCCTCCCGACAGTCCGCGCACTGCCATGCGTCGTCGTTGCGGTGTGCGGCGATCAGGTCGTCGTCTTCGTCCACTCGGCCCTGTCCGTTCCTCTCGCGGCCGTCAGATCAGATAGATCCTGTTGTTCGTGCCGTCCGGTGCGGCGATGGTGAACCGTCCGTCCGGTGCCAGTTCGTGCAGTAGCGCGGCGACCTTGATCGCGCGGTTGATCGCGTCGGTACGGTTACCGTCGATGGCCGTGAGTCGGCTCAGCGCGTCGTCGGCCGACGAGGTGAGGTTGAAGGTGACCTTGATCAGGTGGTGACGCTGCGGTTCTGTCATCGGCGGGGGTTCGGCGGCCAGCCGATGAACCGGGCATAGAGGTCTTCCCGTGGCGCGTTGGGGCTGAATTCCGCCAGGTCCTGTAGGGCGTCCACGTACTGCGCGGACAGGTACAGGCAGAGCGCGACCCGGTTGCGGTGGAACTCGGCAAGCAGGGTCAGTCGCGCCGGACCGCACGGCCACCTGGCTGCGCAGACCCGGCACAGCCAGGTCGGCCGCATCGGCAGGTGGGGCCGCTTTCGGGTACGGCCACCAGCGGTCACACCGCTGCGGACGGGTTACGCCGTACCCGTCCGGAGACGCCGATCGCGAACAGTTCCAGGGGTGCGGCGGCCGGCGGGGTGGCGTACCCCCGTCCCTGATTGGTCGGACGTCTGCGGGTCGTCGAAGCCGGCGGTAGGTCGGGTGTCATTTCTCGCGGGGGAGTGGCCGTCGGTGGTTTCGCATTTGTTGTCGTCATCGGTTCGCTTTTCTCGTCCAGCATCGAAGATCTCCTTTTCGGTACGCCTTGGAAGGGGCCGCCCCGGACATGGCGGGTGGGGAGCCGGGGCGGCCCCGCGGTTCCGCCCGTCCGGGTTCCATTTGCCGATGGGTCCGAGCGGTTCCGCTGAATACACTCTGGACTATGTGAGCGATCCAAGGCAGGATTCTTCGATGTACCGCCCACGTCATCTCACGTACTTACAGACGGAGTAAGTAAATGAACATCGATATGTGGATCCGGGCACTGAAGGCGGCCCGATCGAGTGCCGGTGTGTCCCAGGAGGGGCTCGCGACGCTCATCCCGTGGAGCACGTCGACCATCGCCGCGATCGAGACGGGTCGACGCCGACCGACGATGGAATTCTCGGTCGCGTCGGACAAGGCCCTAGGCACCGGCGGCCTGCTGGCCGAACTGCTCGACCTGATCAACCGGGAACTGACGGAGAACTGGTACGCCAAGTGGCGCGGATTCGAGGAGCACGCGGTCGGCCTACGTTCCTTCGAACCGTGCCTGATTCCGGGCATGCTTCAGACGGAGGACTATGCCCGTGCGATCATCTCGGCGGGCGGTCTGCTACCGGAAGCCGAGGTGGAGAAGCTGGTCGCAGTGCGGATGGAGCGGCAGCGACTACTGTTACGCGATGACTCACCGTTCTGCATATTCGTCCTGGATCAGAACGCGCTGACCCGTCCGGTCGGCGGTCATGCGGTGCTCGACGCCCAGCTCGGTCACCTGAAGAAGCTCGCCGGTCTGCGGCACGTCCGGATCCACGTCATCCCAGCCGACTGCGGTGAATACGTCGGCCTCACCGGCGGCTTCATGCTGGCGGAGCTGCCCGATCATGACCAGGTGGTCTACCTGGAAAACGTCGCCCGTGGCCAGGTCGTTGACGACCCGGATCTGACCCGGCTGATCAACCGCAAGTGGGATAGCATTCTTGGAGCAGCCCTGTCCGAGCAAGCCTCGTTGGAACTCATCACGAAGCTGAAGGTGACCCCATGACCCACGCTCCACATTGGCGTAAGTCGACCCGGTCCGGCGACGGTGGCAGTAACTGTGTCGAGGTCGCGGACAACCTCCCCGGTCGGGTCTTCGTCCGGGACACCAAGGACCGCGACGGTGGCACCCTGACCTTCGCTCCCGACGCGTGGCGGGCCTTCGTCACCGAGGTGGCAACCCGTCAGCCGTAGCTGACCAGGCAACAACCGAACAGCGCCCGCCCGGTCTCCCGGGGCGGGCGTTGTCGTCTGCCGCCGAGAGCTCAGGCGGCGCCGATGTCGGTCTCAGCCGACCATGACGCGTGTGCTCAGCCGACCATGGTGCGTGCGAGGTGGGCGACTCCCTCGCGGAGCCGCTCCGGCGGTTGGTCGCGCAGGTGTTCGATGAGGTCGCTGCGGACTGCGGCGAGCAGGGCATGGGCCAGGAAGTCGGCCGTCTCCGGCCCGTGAACCCCGGCGACTATCTCCGTCAGTTGACTGTGCCATCGCCCGTAGGTCGAGTTCAGGTACGGGCTGCCGCTGCCGGCGTTCTCCAGGGCGAGCATCAGCGACCGGTTCGCCAGCTTGAACCGCAGGATCGCGTCGAGTATCGCCGTCACCCGGTCGACCGGACCTGGCGGGTTGCCGTGGGGTGGTTCCGCAGCGGCCAGTTCATCGCGCAACCGTTCGGTGCGCTGCTCGACGAGGGCCTGAAGAAGGCCGGTCCGATCGCCGAACCCTCGGAACAACGTCCCCTTCCCTACACCGGCGGCGACCGCGATGTCCCCCATCGACACCTGAGCGGGGTCGTTCGCAGCGTCGAGCAGGCGGGCTGCGGCAGCCAGCACCGTCTCCCGGTTGCGGGCGGCATCGGCTCGCTCCTTGCGCACTGTCGACATCAGGTCCTGCCCTCCGATTGACAATCCGGACCGCTGGTCCGTATGTTCAAAACGGACCAGCGGTCCGGATCATATACCGGGCAGTGTTTCATCAAGGGAGAAGCCATGACCGACACAACTGCTGCCGTCTTCCGGCGCAGCGTGGAATTCCTGCTCGCCAAGGACATGCGTGGTTACCTCCGGCTGTGGCACGAGGAGGCCGTAGCCGAGTTCCCCTTCGCGCCGCCAGCGTCGCCCCGCCGGCTCGACGGGATCGCCGCGATCACGGGCTACCTCATCGACTACCCCGAGAAGCTCGACATCGCCGAGATCACCCACCTCACCGTGCACGAAACGACCGATCCGGCGGTCGTGGTGGCCGAATTCGGAGCCACCGGAACCGTCGTGGCCACCGGCAAGCCGTACGAGATCTCCTACGTCGCCGTGGTGACGGTCTCCGACGGCAGGATCACCCACTATCGGGACTACTGGAATCCGATGGTCGCGCTCGAAGCACTCGGCGACGACCTGCTGAGCGGTGCGGAAACCGGTGCCGTCCGATGAGTGATCCCGAAACCATCCTCGTGACCGGTTCGACCGGTAACACCGGCCGACGGATCGCCGCCCGACTCGCCCAACTCGGACGCCCCGTACGCGGCGCGAGCCGACGCCGACCCGCCGAGGCGGAAGCCGCGCGCCGGCACGTGCACTTCGACTGGGACGACCAGCGCACCTACCCCGCAGCCCTCGATGGCGTACGTGCCGTCTACCTCATACCGCCGATCGGAGCCACCGACCCGGCGCGGCAGATGCGACCGTTCCTTGACCTGGCACACGGCACCGGCGTGCGGCGGGTCGTACTGCTCAGTTCCTCGGCCATTCCGGCGGGCGGCACGGGCCTGGGGCTGGTACACACCGCGATCGGCGACATGTTCCCCGAGTGGGCGGTGCTGCGACCGTCCTGGTTCATGCAGAACCTCGCCGACGACCACATGCATGCCCACAGCATTCGGGAACGAGGCGAGATCGTGACCGCGACCGGTCACGGCAGGGTCGGCTTCATCGACGCCGCCGACATCGCCGCCGTGGCGGTACGCGCCCTCACCGACCCGACACCGCACAACACCGACCACATCCTCACCGGCCCGCAGGCGCTGAGCTACGCCGAGATCGCCGCGACGATCACCGAGTTGAGCGGGCGACCGGTCCGGCACCGCAGCGTCACCGTGGACACCATGCGGCAGCGGCTCACCGACACCGGCATTCCGGACGAGTTCGCCGCCCTCCTCGCCGGTATGGACCACGCCATCGCTGGCGGAGCCGAAGACCGGACCACCGCGACGGTCACCGACGTCACCGGTCGCGCACCGACAAGCTTTCGCGATTTCTGCACCACCCACACCCAGCGATGGCAGCCCGCCGGGTGACCATGGTGATGGTCAAGGTGCTGCCGCCGGTCAGCGGGTGACCCCCATGAAGACGCCGAGCAGGATCAGGGTCGCGACGGCGACCGCGAAGATGACCAGCAGGTCCCGCCGGGTGTGGTCACCGGCGCCCGCCGATGACGGGGCCGTGGGCAGGTCACGGGTGATCTCGGCCAGGTCGTCCAGCGTACGGGCGGCGTAGACGACCCGAAGGCGTTCGGTGAACTCGTCCAGGGTCAACCGGCCCTCGGTGGTGTGCCGTTGCAGGTCGTCGACCACCCGTTGCCGGTCGTCGTCGGAAGCCCGCATCTGCACGTCCACGAAGGACAGCGTACGCACCGAAGTTAGGCGGTGGCGTCCAGCGGATCGGCCAGCAACTGTTCGAAGGCCAGCTCGGCCGCACCGATCAGCACCGCCTCGTCACTGAGCTGCGGGGTCCGCAGCCGCACGTGGTCGCGGGGGACGGGCAGCGCCATCGCGTTGAGGCGGCTGCGTACCTGGGTGGCGGCGGCGAGGTAGATGTCCCGCAGTGGCCCGCCGAAGATCACCACGTCCGGGTTGAAGATGTTGATCAGGTTCGCCACACCGAAACCGAGCCAGTCGCCGACCTGCCGTACCGCGGTCTTCGCGCTCGCGTCTCCGTACGCCGCGGCCTCCACCACCGAGCGGGCGGCGTCGTGCCCCATCGCGTCGCCCCGGCCGGCGGCCTGGAGCAGCGCGTACTCGCCGATCTCGGTCTCCCAGCAGCCGCGTGAGCCGCAGCCGCACGGCTGGCCGCCCGGATGGACCACCATGTGGCCCACCTCGCCGCCGAAGCCGCCGTGCCCGGTCAACCGCCGGCCGCCGACGATGATGCCGGCGTCGACGCCGACGTCCTGGTGCAGGTAGATCACGTTGTCCAGACCGGCCGCCGCGCCCCGGGTGTGTTCGGCCAGGGCGCTGACGTCGGCCGCCCGGTTCACCAGGATCGGCCGGTTCGAGTCCAGGTCGGCGGTGAGCACCGGGCCCAGCGACCCGTCGACCCAGTCGGTCGGCGGGTGTACGTGGACCGCGCCGTCCCGGCTCCGCATCATGCCGCAGACCGCGACGCCGCCACCGACGTAGACGGAGCCCTTCGGCACCGACTGGAGCATCTCCTTGAGGAAACCGGCCAGCACCGGCACCGACTCCTCGGCCGGCACATCCGGCGGCCGGGGCGCCTCCCGCCGGTCGAGGACCACACCCCCGAGCCCGACCCGGGCAACCCGCAGGCGGTCCACCTCGATGCTGAACGCGTACGCGTAGACCCGGGCGGACTCGGGCCGGACGACCAGTGACGGTCGTCCGGCCCGGCCGGTTTCCCGGGGTGCCCGTTCGCTGACCAGGCCCGCGGCGGTCAGCTCGGCGGTCAGCGCGCCGATCGTGCTGCGGTTGAGCCCCAGCGCGGTGGTGAGTTCCGCTCGCGACGTCGCGCCGTGCACGTGCACGTAGCGGAGCAGCGCGCCCAGGTTCTGGCGGCGGACTTCCTCCTGGCTCGGCCCGGCGCGCATCGGTCGTTCACATCACTTTCGAGAGACAGCGTCATCTGTGTCCGGTGGCGGCGGCACGTCTTCTGGAGAGTGCGTCCACCCCGGCCGCGGCCAACAGCACCAGGCCGGTGACCACGAACTTGACGCCGGAGCTGTAGCCCAGCAGGCCCATCCCGTTGTCGATCACCGCGACCACCGCGCCACCGAGGACCGCGTCGAACACCCGGCCCTTGCCGCCGAAGAGGCTGGTGCCGCCGATCACCGCCGCGCCGACCGCGTAGAGCAGCACGTTACTGCCACCCGTGTTCGGGTCGACCGACCGGCCACGGCTGGCCGCCACGATGCCGCCGATCGCGGCGAGCAGCGAACAGATCACGAAGACCGAGATCCGGATCCGGTCCACGTTGATGCCGGCCCGACGGGCGGCCTCGGCGTTGCCGCCGACCGCGTAGACGTGCCGGCCGTAGACCGTGCGCTGGAGTACGAAGGTGAGCACGACCAGCAGGATCGCGATCACCGGTACGACGATCGGCATGCCCTTGTTCGAGGTGATCAGGGTGTTGATGCTGCGTTCCTGGTTCAGGATGTACGTCGCGACGCCGACGAGCAGGGCGACGGCGGCGATCCGGGCCAGGACCACCAGGAACGGGTCGACGATCAGGCCCCGGGCCACCCGCGTGCGATAACGGATGAGCTGTACGGCGGCGTAACCGAGCACCGCCACGGCGGCGAGCAACCAGCCGATCAGCGGCTTCACGTTGCTGTTCTCGATCGAGACGATGACCTTGTCCTGGACCGAGATGTTGGTGCCACCCTTGATGAGCAGCAGCACCACGCCCTGGAAGGCGAGGAACGCGGCGAGGGTGACCACGAAGGACGGGATGCCGACCTTCGCCACCAGTACGCCGAGCACTAGACCGATCACCACACCGGTGACCAGGGCCGCCGCCAGTGCCCCGTACCAGGGCCAGCCGTGCAGGGTGAGCAGGACCGCGAGCACGGAGGCACAGACGCCGCTGGCAAAACCGGCGGAGAGGTCGATCTCGCCGAGCAGCAGGACGAAGACCAGCCCCATGGCGATCAGGATGACCGCGGCGCCCTGGGTGAAGAGGTTGGCGAAGTTGATGGCGGAGAAGAACTCCGGTCGGGCGATCGAGAAGCCGATACAGAGCACCACCAGGCCGAGTACGGCCGGCAGCGCGCCGATGTCGCCGCCACGTACCCGACCGATGTAGTCGCGTACGTGGTCGTTGACCGTGCGCGTCGGTACGGGCACCGGCTCCTCGCGCACCGCGGTAGGGGTGGAGGTGCTCATTGCTCGGCTCCAGGGGTGATGAGTTCCGCGTGACCGGCGCCGCTGCTGTCGCCGTTCTCGGACCGCAGGCCGAGATCACCGCTGCGTCCTGCGGTGATCAGTTCGACGATCTGCGAGTGGGTGATGTCGGTGGTCTTGACCTGGGCAACCGACCGCCCGAGGTAGAGCGCGGCGATCCGGTCCGAGACGGCGAAGACGTCGTTCATGTTGTGCGAGATGAGGACGACCGAGAGCCCGTTGTCGGCCAGCCGGCGGACCAGTTCGAGCACCTGGGCGGTCTGCGCGACGCCGAGCGCGGCGGTCGGCTCGTCGAGGATGACCAGTTTGCTGTTCCAGAGCACGGCCTTGGCGATCGCGACCGTCTGCCGCTGCCCGCCGGAGAGGCTGGCCACGAGCTGGCGCAGCGACTTCACCGTACGGACGGACAGGCCGGCGAGGGTCTCCGCGGCCATCCGCTCCATCGTCACCTCGTCCAGGACCAGACCGCTGGTCTTCTCCCGGCCGAGGAACATGTTCTGCACGATGTCGAGGTTGTCGCAGAGCGCGAGGTCCTGGTAGACGACCTCGATGCCGAGCGCGGCGGCATCCCGCGGGTTGTTCACGGTCACCGGCTTGCCGTCGAAGATGAACTCACCACCGTCGGCGGGGTAGATGCCGCTGATGCACTTGACCAGCGTGGACTTGCCGGCGCCATTGTCGCCGACGAGTGCGGTCACCTCGCCCGGGTATGCGGCGAAGGCGACGTCGCGCAGGACCTGCACGGGACCGAAGTTCTTGTCGATCCCGCGCAGCTCCAGCAAGGGTGTCGCGGACACGGTGGGTCTCCTTTTCACAGGTGTCCGATCGCGGGGTGTTCCGGTCGCGGGGTGTCCGTTCGCGGGGCTCCGGTCGCGAAGGTCCGATCAGGCAACCCGGTCGGGTCAACCGGTGTGCCCGTCCACCGACTACGGTCGGCGGACGGGCACGGTGACTCCGGTCGGGGTCAGAGCAGAGGTCAGCTGATTCCGGCTGCGGTGCAGGCGGCGGCGTACGCCGCGGTGCACAGCTCTTCCTTGGTGACGAAGCCGTCGTCGATGACCGCCTTGACGTTCGACTTGTCGATGGCCTTCGGGGTCAGCAGGACCGACGGCACGTCACGGCCGCCCTCGGGGTCCTTGACCGTCTGGCCGGTGTCCTTCTTCTCGCCCTTCGCCAGCGCGATGGCCAGCTCGGCACCGGCCTGCGCCTCCTGCTTGATCGCCTTGTAGACGGTCATGCACTGGTCACCGGCGAGGATGTTCTGCAGACCCTGGACGGTCGCGTCCTGGCCGGTCACCGGGACCTTGCCGTTGAGGCTGTTCTTCTTCAGCACGGAGATGACCGCGTTGCCGAGGCCGTCGTTCGCGGCCAGGACGCCGTCGATCTTGCCACCCTGCGAGGTCAGGTTCTGCTCGAAGATGGTGCCCGCCTGGGCGTTGTCCCAGCCGGGGACGGAGGTGTCGGGGCCCTTGACGTACTCCTTGGAGTCGAACTTGGGCTGGAGCACCGAGTCGTACCCGTTCTTGAACAGCGTGGCGTTGTTGTCGGTCGGCGAGCCGTTCAGCTCGGCCACGACCGGGTTCTTGACGCCCTTGTCGGTCAGGCACTTGACCAGGCCCTCGCCCTGCAGCTTGCCAACCGCGACGTTGTCGAAGCTGACGTAGTACTGGGCCGAGCCGCCGAGGGTGAGGCGGTCGTAGTCGATGGTGGCGACGCCCTGCGACTTCGCCTTGTCGAGTACGGCCTTACCGGTGCCGGAGTCCAGGTTCACGATCATCAGGGCGGTCGCGCCACCGGTGATCATCTGGTCCGCGATCGTCTGGAACTGCGACTTGTCACCCTGGGCGTTCTGGATGACGTACTCGACGCCCGCGGTCTTGAAGGCCTCTTCGAGGTACTTCCGGTCCGCGGTCTCCCAGCGGTCGGAGGAGGCGCTGTCCGGCAGGATCACGCCGATCTTCGGGGTCTTGGCGCTGCCGCTGCCGGCGTCGTCGGAGCTGTCGCCGCAGGCCGTCAGGGCACCGGTGGCCAGGAGGCCCACGGCGGCGATGGTGAGGATCCCTTTGCGCATTGCTCGGGTCCTTTCGGGGGGTGGGGTTCGGTCCGCTGAGTCGTTGCGTGGTGCGGCGTCTGTTCGGTGCGGTCGCCGCCACTGCAGGGGTGTTCAGAGTGGGCCGTACTTACTTTTGTTGTGTCCGGCAACGTATTGCGCTCGCGGGGTGAGGCACAAGAGTGCCGAGGCCACGAGTTTTGTTGCCTGCGATAACAATTCAGCAACGCGACTGACACCCGGCCGTCATGGGCCTGAATCGCCTGGGCGGATCGTGCCGATTTGCCGCCCGGTTCGGCACGCGGCGGGCCAAATGACCGAACCGTGGCGCGAAGGGGGTCGGTGTCGGCTCACGCCGTACGGCCGAGTGCTATCAATTTTGTGTAAGAAAAAGCACAGAGCGCAACGACGGTCATTGGCTGACCAAGTACCGGCATGCAGCCGCAAGTCGGTCGATAGTGGGCAGTACGCGGATCAGGCGCCGGCGGCGATCGAGGCGCTGATTGCGCTGGTCAGCCGGATCAGGTCGGCCGGTGCGAGCTGGAGCTCAAGGCCCCGGCGACCGGCGGAGACGTACACAGTAGAGAAACGCTCCGCTGACGAATCGATTACGGTGGGTAGCCGTTTCCGTTGGCCCAGCGGGCTGATCCCGCCCCGGACGTAACCGGTTGTCCGTTCGGCCAGGGTCCGGTCGGCCAGCGCCGCCCGTTTGCCGCCCACCGCCGCCGCCAACGCCTTGAGGTCCAGTTCCCCGGTGACCGGTACGACCGCCACGGTCAACGCTCCGTCGACCTCGGTGATCAGGGACTTGAACACCCGCTCCGGGTCCACGCCGAGAGCCGCGGCCACCTCCGCGCCGTAACGCGGCGACTCCACCGGCACGTCGTACGGGTGGGTGGTGTGCGCGACCTTCTGCTTCACCAGCAGTGCCGTTGCCGGGGTCCCCTGACCTGCCACGGCCGGGACCCTACCGGTTCGGAGCCACCGGCTGACAGACCAGCACGGTGGGCGCGCCGGCCACCCGGGTCAGGACCAGGCTGGCCGGCTCGGTGCCGGCGAGCCGCAGATCGCGCCGGAGCCGCTCCGGATCCACCGCCGAACCCCGCTTCAGGATCTCCACCCGACCGACCCCGCGCATCCGGAGCAGGCCGCGCAGCCGCTTCAGCGAGAACGGCAGCACGTCGGTGATCTCCAGACAGCGGGCGTACGGGGTCGGCCGCGGCTTGTCGGCGTACACGTAGGCGATGTCCGGGTCGGCGAGAGTGCCGTCCACGGTGAGGGCGAACTCGGCGACCAGGTGGGCCCGGACCACCGCGCCGTCCGGGTCGTAGACGTACCGACGGATCGGGCCGACCGGCGCCTCGACGGCACCTGTCCCGGTGAGCTCGGCCACCCGGACCCCGTCGTCCCCGGTCTCGCCCGAGCGTTGGGCAGGGGCCCTTGTACCACCGGAAGCGGCAGCGGGGGGCCGGAGCAGGGTGGCGCGGCGGGGAGTTGCGGCGAGCGGGCCGCACCAGAGGGCGGCCTCGACGAGTTCCCGGTCGACGCTGACCCACTCCGCCTCGGCGCCGGGCGGGATCAGCGCGTGGTCCAGGCCGGGAGCGACCTTCACCACCGTGCACGGGACCCGCCGGGCCAGGCCGAGGACGAAGTCCCACGGCGGGGAGTAGGCGGCCGGGTCGAAGATCCGCCGGCCGCCGGTCGAGCGCCGGGCCGGATCACAGAAGACCGCGTCCATCCCGGTCAGGTCGAAACTCGTGGCGTCGGCGCACTCGACGGTGAAACAGCCGGCCAGCCCGGCCGCCTCCGCGTTCGCGGCGGCCAGCGCGGCGGTGGCCGGGTCGGCCTCCACCCCGTACACCCGGATCCCGGCGCGGGCGGCGGCGAGCGCGTCCGCGCCGAGGCCGCAACCGAGGTCGGCCAGGGTGCGCACCCCGGCGGCCCGCAACCGGCGCGCTCGCCGGTCCGCGACCACCGCCCTGGTGGCCTGCTCCAGGCCGGCGCGGGTGAAGAACATCCCGGCGGCGGCCGGGCCGAACTTGCCGACCGCGCGGCGGCGCAGCTCGGCCTGGGTGAGGGCGGTGGCGGCGAGCGGCCCGGGCAGGCCCGCCGACCGGAGCGCGGTGGCGGCGGCCAGCGGGTCACCGCCGGCCAACTCGGCCGCCGCGGCGAGCGCGGTCAACCCGACCGGAGTACGCAGCGCGGCGAGCTGGTCGAGGTCCATCGAGTCATTGTGAGGCAGCACACGCCGGATGTGAGGCAGTACACGTCGATCGCTGGTGGGACGGGCGCGGCGTCCGGAAGGTGCGGCGGAGCCGGTCCGCCGGTGTCCTGGTAAGGGGTTTCGCCGAACACGCCGGCCGCCATGTTGGCACTCTCCTTGACGGAGTGCTAGCCACCGGCATAACCTGCCGTTAGCACTCTCAGTCTGAGGGTGCCAGCTTCCGGGCTCCGGTCCGGTGGCTGAAACGCCAGGCGGACCGGCTCCCGCGACGACGGACCCGCCCGGTGGCATGTGGCAGATTGACGCTGGCCGGCTTGCTGGTCAGCACAGAAACCAGTACCCCAGGAGGGTATGCCCGTGACTACCGCGACCAAGGTTGCGATCAAGCCGCTCGAGGACCGGATCCTGGTCCAGGCGAACGAGGCTGAGACGACCACGGCGTCGGGCATCGTGATCCCCGACACCGCCAAGGAAAAGCCGCAGGAGGGCACTGTCCTCTCCGTCGGCCCGGGCCGCATCGACGACAAGGGCAACCGGATCCCGGTTGACGTCAAGGTCGGCGACACGGTCCTCTACTCGAAGTACGGCGGCACCGAGGTTAAGTACGCCGGCGAGGAGTACCTCGTACTCTCCGCCCGCGACGTCCTCGCGGTCATCGAGAAGTAGTGATCTGACCGATCAGTGATCACTGCCCCGGACCGGCATGCCGGGCCGGGGCAGTGCTGTGTGAAGGGACCCGAGTAAAACATGGCGAAGATTCTGAGCTTCTCGGATGACGCCCGGCACCTGCTGGAGCACGGTGTCAACACGCTCGCCGACACGGTCAAGGTCACCCTCGGCCCGCGCGGGCGCAACGTCGTTCTGGACAAGAAGTTCGGTGCACCGACGATCACCAATGATGGCGTGACCATCGCCAAGGAGATCGAACTCACCAACCCCTACGAGAACCTCGGCGCGCAGCTGGTCAAGGAGGTGGCGACCAAGACCAACGACGTCGCCGGCGACGGGACCACCACCGCGACCGTGCTGGCCCAGGCACTCGTCCGCGAGGGCCTGCGCAACGTGACCGCCGGGGCGAACCCGACCGGTCTCAAGCGGGGCATCGACGCGGCCGCCACCAAGGTGTCCGAGGCGCTGCTCACCAAGGCCGTCGAGGTCGGCAGCCGGGAGTCGGTCGCGCACGTGGCGACCATCTCCGCGCAGGACGCGACCATCGGCGACCTGATCGCCGAGGCGATGGAGCGGGTCGGCCGCGACGGTGTCATCACCGTCGAGGAAGGCTCCACCCTCGCCACCGAGCTGGAGGTCACCGAGGGCCTGCAGTTCGACAAGGGCTTCATCTCGCCCAACTTCGTGACCGACGCCGAGTCGCAGGAAGCGGTCCTCGACGACCCGTACATCCTGATCACGACTCAGAAGATCTCGGCCATCGAAGAGCTGCTGCCGCTGCTGGAGAAGGTCCTCCAGACCAGCAAGCCGCTGCTCATCGTGGCCGAGGACGTCGAGGGCCAGGCCCTGTCCACGCTCGTGGTCAACTCGATCCGCAAGACCGTCAAGGTCTGCGCGGTCAAGGCCCCCGGGTTCGGCGACCGCCGCAAGGCGCTGCTGCAGGACATGGCGGTCATCACCGGCGCCGAGCTGGTCGCCCCCGAGCTTGGCTACAAGCTCGACGCGGTCGGCCTCGAGGTGCTCGGTAGCGCCCGCCGGGTCGTGGTCGACAAGGACAACACCACGGTGATCGACGGCAAGGGCCGCGACACCGAGGTGGCCGACCGGGTCGCCCAGATCCGCAAGGAGATCGAGGCCTCGGACTCCGAGTGGGACCGGGAGAAGCTGGCCGAGCGGCTGGCGAAGCTCTCCGGTGGCATCGCGGTGATCAAGGCCGGCGCGGCGACCGAGGTCGAGATGAAGGAGCGCAAGCACCGCATCGAAGACGCCATCGCCGCCACCAAGGCCGCGGTCGAGGAGGGCATCGTCCCGGGCGGCGGCGCCGCACTGGTGCAGATCGCCTCGGTGCTCGACGACGACCTGGGCTTCACCGGTGACGAGAAGGTCGGTGTCTCGATCGTCCGCAAGGCGCTGGTCGAGCCGCTGCGCTGGATCGCCCAGAACGCCGGTCACGACGGTTACGTGGTCGTGCAGAAGGTCGCCGGCAGCGACTGGGGCTTCGGCCTCAACGCCGCCACCGACGAGTACGTCGACCTGGCCAAGGCCGGCATCGTCGACCCGGTGAAGGTGACCCGCAACGCGGTCATCAACGCCGCGTCGATCGCCGGTCTGCTGCTCACCACGGAGAGCCTGATCGTGGAGAAGCCGGCCAAGGCGGAGGCTCCCGCCGGCGGTGGCCACGGCCACGGCCACCAGCACGGCCCGGGCTTCTGATCACCCGGTAACACCGCAACACCCGTAGTAACCGTCGAACCAGGGTAGATCCGCGCGGATCTACCCTGGTTTGCGTCTGCCCGAGGTCCACGTCACTACCGGTCCGCTCCGTGATCGTCAACACTGGGCGGGTGAGCACCCAACAGCGCAGGTACGGCGCACTGGCCGGGATCGCCGCCGCCGCGGTCGCGATCGGCTCGGCCGAACTGGTCGCCGTACTGACCGGGGCGCGGTCCGCTCCGCTGGTCGCGGTCGGCGGGGTCGTGGTCGACCTCGTACCCGAGCCGCTGAAGCAGTTCGCGATCGACGTGTTCGGCGTACACGACAAGACCGCGCTGCTGGTCGGCACCGGCGTACTGCTGGCCGGCTTCGCCGCGCTGATCGGCGTACGCGCCCTGCGCGCCCCACTGGTCGGGTACGCCGGCATCGCCCTGTTCGGCCTCGTCGGGGCGATCGCGGCACTGACCCGTCCGGGTGCGGGCGCCGGTGCCGTACTGCCCTCGCTGGTCGGCGCCGCCCTCGCGGCCGGAGTGTTCCGCCGGCTGCGTGCCGTCCTGGTCCCCGCTCCCTGGCCGGACGCACCCCTGGTCGAATCCACCGTGCCATCCCTGACCGGCGCTCGGGAGGTGACCGAGCGCGAGGGTGCCGCCGAGCGGGAGGGTGCGGCCGAGCGGCGGGAGTCGGCCGGGAGTGGGGGTGCCGCTGAGCAGTGGGAGCCGGTCGAGGCTCGGGGAGCGGCCGAGGATCGGGGTGCGGCCGAGCGGCGGGAGTTGGCCGACCGGGAGGATTTCGCGGAGGGGCGGCGACGGTTCCTGACCGGGGTGGGGGTGACGTTGGGGGCCGCGGCGTTGAGCGGCTTCGGCGGGCGCTGGATCGCCACCCGGCGCGGGGTGTCCGACGCCCGAGCGGCGGTGACGCTGCCCGCCCCGGCCAGCCCGGCGCCACCGGTGCCGGCCGGTGCCGACCTGTCGCTGGCGCAACTGGCCCCGTACACCACGCCGAACTCCCAGTTCTACCGGATCGACACCGCGCTGGTAGTGCCGCAGGTCGACCCGGGAACCTGGCAACTGCGCATCCACGGCCGGGTCCGCAACCCGATCACCCTGAACTACGCCGACCTGCTCGCCCGTCCGCTGATCGAGCGCGACATCACGCTCGCCTGCGTGTCCAACGAGGTCGGTGGGGACCTGATCGGCAACGCGCGCTGGCTCGGCGTACCGCTGAAGGACCTGCTCGACCAGGCCGGGCCGCTCAACGACGCCGACCAGGTGGTGGGCCGGTCCGCCGACGGCTGGACCTGCGGCACTCCGACCGCGCTGATGCGCGACGGGCGCGATGCCATGCTGGCGGTCGGCATGAACGGCGAACCGCTTCCGGTCCAGCACGGTTTCCCGGTCCGGGTCGTGGTGCCCGGCCTGTACGGCTACGTCTCGGCCTGCAAGTGGGTGGTGGAGCTGGAGCTGACCCGGTTCTCCGACTTCGACGCCTACTGGGTGCCGCGCGGCTGGTCGCCGGAGGGGCCGATCAAGACCCAGTCCCGGATCGACACGCCCCGGTCGCGCAACCGGCTCACCCCCGGCCCGGTCACGGTCGCCGGGGTGGCCTGGGCGCAGCACCGGGGGATCAAGCAGGTCGAGGTGCAGGTCGACGGCGGCCCGTGGGAGCAGGCCACGCTCGCCCCGTCCGCCTCCGTGGACACCTGGGTGCAGTGGTCCTGGCAGTGGCAGGCAACGGAGGGCGACCACACCCTCCGCGTACGCGCCACCGACGCCACCGGTGAAACCCAACCCAGCCAACCCCGCCCGGTAGCCCCCGACGGCGCCACCGGCTGGCACACCCTCCAGCTAACGGTCCGCTAACCCCTCACCCCGCGCACCGGTCGATCACCTCGTTGATCATGAAGTTAGCGACGGTTTTTGGCCGGCGGTTTCTAGGATTCAGTGCAACTGATCTTGGTTGTGCTGGAGGTGCTGGTGGCCAGGCCGGGTGTGGTGACGTTCGGGCATCGTCAGG
>NZ_JBSGCD010000068.1:0-16942 GCF_053601675.1 Micromonospora sp. NPDC004704 | reverse complement strand
GACCGCCGACACCCCCTGGCGCCGCTCCTTCCCACCGCCCCCTTCGACACACCGATAGCCCTCTTGTAGAGAAAGAGGCGCTATCCGGCCGCGCTGTTCGAGAATCTCGCCGACAGCGCCAACGATCTGGGGCTCTTCGCCGAGCAGATTGACCCGTACAGCGGGGCCCAGCTGGGTAACTTTCCGCAGGCTTTCTCGCACATCGGACTGGTCCTCGCGGCATGGCAGCTCAACCGTGTGTCAACCGACACGAGGTAGCGTTCGCAGATCTGCCGTCGTGCTCCGGCCAGGGCGGCGGCGGTCTAGCTCTGCCCGGCCAGGTCGGCGCAGCCGGTCTCCTCGGGAAGCAGCGGCCGGAATACGATCTTCCACTGTTTGCCGTCCGATTCCCATGGTGTGTCGGCGTTGGCCTTCCGGGCCGCGTCGACCACCTTGCCCGCCTCGTCGTCGGCGACCACCACGCAGCCGACGTCGAGGGTGGCCTTGAGCCTGTCGCCAGGCAAGGCCGGTCCCGGCCAGGCTACGGCGGGCTGGGCCGGCAGCGCCGGATCGGGCTGCGTCACGTGCGGCGTCGCGATCGCCGCGATCGCCACCGCCGGATAGGGTTCCGGCTCCTTGACTGTGCCGGCACCGAGCGTGGCGCGCACGTCGCTCAATTCGTTGACCAGTTCGGAGAGCTTCTCGCGGGCCGCCTTCTGCGCGTCGCTCAGGCCGCCGGCCTCCTCCATGCCGAGCGCGACGACCTCCAGCGTTTTGCTGCCCTCGGCGGTGGCCAGCGTGAACCGGGTGTTCTGCACGTCGGCGACCGGCGGCTGGCCGAGGTCGGTGGCGGTGCCAACGCCCGCCTCCTGCGCTTTCTCGAACAGTGTCTGCACGTTGTCGGCGGAGATCACCGTCTGTAGCAGGTGAGGTAGCGCCGGGCCGGGGTGGGCAAGAGTCGTCGGCCCCAGGGTGATCACCCGACCGTCGCCGTAGATCGACACCAGGGGCAGACGGCTCGGGATCGTTTCGACGGGCACGAAGCCGCCGGTGTGATCGATCCGCAGCACGACGGCGTCGCCGTCCAGGGACCCGACAGGTGCCGGAGGCGGGCTTCCGACGCCAGGCTGGGGGCCGCATGCGGTCAGGAGAAGCAACGCAGGTACGGCCGCCGCCAGACCCAGAAGGGGTGTCCGTGTCGTCATGCCGGTCAGACGACGAGAACGGAGATCCGGTTCCCGGCGACCGTGGCACGCTCGAAATAACAATCCGCTGGTCCCCCACCCCGACCTCGACGACCGCACCAGGATCATGTTCGACCGCGTGGGTGCCGCCGTCATCCCGTCCGAGGGGCTGACCTCGGAGTGGGTCGCTGCCTTCCGGTCGCCTCCGGGGGATGGAGGCCCTCGTCGAGGAACTCCTCCACCAGTGGGGCCAGCAGCGCGGCCCGCTGCGGCAGCGAGGCGTGTGTGGTGCCGGGCAGGATCGCGAGGCGGCAGCGCGGCAGCCCACAGACGTCGCCGGGCACGCCGCCGCCGAGCAGCCGGAACATCCGTACGGCATGTTCCGGCCGTACGATGTCCGCGTCACCCACCACGACCAGCGCGGGGACCCGTAGGGACCGGATCTGCGCGGGCGTCCACTCGGGCGGATGCGCGTCCAGCACCGCCATCTTGGTGACGAGGCGGTCCCAGCCGGCCGGGTCGGGCGCGGTCCGCAGGTATTCCTCGTGCAGCTCCGAGCCGTACAGGTGCTCGGGCCGTAGGCGCTGGGCGCCGTCGAGTAGCCCGGGGTGCAGGCCACCGCGGTCGAAGGTGGACGAGGCGAGCACGAGGCGGCCTGCCTGCGCCGGGTGGTGGGTGCCGACCCGCAGTGCGACCGCGGCGCCCAGACCCCAGCCGAGCACGTCCGCCTGCGGCAGGCCGAGACGGTCCAGCAGGTGCACCACCTCCGCCGCAAAACCCTCGACCGTGTACGGGCCGTCGCAGTCGGGAGTCCGGCCGTGCCCCGGCAGCTCGATCGCAACCACGCGCCGCCTTCTCGCCAGCAACGGCATCAGCACGCCGTACGACGTACGGATGCCGGACAGTGCGGCGGGCACGAGGATCAACGGCCGTCCCGGGCCGGTGCCGTGGTCCTCGAAATAGATCTCCATGGGTCCAGCGTGCGTGGCTCCGCTTACGGTCGACTTACCGCCGTAGCATGTCCCGCTGTGCGTTTCGGGATTCTCGGTCCGCTCGCCGTCACCACCGACGACGGCGAGCCTGTGGTGGTGCCCGGCGCCAAGGTGCGGATGCTGCTCGCCGACCTGCTGGCGCACCGCAACAAGGTGGTCTCCGCGGACCGGCTCATCGAGGATCTGTGGGGCGACGACGCACCCGCGAACCCGGCCGCCGCGCTGCAGGTGCGCGTGTCGCAGCTGCGCAAGGCGCTCAACGACGCCGAACCGGGCGCCCGTGATCTGATCGAGTCGCGGCCCCCGGGCTACCGGCTGCGGGCCGACGATGTGGACGCCGACCGGTTCGCCGCGCTCGCCGACGCAGCCGACGTGGTCCGGCTCGGTGCGGCGCTCGCGCTCTGGCGCGGCCAGGCGTACGCCGACGTGGCCGACCAGGAGTTCGCCCGCGCCGAGGCGACCCGGCTCACCGAGCAGCGCCTCCTCGTGTACGAGCGGCTCGCCGAGGCCCGGCTGGCCAGCGGCGAGCACGACATGGTGGCTGCGGAGCTGGCCGAGCTGGTCGAGCGCCATCCGCTGCGGGAGGGCCTGCGCGGCCTGCACATTCGCGCCCTGTACGCCGCCGGGCGGCAGGCCGAGGCCCTGGAGAGCTACGCCGGGCTGCGCGAACGACTCGCCGACGAGCTGGGCCTCGACCCGGGCCCCGAACTGGCCGCCCTGTACCGACAGATCCTCGACCAGGACCCGGGCCTCAGCGCCCCACCCAAGTCCGCGATCGTCCGGAACAGCCTGCCCGCCCAGCTGGACGAGCTGATCGGCCGGGCCGAGGCCCTGACGGAGCTGCGCACCCTCATCCCAGCCGGCCGGCTGCTCACCCTGGTCGGGCCGGGCGGGGTGGGCAAGACCCGGCTCGCCGCGGCGGCCGCAGCCGAACAGGTGCAGCCGGACGGCGTACATCTGGTGGAGCTGGCGCCGCTTGCGGCAGCAGACACGCGGGTGGCGGAGCAGGCGCTCGGGGTTCTCGGTCTGCACGAGGCACCGGGCACGACCGGGTCTGCGGCCGACCGTCTGGTGGCGGCGTTGCGGCACCGCGAGATGCTGCTCGTACTGGACAACTGCGAGCATGTGATCGGAGCGGTCGCCGCACTGGTCGGGCGGCTGCTCCGCGATGCGCCCGGGGTGCGCGTGCTGGCCACCAGCCGCGAGCCGCTGCTGCTCGCGGGCGAACGGATCTGGGAGGTGGGTCCGCTCGCGCTGCCGTCCGACCCGACCGACGTCGACGCGGTACGGCGGTCGGCCGCAGCCCGGCTCTTCGTGGCGCGCGCCGCCGCTCAGCACCGGGGGTTCCGGCTCGACGAGCAGACCGCACCGGCCGTGGCGCAGCTCTGCCGCCGGCTGGACGGCCTCCCCCTGGCGCTGGAACTGGCCGCGACCCGGGTGCGCGCGCTCGGCGTACAGGGCGTGGTGGATCGCCTTGACGACCGCTTCCGGCTGCTCACCACGCGGCAGCGGGATGTGCCGGAACGGCAGCGCACCCTGACCGCGGTGATCGCGTGGAGCTGGGATCTGCTGGACCCGGAGGACCGAGCGGTGCTCGCGCGGCTCTCGGTGTTCCGCGACGGCTGCACACCCCAGGCCGCCGAGCAGGTGTGCGACGCCGGCCTGGACGCCGTGGACCGGCTCGTGGAGCGGTCGCTCGTGGTGGCCGAGCCGGGGCCGCGTTACCGGCTGCTGGAGTCGGTCGCGGAGTTCGGCGCCGCGCAGCTCACCGACGCCGCCGCGATCCGGAGCCGGCACGCCGCGTACTTCCGGTCGCTCGCCGAGCGCGCCGATCCCCTGTTGCGCGGCCCCGAGCAGCGGGAGTGGCTCGCGACCCTGGACGCCGAGCGAGCCAACCTGCAGGCGGCGCTCACTCATGGCGGTGGACTACGGCTGGCACTCGCACTCACCTGGTACTGGGTGCTGCGGGGCCGGCTCAGCGAGGCCCGCGCTGCCCTGGCGCTGGTCGGCACGGCCGAAGAAGAGCGCCTCGCCGCGCCCTGGCGACTCGGTCTCGCTCTGCTGCAAGGCGAGCGGGTGCCTTCGGACGTACAGGATGTGCTTGCTCCTGATACGGCCGGGCGGGCGGTCTGGTTCGTGGCGAACGCCGTGCTGGAACGGGGTTACCTGGCGCTCGCCGCGCTGCTGCTGCCGGAGGAGTTCGACGACTCGTGGACCGAGGCGGCGGTGCTGACGTCGCGGGCGATGCTCGCGCACGCGGCCGGTGATCCGCCCGCGCTGGAGGCGGCTGCCACCCGCAGCGACGCGCTCTTCGCCGAGTTCGGCGACCGATGGGGGCGGTTGCGGGCCAGCGACTGGCTCGGCGGGCTGGCGGAGTTCCGTGGCCAGAACGAGCGGGCCGCCGCCGTGCACCGGGAGGGGCTGCGCTGGGCGACCGAGCTTTCGCTGTGGCCCGAGGTCGGCGGCAAGCTGTCCTGGCTGGCCTGGCTAGCTGTGCAGGGCCGGGACTACGAGGTCGCGCGGGAGTTGGCAGAACGCGCCTACCGGCTGGCCGCCGAACAGGGGGCACCCGCCGCGGTAGTGTTCGCCGAGATGGGCCTCGGCATCGCCGCCCGCCGCTCGGGCCGCCTCGACCAGGCCGTCACCCACCTGACCCGGATCGCCGACCAGGGTCGGATCGAGCCGCAGCCGCCGCCGTACCTGCCGATGATCCTGGTCGAGCTGGGCTACGCGCGCGAACTCCAAGGCGACCCGTCGGCCGCCCGGGCACTGCATCTGGAGGCGTACGACGCCGCCATCGGCTCCACCCGTGACGGCATCGGCGCGGTCGAGGGCATAGCCGCGTTGGCAGAGCCCTCCGTGGCGGCCCGGCTGCTGGGCGCCGCAGCCACCGCCCGCGATCAGAATGCCGCCCCGGCCGCCCCGGCCGAGCAGGACGAGCTCGACCGGACGGCGCGACGGGCGGTTGCTTCGATCGGCCAGGAACGCTTCGACGACCTGGTGGCCGAGGGCGCGAAGCTCTCCCTCGATCAGGCGGTGGCCTTGGGCCGGTAGGTGGCGACGATGACGCCGTTCTTGAAGATCCGGGTGTCGATCAGTTCGAACGTGGCCTTTACGTTGCTCAGCACACTGGTGAAGCTGGGAACACCCTCGATGACCGGGTGGATCCAGAACTTCACCTCGTCGACCAGGCCGGCCTTGACGAGCTGCGCGGTGACCTCGCCGTACCCGTACTGCACGATGTCCTTGCCGTCCTGAGCCTTGAGCTTCGCGACCGCCTCGACCAGATCCCCTTCCAGCACCTCGGTGTTCTTCCAGGAGGGGTCCTTCAGCGTCGTCGACGCCACGTACTTCTTCACGTTGTTGAAGAAGGCGGCACCGGTGGCGGGGTCGCTCTCGTCCATGGCCGGCCAGGCCTGTGAAAAACCGTCGTAGGTGGCCCGGCCCATGATCAGCGCGTCCGCGCCGGTGGTGAGTTCGGCGGCCAACTCGGCCGCCTCCTCGGCGAAGTAGGGCGACGTCCACATGGGGTTCTCGACGACGCCGTCGAGGGTGAGGTAGGTGGAGTTGATGAGCTTGCGCATGGGATGTTCTCCAAGGTGGTTGCGATGTCGCTGCTGACAGGGAGAACTCTGCCGAGGACCGCTTACGATTTCCTTCAGATTCCCTTCGAGGCGGGTACGCTGAGACACTGCGCTGCCTGGGCGACCTGCACCGGCAATGTCTCCTACAAGCTCGGGAGGCTGACCCGAACGGCCTGCGTCGTGACGGTAACGGCCATCGCGGTCACCTGCTGACGCCACTCGATCGGCGGAGCCATCCGTTTCACCCGGCGCCGGCTACCTGCAGTTCATCGCCGACCGGCATCGAGGGGTGGTCGCAAGCGTGATGGCTCCGACTGGGTCGGCACGCACGGCGGCAGATCAGTGCACCTGATTATGGTTCGTCATCTGCGACCCAGATGCGCCCGGGCTGGGCGTAGTCACGCTCGGCTCGGTCCACGACGAGGGCGAAACCACTCTTGTCCGGGTTCTGCGAGCAGTTCAGTTCAATACCTAGCATGGTGAATGAATGCCCGGCCGAGACATCACGGAGCCTTGTGCTCGATCGAGCGGTGCCCTGCAGTACGGTACCGACGACGAGCAGCCCGCGGCGTACTCCGATGTCAAACACATGGGTGACCCGGAACTCGAAGGTCGTCACAGCGGTGATTGTGCCAGTGGCCCAGATGGAGGCGCGGCACCAAGGCAGGCAGATGCGGTGTCGTCGGTGGGTAGACGGCCGACAGGTCCGTCACGGTTCTCCGAACGACGCCCTCGACCAGCGGTAGAAGAGGATGCTCGCCGAGTACAGTGCGCTGGTGATCCCTGGGCTGCCCTGAATGCGGTGGAGAGGGTGTGCCCCTGCTGGATGGTCACCATGCGTAACCGCCAGAGTTAGAAGACGAGCGAACTCGCCCCAGACGAATACGCGCTCCTGCCAGTCGCCCCCACCTGTTCGATCCGATGCGATTCGCCCTCGTTGGTGTGGCGTCCGCCCGAAGCTTGCGGAATCCGGACTTACCTTGCGGGTGATCTTGCGGAGTCCGGGTCTAGTTTGCGGACCGGGGTGGTGGCGGCTTCAGCGGCGACGTCGGATCGTCGGTGACGCAACTCGGCCGGCAGCACCGCCAGTGCGATCAGCGCGCCGAGCAGGCCCGTCGCGGCGAAGCCCCAGGTCGGTGCGGAGGCATCGATCACCGCCCCGGCCAGCGGGGCGCCGAGGGCCAGACCCACCACCATCGCCGAGCCGTGCAGGCCCATCGCCTCGCCCCGTACGCTCGCCGGCACCAGCCGGCTCACCGCGTCGGAGGTGGCGGCTACGGTCGGCGCGGTGAGGGCCCCGGACGGCAGCAGCACCAGGGCCAGCAGCCACCACTCGCCGCTGCCCAGACCGACCGGAATGGTGACCAGACCAAGCACCACGGCAAGGCCCACTGACGGCACAGGGCGGGACAGCGCGCCGTAGGTGAAGCCGCCGACCAACGAGTACGAGGCCCAGAGCGCCAGCACCACACCGGCCCATTCGACCTGATCGGCGTCTCGCAGTACCGCCACCACCGCCACGTCGGTGCCGGCGATGACCAGTGTGCTGGCCGCGCCGCCAGCGAGCAGCCCGATCAGCCGTGGGGTCAGCCACTGCCGGCGGGGCAGTGGCTGCGCCGGCGTCGTCTCCTCGTCCCGGGCGCGGGACGGCGGGTTGAGTACCAGCAGGGTGAGTCCGGCCAGCACGATGCCGCCGCCGACTGCATACATGGTCAGGGTGGGCGAGACGCTGGTGGCCATGGCCACGGCCGCCGCAGGGCCGATCATGAAGGAGAGTTCGACCGACATCGAGTCCAGCGCGTACGCCTGACGGCGCTGGGTCGGCGGGACCAGTGCGGCGATCGACTGCCGGACCACGGAGAAGACCGGGAGGGTGAGCAGCCCCCCGACGAACGCGGCGCCGAGCAGCACCGGGTACGGCAGGACCGGCGCCGTCGCCCAGAACAGCGCCTCGACCACGGTGGTCAGCAGCAGCATCGGCCGCAGGCCACGCCGGTCGACCAGCCGGCCGAGCAGCGGTGCGCCGAGCGCCGAACCAACCGTCAGCGCGGCCCCGACCAGTCCGGCGGCGAAATAGCCGTGGCCCAGGTCGAGTACGTGCAGCGTCATCACCACCGCGGTGGCCGCCACCGGCACCCGAGCGAGGATCGCGACCAGCAGCAGGGGTCGCAACCCCGGCAGCGCGAGCGCGTCCCGGTAGGGCCTCAGATCCAGCATGGTCCGTACCTCCCGGGGCTTCCAAGGCCGAAGTCGTCCTCGTGCACGCCGAGGTCCCAGTCGTCCTGGCACTTCAGAGGGGCGGCGCGCAAACCGGTGGTCGGCAGTATCAGTTCGGGCATGCGGCCGACCGTATTACCGGCCCGGTGGGCAAGCCAGCGCTTCAATCGCAACATCAACAGCGCTCAGAGGTCGATTCCTCCGTGGCAGTGACCGCCCCTTAGACGAAGTAGAGGGGGACGCCGTGCCGCGCTCCAGAGCCGCACCAGAACCCTCAAAGAAGCCTTTCAGCAAAAGGAAGGCGTCAGTCGGGCTCGGTTCCAGGTCCACTGCTTGTGATGTGCGCCACAAATGGTCTCATGGAAGGTTTGGGCCGCGATCCGTTTCCATTCGTCCGCTATGTAGTGGCCGAGCGTCGTTGCTTCGTTGCTCATGTCCTGCGTGTTCGGTCATGTGTACGGCACCCCTGGCGGACTCGTACGGTCACGCGACCGCCCGGCTACGAATCCGTGGCGGGGATCCGGGTCGCCTGTGGCAGGCGTACGAGTGGGCCGACGCCCGGGTCAGCGCGGACGGGCAACCCCGGAGGTGGTCGGACTCTCGGCCGAAAGCGCCGGCACGATCGCGCTCGCCGTGCAGGTGCCCATCTACGAGGTGACCGCCGACATCCCCAACCCAGATCAGGTCTTTCTCCGACTGGCGGTGACCCGATGATCGCCCTCGTACGCACCGACCTCTACCGGACGACGACGGTCCGGTCCGGCTGGCTTTCCATCGCGGTCCTTCGCGTTGTGACGACGGTGCTCGGCTGGGTGAGCGTCGAGATGTGACAGTTGGGGTGCCCGAAGGCTCCGGCACCTGACGATGATCATCGCGATGACCGCCATGCGTGCGATGTGAGTCACTGCCCAATTGGGGGAGGAGCGTCCACTTCGGCCACTTTTGGATCTTGGACCGTTACCCGTTCGTGATCGTGCTCGGCGGTTTGATCATGGGACAGTGGCGCCCGGTCTTACGCGGTCGACATCCGCAGGCTGGTTGGTTCCTTGATCTGACGGGGTGAGGGTGCGATGAGACGACACGCGGTGCTGTCGCGCGGGGCGCGGATCCGGGGCGTACTCACCGCCGCCGTGGCCACGACGCTGCTGGGTAGCGCGGTGGCGGTCACTTACGCCTCGGCGGCGGTGACCGCCAAACTCACACCACCGCTGGCCACTCCCGAGGTCCGGGCCGTGCGCGGAGTGAAGCCCCTTCCGACGCACTTCGCGTCGCCGGCAAAGCCGTCCAAGCCCTTCGCCCCGGTCCAGACCCGCTGGCCGGCGGCCGGCACGAGCACCCTCACCCTGGGCACCCCGTCCGCCGCGGTCAGCGGCGCCCGGACGGCGAAGGTACGCGACGACCGCTCGCCGGTCTGGGCACAGGCGGCGGCCGACAGCAAGGGCCGCTACTCCGGCCCGCCCGCGCTCGACGTCCGGGTGCACGACCGCGCGGCAGCACAGGCAGCGGGTGTCGCCGGAGTGCTCCTGTCCGTGGCGGGCACCGGTGCCGCCACCGCGAGAACCACCGGTGCCGAGGTCCAGGGCGAGGTCACCGTCGGGGTCGACTATGCCTCTTTCGCGCAGGCGTACGGTGGCAACTACGGCCTCCGGCTGGGCCTGGTAGCCCTACCGGCCTGCGCCATCAGCACCCCGGCACAGCCTGCCTGCCGGAAGGCGACGCCGCTCCCGTCGACGAACGACGCCGTCGGCCAGAGCGTGTCGGTGCGGCTGAAGCTCACCAGCATGGCTCCCGTGGTGCTCGCGGCTGTTGCCGCCACTGCCGATGGTGGCAAGGCAGGCACGTACGCGGCCACGGACCTGATGCCCTCGGGCTCCTGGCCAGCCGGGACCAACATTGGATCGTTCACCTACTCGTACCCGATGGCCGTGCCGACGTCCTCGTCGCCCCTGGTTCCGTCGTTGTCACTCAACTACGACTCGAGCGCCGTGGACGGACAGACCGCCTCGACCCAGGCCCAGTCGTCCTGGGTTGGCGAGGGCTGGTCGACCCCGAAGTCGTTCATCGAGCAGTCGTTCGTGTCGTGCTCGGACAACCCGGGCGGTAGCGCATCGCGGGTGTCCACCCCGGACAGGTGCTACGACGGGCCGATCCTGACCCTGTCGCTGAACGGCTCGTCGTCCTCCCTGATCTGGGACGCGGGCAAGAAGGTGTGGAAGCCGAGGAGTGACAAGGGCGAGGTGATCACCCACGTCACCGACACCAACAACGGCACCGGCACGTACAACACCGACTACTGGCGGGTGACACTGCGCGACGGCACCAGCTACGAGTTCGGCCGCAACCAGGTGCCGGGCTGGTCCTCGGGGAAGGAGACCACGAACTCGGTCGACGTCCAGCCGGTCTACTCGCCGCACCCGGGCGACCCGTGCTACAACGCGGCCGGGTTCGCCTCGTCGGTCTGCACCATGGCGTACCGCTGGAATCTGGACTACGTCAAGGACATCCGCGGCAACGCGATGGCGTACTACTACAAGCAGGACGTCAACTACTACGGCCGCAACAAGGGTGCGAGCAACGTTCCGTACACCCGCGACAGCTACCTCGCGCGAATCGACTACGGCTTCCGCGACGGCGGCGCGTACGGCACCGTGCCGAACCAGGTCTCGTTCAACACGGACAACCGTTGTCTGTCGGGCACCTGCGCACCGCTGGGCGACAGCACAAAGGCGAACTGGCCCGACGTGCCGTACGACCTGGTCTGCGCCGCGGGCACGACCTGCATGCCGTGGAGCCCGTCGCACTTCTCCACCGTCCGGCTGAAGTCGATCAGCACCCGGCAATGGTCGACCGCGTTGTCGAAGTATGTGCCGGTGGACACGTACCTCCTTGAGCACCGCTTCCCGGCGACGGGTGACGGAACGTCCCCCACGCTCTGGCTGGACTCGATCACCCACACCGGAGCGACCACCAGGACCGACGGGTCGACCGAGTCGATCGCGCTTCCCTCGGTCTCGTTCGGTGACGTCGAGCTGCAGAACCGGACCAACCCGGACGGCCTGCCGGCCTTCATGCGTCGCCGGATCGGCACCGTCACCACCGAAACCGGTTCGGTGATCACCGCAACCTACGAACTGCCGAAACCGTGCGCCACCCCGGTGACCATCGACCCCGCCACCAACACCTCCTCCTGTTACCCGGTCTACTGGACCCCCGGCGGCTCTGCCGATCCCGTCCGGGACTGGTTCAACAAGTGGGCGGTCACCAGGGTGACCTCGACCGACCCAACCGGGGGCGCGGCGCAGACCGCGACCAGCTACAGCTACACCGGCGGCGCCGCATGGCACTTTGACGACAACGAGCTCGTCAAGGCGAAGAACCGGACCTACGGGCAGTTCCGGGGCTACGTCAAGGTGCAGACCAGAAACGGTGACGGCGTCGACGACCCGCAGACGTTGTCCGAAACCACCTACTACCGGGGCATGTCGCGGAACAACGGCGGCGCGGCGGTGAGTATCACCGACTCCCAGGGCGGCAAGCACGACGACGCCGACGAACTGTCCGGCATGGTGCTGGAGTCGACGTCCTATCGCGGCGACAACGGCCCGGTCGACAGTTCCACCATCACGTCGTACTGGGTATCGGCGGCCAGCGCGAGCCGCAGCCGCACCGGCCTGCCCGCCCTGACCGCGAACGTGGTAGCGCCGGTGCAGACGTACAACCGGCAGGCGATCACCGGAACCGGAGCGACGACCTGGCGGGTCACCCAGACCGACAACAGCTACGACACCGCCACCACCAGCACTTCCTTCGGTCTGCTGCAACGTACCTACGTCCACACGGTGCCGGCGGACCCGGCCTACGACCAGTGCACCACCAACACGTACGCCCCGGCGAACGTGGCGAAGAACCTCGTCGGACTGCCCGCTGAAACCGAAACCGTCGCGGTGGCCTGCGGCGGCTTCACCCAGGGCTCCCCGGCCTCGGTACCGGGAAGCGTCAACACCCTGACCGCCCCGGGCACGGTGTCCCGCCCGGCCCAGGTCGTCAGGGCCGTCCGGACCTACTACGACGACCAGGACTGGTCCACCACCTGGCCGCAGCCGACAGCACCGAGCACCGGCGACGTGACAATGACCCGTACCGCCTCCGACCACACCGCGGGCGCGTACGTGTGGCAGACCACCAGCCGAGGTAACCCGTACGACCTCTACGGCCGTCCGACTGTCGCCTACGACGCCAACGGCAACAAGACGAGCTCGTCGTACGCGGTGAACGCGGTCGGACTCACCATCGGCGTCAGTGTCACGAACCCGCTGAACCAGACCTCGTCCACCACCCTGGACACCGCAAGGGGTCTGACGCTCACCTCGACCGACCCGAACGGTGTCGTCACCACACAGCAACACGACCCACTCGGTCGCATCAAGGGGGTATGGACCGACTCGCGGGCGACCAGCCTGCCGGCGAACTACACCTTCGACTACCAGGTGTCGAAGACCGGTGTCACCGCCACCACCACCAGGAAGATGAGCGAGCTGTCGCTCTACCAGACCTCGGTCACCATCTACGACGCGCTGCTGCGTACCCGGCAGGTCCAGTCGATGACGCCGAACGGCGGCCGGATGGTCACCGACTCGTTCTACGACAGCCGGGGCTGGGTCACCCGTACCTACAACGGCTGGTGGGACGACACCACCCTGCCCACGGTGTCGACCCCGGCCAGCGCCGCCGACCTACACAAGCAGGTCGCGAACCAGACCTGGACCACCTACGACGGCCTCGGTCGTGCGGTGATCGTCACCGCCGCGAAGGACGGCGTCGCCGTCTCCACGACAACCACCGTCTACAACGGTGACCGGACCACCGTGGTCCCACCGGCCGGCGGTGTCACCAAGACCAGCGTTTTCGACCCACTCGGACGCACCAGTCACCTCCTCGGATACACGACCCGACCGACGGTCGACAGCCCGTCGAACACGTTCACCGGCGTCTTCACCATTACCGGCGGCGACACGGTCGACACCAGCTACGGCTATGACGCCAGGGGCAACCAGACGACCGTCACGGACACTGCCTCGAACACCTGGACGTCGACCTACGACCTGCTCGGCCAGGTCGTCGCCAAGTCGGACCCGGACGCCGGCACCAGCACCATGCGGTACGACGCCAACGGCAACCTCATCCAGGCCACCGACGGTCGGAACAAGACGCTGTCGTACACCTACGACGCCCTCAACCGGAAGACGGGCAGCTACGCCGCCACCGTCGAGGCGCAGTCGACCACCAACCGGGTCGCCTCCTGGGTGTACGACAACTCCGACAACGCCGTGCCCACGATGAAATACCCGGTCGGGCACCTGACCACCAGCACGTCGTACGTCAACGGCGCCGCCTACACGGTCCAGTACAAAGACTTCAACATCTTCGGCAAGTCGCTCAGCGAGACGGTCACGATCCCCGCGACCCTCGCTGGCCCACTCCTTGCCGGTACCTACACCTACGCCCACAAATACGCCACCACGACAGGCCTACATACTAAGGACGTCCTGACGTCCCACGGCGGGCTGCCGAACGAGACCGTCAACTACGCCACCACCGGCGTGTTCGACCTGGTCACCGCCGTGGCTGGGCAGAACAGCTACGCCCTCGACGTGCTCTACGACGCCTATGGCCGGGTCGCCCAGCAGGTCCTCGGAAACTCGACCAACCAGGCATCGGTCACCTACACCTACGACCCGCACGACGGCCGGCTCATCGACCAACTCGTCAGTCGCGGCACCGCCACACCGAAGGACATCGACAAACAGAGCTACTCCTACGACCCGGCCGGCAACATCCTCCGCGAGACAAGCACGCGGCTCTCGGCCGCCACCCCGTCCGAAACCCAGTGCTACGCCTACGACGGCCTCGCCCGGCTCACCTCCGCGTGGACCGCCACCGACAGCTGCGCAGCCGCCCCGACCACGACGAACCACACCATGGTCGGAAACAGCATCGGCGCGGGCAGTGCCTACTGGACGAGCTGGCAGCTCAACCCGATCGGCAACCGCACCCAACAGGTCGAGCACAACCTGACCGGCGGTGTCGACACCACCACGAACTACCAGTACAGCACCACTGCGCCCCACGCCCTGACCTCGACCACGGGTGACCCGGCCGGGACCACGACCTACGGGTACGACACCGCCGGCAACATGACCAGCCGCAACGCCGGCCAGGGCAACCAGACACTCACCTGGAACGAGGCAGGCAAGCTCACCGCCGTCACCGGCGGCGCCGCCGGCAACAGCGAGATGGTGTACGACGCCGACGGCAACCTACTGCTGGAGAAGAACCCGTCGAGCACCGTGCTGTACCTGCCGGGCGAGCAACTCGAACTCCGCAACGGCGCCACCGCGGTCACCGGCACCCGCTACTACCCACTACCGGGCGGCGGCAGCGCCATCCGTACCGGCACCGGTACCAACTTCTCGTTCGCCATCGCCGACAACCAGGGCACCCCGAGTCTCTACCTCGACTCGACCGCCCAGATCCCCACGTGGCGGCAACACACCCCCTACGGCGCACCACGAGGTGCGACCGACGCATACCCGGACAACCGCGGCTTCCTGAACAAGCCGGTCAACCTCGACGTCGGACTCGTCCACGTCGGCGCCCGCGAGTACGACGCTGTCACCGGCCGGTTCGTCAGCGTCGACCCGGTCCAGGATCTGACCGAACCGCAGCAGTGGAACGGCTACGCGTACGCCGACAACAGCCCCGTCACCATGAGCGACCCCTCCGGGTCGGGCCCGGAACGCGGCAGCGGAAGCGGCTACGACTCCTGCGACAACGTGGTGGAAGCGGCGTCAGGATCGGACGCGGCGAAAACCTACGGCGGTTGGAGCAACAACACCCCGTGCTAAGAACGCTCACATCGCCGCGGGCGCGTGGGAGTACGGGTCTTGGCTTCCTGAACGGTGGTCAGGAAGCCAAGACCGTCGGGGGTAGGTCAGGCGGTCGTGCGGGCGGCGGTCTCGATGAGCTTGGTGACCGCGTCCGGCGCCGTGATGAGGGACAGGTGACCGGCGTTCACCTTCACCACGTGGGCTTTCGCGTGTCCGGCCATCGCAAGCTGCGCCGCCGGGGGGATGAGCTTGTCCTGGGTGCCGACGAGGGCCCAGGACGGGATCGACGCCCACGCCGGTGCACCGGAATGCTCGCCCAGTGCGACCAGCGAGGTCGGGCTCTGCGATGCCGCGAGCACCGCGATCTGCGACTTCGACAGCCCGGCACCCAACGCCGCTTCGAACACCTTCGGCAGCAGGTAGGTGTCGTAGATGCCGGCCGGGGCACCGGGGTACGGAAGGAGTTTGAACACCGACGTCGGGTTGGTCCCGGCGGGCGCGAGCACGGAATCGGGGCTGGTGAGCTCGGCCACGCTCTGGTCCGCGTCAGGGATGTAGGCATCCACGTAGACCAGCGCTTTGACGTTTGCGTTGCCGGTGGCCGCGTTGGTGATGACCGCGCCGCCGTACGAATGTCCCACGAGGACGACCGGGCCGGTGATCCCGCCGAGGAACTCGCGCAGATAATCGGCGTCGCTGGACAGGCCGCGCAACGGGTTCGGCGCGACGACCACCGGGTAACCGTCGTGCTGTAGCCGGCTCACCTCGCCCGACCAACTGGACCCGTCAGCCCACGCACCGTGCACGAGCACGACGGTCGGTTTGGCCGATGCGGGACGCGGATGGTGGGAGTGCGCGACGTGACTCGTCGAGGCCTGCGCGGTGCCGATGCCGGCACCACCAAGGGTGAGGGCACCGATGGCCACGCCTACGTAGATGAGGCGGCGCCGGAAGGACAACTTCACGGTGTTTCCTTTCACTGCTGGAAAAAGTCGAGTAGGGCGGCGTTGACCTGATCGGTGTGGGTCCAGGCGATGGCGTGCGGCCCGCCCTCGATGACGAGCAGTCGCATATCCCCGATGAAGGCGGACAGCCGCTGGCCGGTCACCCCGATGGGTAGGACCCGGTCCTGGTCGCCCTGGATAACGAGTACCGGCACGTCAATCTTGGACAGGTCTTCACGGAAGTCGGTGAGCCAGGTCGGGATACAGGCCACCGCGGCGAGGGGAGATCCGGCCACGGCCACGTTCCAACTGGCCCGGAACGCGTCGTCGCTGACCAGCGAGCCGCCGTAGACGTCGAGGTTGTAGAAGTTCTCCAGGAACTGCTTGAGCCACACGTACCGGTCCGCCCGCGCGGCCTGGATGAACCCATCGAACAAGGACTGCGGTGCGCCTTCGGGATTGTCGTCCGTTCGCAGGAGGAACGGCGGGATCGGCGACAACAGTACGGCCTTCGCGACCCGCCCGGTGCCGTAGCGACCCAGGTACCGGGCAACGTCGCCGGTCCCCATCGAGTGACCCACGAGGATGGCGTCGCGCACGTCCAGTTTCTCGAGCAGCACGTTCACATCGCTGGCGAACGTGTCGTAGTCGTACCCACTGGCGGGCTGGCTGGAATTTCCCCAACCCCGCCGGTCGTACGTGATGACACGGTAACCGGCCGCGAGCAGTGCGGCGACCTGCTTCTCCCAGGCCCGCCCGCTGAGTGGGTATCCGTGACTGAGTACCACCGGCGTACCGGTGCCGTGATCTTCGTAATAGATTTCGATCGGGTTGGCTCCCTCTGAGCCAACGGTGACACGGGGCATGCAGACTCCTTGGGCTTGCGTTCCGCTCTGGGAACCTTGCCGAAGGTACGGATATTGCGCCGTTTCGCGAATCACCCGAATCGCGTAGTCCCCGTGTTTGTCGACCGACTCGACGGACAACGAGAGATGGGGGATGCGGGGGAGTCGGGGCAAGCTGCAGGCTGGGCCGAATAGCGAAGCCGGTCCCCTTCCATCACTAGCCTCGGCCCTTCAGTAAGGGTGGGCGGTGCCGTGGTCCGGGAACGCGAAAGTGCCTTCTGATTTGGGAAGATCTGGGATGTCTAAGGCC
>NZ_JBSGCD010000067.1:0-17886 GCF_053601675.1 Micromonospora sp. NPDC004704 | reverse complement strand
GCGGCACCGGCCGCCCGGTGCCGGCACCGCGCCCGGCGGTGGGCTCGGGGGCATCGCGCCGGGTCCGTCCGCCACCGGTCCGGCCGCCGTCGAGCACCTGCAACGCGGGTCGGAACGGGTCCGCCGAGCGGGTGGACCTGGGCGTACGGCGAAGCTCGGGCGCGTCCCGCAGGGTACGACCCCGAGGGGTGTACGCCCGCGCGCCGGAGATCCCGCCGAGGCCCTGCTCGCCCTCGGGGGCGGCGCCCCGGGCGGCACCCCGTCCGGCGGCGTCGCGGTTGGTGCCGCGTCCGGTGGCGTCCCGGTTGGCACCGCGTGCTCCGGTGTCCCGCTCCGAGCCGGCCTGGGACGAACCGCGCCGGGACGCTGACCCGTCCCGGCGCGGTTCATCGGAGCGTGGCGACACGCTAACCCCCCGCGTTCTGCTGACTGGTGATGGCCGGTTGCCCACCGGCCGGCTGCGGTACGCCGATCACCCGTCCGTCGGGCAGCCGGATGAAGGCCGGCGGACCGGACTCCACCAGGCCCAGCTTGCGGGCCTGGGCGACCAGGTTGCCCGGCGTCTGCGCGTCGGCGATCTCCTTGTCGAGCTGCTGCTGCTGGAGGTCGAGCGTGGCCTGCTGTTTCTGCAGCTTGTCCAACCGGATGGCGTTCTCGTTGATCTTGGTGTTGACCACCAGGACCCCGAGCACCCCGCCGACGACAACCGCCAGGATCAGCCCGACGAAGGGCGCCCGTGGCACGCTCACCGGCATCGGCGGAGCGACCCGCAGCCGCGGTGCCTCCACCCGACCCGTACCGGCGGGGTGTGCCTCGCGGGCCCGGGCAGCCGCGCCACCGGCCCGGTCCGTGCCGGCCGGATGCGCTACCCGAGCACGCTCGCGCGCCCGCTCGGCGTGGTCCCGGGTCGGCGCCAGCTCCGGCGAACGGAGCGCGGCACTGCCCTGGGTCGGAAAACTGCCCTGCGTCGGGAACTCGCGCGCCCCCCGGGCACGAGTCTGCTGACCCGGCACCGACCGGGCCGCCCGGGTGGTCCGCTCCGTCGTCGCCCGCTCCGCCACGGTCCGGCCCCCCGACCGTGGTGTGCGCTGCTCCGCGCCGGTCTGGTCCCGGTGGTCGCGCTTGTTGACGTTCATGATCCCTCCCCCTCTACTGCCGTCCCGCCTTCGTCCCCTGGCCCCGATGGCCCCTTCTCCCGGTCCACGTTGGACCGTCCCGGCGCCACGGCACCGGGGGCGTGCAATGCCTTCACCCGTCGACGGGGCCGTTCGCGGTCGGCCCGCCTGTTCTCCGCCGGCCCGGTCGCCCGGTCCGGATCGATCCGTTCCGCTGCCCGCAGTCGCACCGAGGCGGCTCGCGGATTGGCCGCGACCTCCGCCTCGGTCGGCAACTCCGCGCTGCGGTTGAGCAGCCGCAGCGTCGGACCGGTGCCGGGCAGTTCGACCGGCAGTTCGACCGGACCGGTGCTCCGGGCCCGGCCGGCGAACGCCTGCTTGGTGATCCGGTCCTCCAGCGAGTGGTACGACAGCACCACCAGCCGACCGCCCACCGCGAGCGCGTCCAACGCGGCCGGCAGCGCTGTCTCCAGCGCGGCCAGCTCCCGGTTTACCTCGATCCGCAACGCTTGAAACGATCTTTTTGCCGGGTGCCCACCGGTACGGCGGGCAGCCGCCGGAATCGAGTCCCGAACCAGCTCGGCGAGGAACGCCGAGGAGGTGATCCGGGACCGTTCCCGTTCCCGGATGATCGCCGAGGCGATCCGACCGGCGAACCGTTCCTCGCCGTAGAGCCGGAGCACCCGGGCGAGTTCACCGTGCGAGTAGCTGTTGACGATCTCCTCCGCGGTCACCCCGCGGGTCTGGTCCATCCGCATGTCCAGCGGCGCATCCTGGGCGTAGGCGAACCCGCGGTCGGGCGCGTCGAGTTGCAGCGACGACACCCCGAGGTCGAACAGCACGCCGTCGACCGTGGGATAACCGAGCCGGTCGAGCACGTCCGGCAGCTCGTCGTAGACCGCGTGCACCAGGTGGATCCGGTCGGCGTACCGGGCCAGCCGGGCCCGGGCGTGTGCCAGGGCCTCGGGGTCACGGTCGAGCCCGATCAGGATCGTCCGCGGGTACGCGGCCAGCACCGCCTCGGCGTGGCCGGCGAGGCCGAGCGTCGCATCGACGTGGATCGTACGGTCGCCCCGGTCCAGCGCGGGGGCGAGCAGCTCGAGACACCGCTCAAGCAACACTGGCACGTGCGTGCCGCGCAGCTCCCCCATGTCGACCCCCACTGACCGGCTTCCTTCTCTGTTCACGCCTGTATGCTGTCAACCGCTCGTCATACCGCCAGATCCCCATCCGCTCTGGCCCGTCGACCCGCCCCTGGTAAGGCCGGTCAGCGGATCGCGCGCCTGGCACCGGGGAAGAGGCGCCAGGAACAGGAGCGGCTGGAGATCTCGCAGTACGTCGGGCGTGTTGGCCCGCCCTACAGCCCGCCGGGCAACACCCCCTCCTCGATGTCGGCGAAGTCGTCTTCGCTTTCCGCGAGGTAGGTCTCCCAGGCGCGCTTGTCCCAGATCTCCACCCTGGTGCTGGCGCCGATGACCACCAGCTCCCGGTCGAGCGCCGCGTATTCCCGCAGGTGGCCCGGAATAGTCACCCGGCCCTGCTTGTCCGGCACCTCGTCGTGCGCGCTGGCGAAGAACACCCGGCTGTACGCCCGGGCGGCCTTGTGCGTCATGGGCTGCTCGCGCAGCTGATCCGCGATCCGCTGGAACTCGGGCGTCGGAAAGACGTACAGGCAGCGCTCCTGCCCTTTGGTGATCACGACACCTCCCGCCAGCTCGTCCCGGAACTTGGCCGGAAGAATCAGCCGGCCCTTTTCGTCCAGGCGCGGGGTATGAGTGCCGAGAAACACGGCTCAACCCCCTCGCCCTTGCAGCGGCGTTCGCGGCGCCGCTGTCCCCCGGGCCGGCGGGCCCTCCCGGCCCCACCATTGGGCCCCACTCTACTCCACTTCCCTCCACCCGCAACCGGAAACGCAGGGAAACCACGACGGTGTCATTCACAAAACTGCACGTCAGAGGGGGTGGGGCGAAGTGGAGGGGTGCCGCCCGCCCTCCCGGCGTCCGCTTTCCGACAAAGATCAAAAGCGACCGCGAGTACGGCCGCCCCGCACTCGCCGCGCGCTTTCCAGTGCCGTTGCGCCGACCATCACCACGCCATCGCCGAGCGCGAACCCCGTCCGGGGAGGAAAGTGGGGAGAAAGGTGGAGGGAGAGAAATGGTGGGGCGGAAAGTGGAGCAGACGACCGGCGGCCTCGCCGGGCCGGTCGAGCGGTCCCGCGCGACCGGACGCCTCGTGCGACGGTCTGGGCACCGCCGCTGTCCGGTAACCTCGCTCGCGTGACGGACGCGAGAATGCCCCTACGGGCGAAGGTGGCCAGCTCCGTGTCGCGTACGGCGGCGGCGCTGTCCCGGGCCGCCGGCCGCGGCGACGGCTCGGTGATCGGCGGCTGGATCGGCCTGAAGATCGATCCGGACCTGCTGGCGCACCTGTCGGCCGGCCGGGCCATCGCCCTCATCTCCGGGACCAACGGCAAGACCACCACCACCCGACTGACCGCCGCCGCCGTGGGTGTACTCGGCCCGGTGGCCACCAACTCCTTCGGCGCCAACATGCCCAGCGGGCACACCTCCGCGCTGGCCAAGGCGGGCAACACCCCGTACGCGGTGCTGGAGGTCGACGAGCACTACCTGGCCCAGGTCCTCGAGGCCACCGAGCCGCACGTGGTCGCCCTGCTCAACCTCTCCCGCGACCAGCTCGACCGGGCCAAGGAGGTCAGCATGATGGCCCAGCTCTGGCGGTCCGCCCTGGTGCGGTACCCGGAGCTGCGGGTGGTGGCCAACGCCGACGACCCGATGGTGGTCTGGGCCGCGACCCCACCCGAGATGCGCAGCGGGAACCTGAACACCCCGACGGTCACCTGGTTCAGCGCCGGGCAACGCTGGCACGACGACTCGTGGGTCTGCCCCGAGTGCGGCTCGCCGATCGAGCGGGCCCAGGACCAGTGGTGGTGCACCGGCTGCTGGCTGCGCCGACCCGAGCCGCAGTGGGTGGTCGAGGACGACGGTGTGCTCGACCCGTCCGGTGCCTGGCACAAGGTGGTACTCCAACTCCCCGGCCAGGTCAACCTCGGCAACGCGGCCACCGCGCTGGCCGTCGCCGCCGAGTTCGGCGTACGGCCGGCCGACGCGGTGAGCCGGCTGGGCGGGGTCGCCTCGGTCGCCGGCCGGTACGCCCAGGTCGTCCGCGACGGGCGCAACATCCGGCTGCTGCTGGCGAAGAACCCGGCGAGCTGGCTGGAGGCCTTCGACATGGCCGACGACGCGCCGACCCTGCTGTCCATCAACGCCCGCGACCCCGACGGGCTGGACACCTCGTGGCTGTTCGACGTGGACTTCGCCCCGCTGCGCGGCCGACAGGTGCTGATCACCGGCGACCGGGCGTACGACCTGGCGGTCCGGTTGGACGTGAACCAGGTGCCGTTCCGGCACGTACAGACCTTCACGGAGGCGATCTCGGCGGTGCCGCCGGGACGACTCGAGGTGATCGCGAACTACACCGCCTTCCAGGACATCCGAGCGGAGTTGGACCGTGTCAACTAACTCGTACTTCCCGGTCGACCGGCCCAGCGGTTACGCGACCGACTCGCCCAGCGGCTCGGAGAGCACGCTGCGGATCGCCTGGCTCTACCCGGACCTGCTCTCCACCTATGGCGACCGGGGCAACATGCTGATCCTGGCCCGTCGGGCCCAGCAGCGCGGCATGCCGGTGGAGACGATCGAGGTCCGGTCCGACCAACCGCTGCCCACCACCGCCGACATCTACCTGCTCGGCGGCGGTGAGGACGGGCCGCAGGCGCTCGGGGCGCAGCGACTGATCGCCGACGGGGGCCTGCACCGGGCGGTCGCCCAGGGCTCGGTCGTCTTCGCGGTCTGCGCCGGCTACCAACTGCTCGGCGGCTCGTTCTTCGCCAAGGGCACCAAGTGCGCCGGGCTGGACCTGCTGGACCTGCACTCGGACCGGGGGCCGTCGCGGGCCGTCGGCGAACTCGCCGGTGAGATCGATCCCCGCCTCGGGCTGCCCCCGCTGAGCGGTTTCGAGAACCACGGCGGCCGGACCCACCTGGGCCCCGGCGTCTCCGCGCTGGCCCGGGTCAGCACCGGCATCGGCAACGACGGCAGCAGCGAGGGCGCATGGCGCGGGAAACTGCTCGGGACGTACTCGCACGGGCCGGCGCTGGCCCGCAACCCGGCCCTGGCCGACCTGCTGTTGCGCTGGGCGACCGGGGTCAGCAACCTGCCCCCGCTCGACGACACCTGGCAGGAGCGACTGCGGGCCGAGCGGGTGGCCGGCGTGGCCGCCGCCCGATCGTGATCGTCCCGCACCTCCGGCGGCTGCTGCGGCAGCGGTCGGTCGTGCGGTTCGGGTCGCTGCTGCTCATCCTCGGGCTCTTCGGCCTGGCGCTGCTGCTCGTACAGCCCGATCTGGCGGCGGCGCCCCGGATGGTCGACCGGCTCGGTCCGGCCGCCCCGGTGGCCGCGGTCCTCGGTGGGGCCCTGCTGATGGTGGCCCTGGTCCCCCGGACCCTGATCACGGTGGCCTGGGGCGCGCTGTTCGGCCCGCTCGGCGGCGCCGGCTACACCCTGGCCGCCGCGCTGGTCGCCGCCGCGCTCGGCTTCACCGTCGGTCGGTTGCTCGGCCGCGACTTCGTCGCCGAACGGGTACGGGGCCGCCTGGCCCGCCTCGACGGCTGGTTCAGCCGGCAGAGCGTGCTCGGGGTGATCACCGTACGGTTGTTGCCGGTCGGCGGGTTCGGGCTGGTGAGCTACGGCTACGGCACCACCGGCGCCCGGGTGGTCCCGTTCCTGATCGGCAGCGTCCTCGCCACGATCCCGTCCGCCTTCGGCTACGCCGCGATCGGCGCCGCCGTGGCCGACCCGGACGAGTTCAACTGGCTCGCGGTGGCACCCGCCAGCTTCGGCCTCATCGCCGCCGCCATCCTCATCACCCGCTGGCGCCGAGCAGAACTAGCCCACCGCCGCACCCCAACCCCCACCCCGTAACGCCCCCACTTCCCGCGACGATCTTGCAGTTGTGGTGCCCGTATCACACCGTTTCGGGTGGTACGGGCACCGCCACAACTGCAAGATCGACGGGAAGTGGGGGCGGGGACGGGGGCGGGGTTAGGCGACGATGCTGACCATGCGGTTGGGGACGACGATGACCTTGCGGGGGTCCTTGCCGGCCAGTTGGTCGGCGATGGCGGCCAGGGCGGCTGCGCGGACGGTTTCCTCGGAGGCGTCGGCGGGGACCTCGATCCGGCCGCGGACCTTGCCGTTGATCTGCACCGGGTACGTCACCGTGTCGGCCACCAGCAGGGCCGGGTCGGCAACCGGGAACGACGCGTACGTCAGCGAGGTGTCGTGGCCCAGCCGCTGCCACAGCTCCTCGGCGATGTGCGGGGCGAACGGCGCCAGCATCAGCACCAGCGGCTCGGCCACCTCGCGGGGCGTCCCGGCCAGCCGGGTCAGCCCGTTGGTCAGCTCGATCAGCTTGGCGATCGCGGTGTTGAACCGGATCCCGTCCATGTCGGCCCGTACGCCGTCGATGGTCTTGTGCAGCAGCCGCCGGGTCGCCTCGTCGGCCGGCTCCTCCACCACCCGGGAGGCGCCGGTGTTCTCGTCGACCAGGGCCCGCCAGACCCGCTGCAGGAACCGGTACGACCCGACCACCGCACGGGTCTCCCACGGTCGGGAGACCTCCAGCGGGCCCATCGACATCTCGTACACCCGGAAGGTGTCCGCGCCGTACGCCGCGCACATGTCGTCCGGGGTGACCACGTTCCGCAGCGACTTGCCCATCTTGCCGTACTCGCGGGTGACCTGGTTGTCGCCGTGGAACCAGGAACCGTCCCGCTCGACCACCTCGGCGGCCTCGACGTACCGCTCCCGCTCGTCGGTGTACGCGTACGCCTGGATCATGCCCTGGTTGAACAGCTTGCGGAACGGCTCGACCGAGGAGACGTGCCCCAGGTCGTACAGGACCTTGTGCCAGAACCGGGCATACAGCAGGTGCAGTACGGCGTGCTCGGCGCCGCCGACGTACAGGTCGGTGCCGCCGGGGTCGTTGCCGCCGCGCGGCCCCATCCAGTAGGCCTCGTTCTCCGGGTCGACGAACCGGGCCTCGTTGGTCGGGTCCAGGTAGCGCAGCTCGTACCAGCAGGAGCCGGCCCACTGCGGCATCACGTTCGTCTCGCGGGTGTAGCGCTTCGGCCCGTCACCCAGGTCCAGCTCCACCTCCACCCAGTCCGCCTTGCGCGACAGCGGCGTCTCCGGGTTCGAGGCGGCGTCGTTCGGGTCGAAGGTGCGCGGCGAGAAGTCCTCCACCTCGGGCAGCTCGACCGGCAGCATCGACTCCGGCAGGGCGATCGGGGTGCCGGCCTCGTCGTAGACGATCGGGAACGGCTCGCCCCAGTAGCGCTGCCGGCTGAACAGCCAGTCACGCAGGCGGAAGGTGACCGCGCCCTGGCCGTACCCGTTGGTCTCCAGCCATTCGATGATCCTGGCCTTGGCCTCGGTGACGGCCAGGCCGTCCAGGCTCGGGCCGCCGTCCGGCGCGGTGCTGTTGATGGCCGGGCCGTCCCCGGTGTACGCCTTGCCGTCGAAGCCGTCCGACGGCTGCACGGTACGGACGATCGGCAGGTCGAAGACCTCCGCGAAGGCCCAGTCCCGCTCGTCCTGACCGGGCACCGCCATGATCGCCCCGGTGCCGTAACCGGCCAGTACGTAGTCCGCGATGAAGATCGGGATCGGCGCGCCGGTGACCGGGTTGGTGGCGTACGCGCCGACGAAGACACCGGTCTTCTCCTTGGTGTCGGCCTGCCGCTCCACGTCGGTCTTGGCCGCCGCCGCCTTCCGGTAGGCCTCGACCGCGACCCTCGGGTTGGCGTGCCCACCGGTCCAGGCGTCCTTCGTCCCCTCCGGCCAGGTTGCCGCGACCAGTTGGTCGACCAGCTCGTGCTCGGGGGCCAGCACCACGTAGGTGGCGCCGAAGATGGTGTCCGGGCGGGTGGTGAAGACCCGGACCGGCGCCACGTCGGCGGGCACCACCGGGAAGTCGATGTGCGCGCCGACCGAGCGGCCGATCCAGTTGCGCTGCATCAGCTTGATCGGCTCCGGCCAGTCCAGCCGGTCCAGGTCCTCCAGCAGCCGGTCACCGTACGCGGTGATCCGCATCTTCCACTGCTTCAGGTTCCGCTTGAACACCGGGAAGTTGCCCCGGTCGGAGCGCCCGTCGGCGGTGACCTCCTCGTTGGCCAGCACGGTGCCCAGACCCGGGCACCAGTTGACCGGCGCCTCGGAGACGTACGCCAGCCGGTGGTCGTCGATGATCACCCGGCGCTGCGGCCCGGACAGCTCGGCCCAGGTCCCGCCGCCCGGCACCGCCCGGATGCCGGAGTCGAACTCGGCGACCAGCTCGCTGATCGGCCGGGCCCGGCGGGCCTCGTCGTCGTACCAGGAGTTGAAGATCTGCAGGAAGATCCACTGGGTCCAGCGGTAGAAGTCGACGTCGATGGTGGCCACCGAGCGCCGGTCGTCGTGCCCCATGCCCAGCCGGCGCAGTTGCGCCCGGTACCGCTCGATGTTCGCCTCGGTGGTGGTCCGGGGGTGGGTCCCGGTCTGCACCGCGTACTGCTCGGCGGGCAGACCGAACGCGTCGAAGCCCATCGCGTGCAGCACGTTGCGGCCGGCCATCCGCTGGTAGCGGGCGTACGAGTCGGTGCCGATGTAGCCCAGCGGGTGCCCGACGTGCAGCCCGGCGCCGGACGGGTACGGGAACATGTCCAGCACGTACAGCTTCTCCGCACCCGCGCGGGGGTGGTCCGGATCGGCGAGCGGCCCCACCGGGTTCGGTGCGTGGAACGTGCCCCACTTCTCCCAGCGGTCCTGCCAGCGCTGCTCGATCTCCCCCGCCAGTCCGGCGGTGTACCGGAAGGGCGGGGTATCCGCCGCCGGCTCGGCCATCTCAGTCACGTCGTCTCCTCGCCGCGCTCACCGTTGTGCGTACACGGGCACGTTTCGCATTTCAGGGCATGCTTTTCCGGGCATAAAAAAGCCCCTCACGCAGGAGGGGTAGCCGTGCTGTCGCGCTCAGTGGCGTCAGCACGGCTCACTAAGAAGCAGGTAGGCCCGGGCCATACCGGCCAGTCTACGCCTCCACCCGTCAGGCTGTCGCGCCTGGTTCCACGGGTCGCCGGTACGGGGCCGACCGGCCACCGGGACCGTACGTGTGGTCGGCTTGAGCGCCAGTTGCGGCTAGCCTGATTCCATGCGGGTGATCCGGGCGCGCCCCGCGACCGTATTTTCCCGCGAACCTTACGGCCGGCCCAGCAGGTCTGGACAGAGAAGCCGTGCTGCGACGAGGAGGAGGCCCGTGACACAACAGACGTGGGACGAGTTGGGTGGCGCACTACAACCCGACGAGTTCCGTACCGCCAGCGAAGCCATCGTGGCCAACATCGAACAGGTCATCGAGGGCAAGACCGCGACGGTACGGCTCGCGCTCGCCGTCCTGCTCGCCGAGGGCCATCTCCTGATCGAGGATGTTCCCGGAGTTGGCAAGACAAAACTCGCCAAGGCCCTCGCCCGTTCGATCGACTGCTCCGTCCGACGGATCCAGTTCACTCCCGACCTGTTGCCCAGCGACGTCACCGGGGTCAGCGTCTACAACCAGGAGACGCACGACTTCGAGTTCAAGCCGGGCGCCGTCTTCGCCAACCTGGTCGTCGGCGACGAGATCAACCGGGCCTCGCCGAAGACCCAGTCGGCCCTGCTGGAGTGCATGGAGGAACGGCAGGTCACGGTCGACGGGGTGACGTACGAGTTGCAGACCCCGTTCATGGTGATCGCGACCCAGAACCCGATCGAGATGGAGGGCACCTACCCGCTGCCCGAGGCGCAGCGCGACCGGTTCACCGCCCGGATCGCGATGGGCTACCCGGACGCCGGGTCGGAACTCGCGATGCTCGACGGCCACGGCGGTCGCGACCCGCTGCACGCGTTGAAGTCGGTCGCGGACGCGGTCACCGTACGTCGACTGATCGCGACCGTACGCGACATCCACGTCGCGGACGCGGTCAAGCAGTACGCCGTCGACCTGGTCACCGCCACCCGTGAAGCCCCCGACCTGCGCCTCGGCGCCTCTCCCCGGGCCACCCTGCAGTTGCTGCGCACCGCCCGCGCCGTAGCCGCACTGGAGGGCCGGGACTACGTCCTTCCGGACGACCTGCAGGCCCTCGCCGTACCGGTGCTCGCGCACCGGATCATCCCGACGGCGGACGCGCAGCTCGCCCGGCGGACCACCGACGCGGTCGTCTCCGACCTGGTGCACCGGCTGCCGTTGCCGCACGAACGGCAGCAGCGCTCGCAGTACGACACCCGGCCCGGCACCCCACCGGACGGCAAGGGTCGATCCCAGTACGAGCCGCGGAGGCGGTGACCGTGCGCGAGGCACTGCGCGGGCTCACCACCCGCGGCCGGTCCTTCCTCGCCGCGGCGGTGGCGGCGGCCATCTCCGCGGCGATCCTGGGCGAACAGGACCTGCTCCGGGTGGCCGTGCTGCTCGGCGTGTTGCCGCTGCTGGCCGCCGCGTACGTCGGCCGCAGCCGGTACAAGCTGGCCTGCAGCCGGTCGCTGGAACCGCAGCGGGTGCCGATCGGTGCCAGTTCCCGCGTGGTGCTGCGCCTGCAGAACATGTCCCGGCTGCCGACCGGGACCCTGCTGCTGGAGGACCGGCTGCCGTACGCGTTGGGCAGCCGGCCCCGGGTAGTGCTGGAGCGGCTCGGCGCGCACCAGGCCAGCTCGGTGGCGTACACGGTCCGCGCCGACGTGCGCGGCCGGTACGAGGTCGGTCCGCTGGTGGTCCGGCTGACCGACCCGTTCGGGCTCTGCGAGCTGACCCGGGCGTTCCCCAGCGTCGACCGGCTCACCGTCATCCCCCAGGTCACCGCCCTGCCCCAGGTCCGGTTGGCCGGTGAGTACGCCGGCACCGGCGACAGCCGGGCCCGGTCGGTGGCGGTGCACGGCGAGGACGACGCGGCAACCCGGGAGTACCGGCGCGGCGACGACCTGCGCCGGGTGCACTGGAAGTCCACCGCCCGTACCGGCGAGCTGATGGTGCGGCGGGAGGAGCAGCCCTGGGAGAGCCGGGCGACCGTGGTCCTGGACACCCGGGCGTCGGCGCACCGGGGCGAGGGGCCGACCGCCAGCTTCGAATGGGCTGTCTCGGCCGCCGCCAGCGTCGCCGTGCACCTGCGCCAGTCCGGTTACAAGTTGCGGCTGGTCACCGGTTCCGGAATGGACGCCGACGCGAACGAGGGCGGCGGCGAGGGTCTGCTGCTGGATCACCTCGCCGACGTCCGGCTGTCCCAGCGCGGTGACGTGGCGACCCTGGTCGAACGGGTCCGGCAACGGTCCGACGGTGGGCTGATCATCGCGATCCTGGGCACGCTGAGCACCGCCGAGGCCGAGGTCCTGGCCGGGCTGCGGGGCAACGGCGCGACCTGCCTCGCGTTCCTGGTCGACAGCACCACCTGGCTCACCCTGCCGGCACCGGCGCGGACCGAGGCCGACAACGCCCACGGCGCGGCCGTACTGGGCCTGATGCAGAGCGGGTGGCGGGTGATCGCGGTCGAGCACGGCAGCCGGCTGCCCGCACTGTGGCCGCAGGCCGCGCGCGGATCGCAGGGCTTCGCCTGGCGGGCCGCGATGGCCGAGACGGTTGCCGGAGGGATGCGATGAGGGGACGACGTCATCTCGGGTTCGTCGCGGCGGCGGCGACCCTGCTCTCCGCCGCGCCGCTGTCGGCGATCTTCGAGCGGTGGACCTGGCTGCTCCAGTCGACGCTCGCGGTCGCGCTGATCGCCGGGGTCGCCACCCTGACCCGGTCGCTGCGGGCACCGGTCTGGGCCCAGGTGCTGAGCATGCTCGGCGCCCTGCTGCTCGGCCTGACCTGGCTGTTCGGCAGCGGCGGCGAACTGCTCGGCGTACTGCCGACGCCGGACACGATCGCCCACTTCGGCGCGCTGCTCAACGCCTCGGGCGGGGACATGCGCTCGTACGGGGTGAAGGTCCCGGACACCGATGGGCTGCTGTTCGTGACCGTACTGGGGGTGGGCTCGGTCGCGATCGTGGTGGACCTGCTCACCGTCGGGTTGCGCCGCCCGGCGCTGGCCGGACTGCCGATGCTCGCCATCTACTCGGTCCCGGTCGCGGTGTACGTCGAGAACGTACCGGCGCTGCCGTTCATCGTCGGCGCGATCGGCTTCCTCTGGCTCCTGGTGGCCGACAACGTCAACCGGGTCCGGCACTTCGGTCGCCGGTTCACCGGCGACGGGCGCGACGTCGACATCTGGGAACCGTCACCACTCGCGGCGGCGGGGCGGCGACTCGCGGTGGTCGGGGTGGTGATCGCGGTGCTGCTGCCGCTGGCCGCCCCGCAGATGACCAACGGGCTGCTCAACCGGTTCAACAACACCGGGACCGGGGTCGGTGAGGGCAACGGCCGGGGCGGAGCCGGTGGCGGGGTCCAGTTGTTCGCGGCCCTGCGCGGGCAGCTCAACCAGACCACGGTCACCGACTACGTGAAGGTCACCACGAACGAGCCCGACCCGTTCTACCTGCGCTTCGGCGCGGCGGACCAGTTGCGGTCGGGTGGCTTCGAGGTCCGTACGCCGACCGGGATACCGGTGAACAAGATTCCCGACCCGCGCGCCGGGGCGGCGCCCGGCGTGTCGTTCCAGACCTACCGGGCCCAGGTCGAGGTGACCAACTTCAACATGCCGCTGCTACCGATCTACTCCAACCCGGTGGCGGTGCAGAACCTGGACTCGAACTGGCTCTACGACCGGGGCACCCAGACCGTCTTCTCCACCCGGCGGCAGTCCAAGGGCAAGAAGTACTCGTTCGACTATGTCCGGTCGGCCTACAACCAGAAGGTGCTGGAGGCGGTCGCGCCGCTGACCCGCAGCGACCCGATCCAGCGGCAGTTCACCGACGTGCCGCCGGTGCCGCAGGTCGACGAACTGGTGGCCCGGCTGACCGAGGGAAAGCAGACGCAGTACGCGAAGGTCCGCGCGCTGTACGACTACTTCTCCCGGCAGAACGGGTTCAGCTACAGCCTCAGCACCCAGGGCGGCACCAGCGGCGAGGACATCGTCAACTTCCTCACCAGCAAGGTCGGCTTCTGCCAGCAGTACGCGGCGGCGCTGGCCTGGCTGGTCCGGGCGGCCGACATCCCGAGCCGGGTGGCGTTCGGCTTCACCGTCGGCAGCGGTCGGCAGGACAACACGTACACGCTGACCAACCTGAACATGCACGCCTGGACCGAGGTCTACTTCTCCGGCGTCGGCTGGGTCCCGTTCGACGCCACCCCGGCGGCGAACGTGACCGGCTCCACCCGTACGGAGTACGCGCCGGACACCGACCAGCCCGATCCGGTCGCTCCGGCGGCGGTGCCGACCGCGGCACCGGGTGTGGGCAGCACGGCCGGGCCGAACCCGGACGACCGGCTGGACCGTGGCTTCGACGACGGGATCGTGGGCGCCGACGGACAGGTGACGACCGCCGCGACCACCTGGCCATACTGGGCCGGTGGAGGGGTGCTGGTGCTGCTCCTGCTGCTTGCCGTACCGGCGCTGTTGCGGTCGTCGCTGCGGCGGCGACGGCAGGTGGCGACGGTCGCGGCGACCACCACCGCGCTCGCCCCGGCCGAGGGTGATCCACCGCCGGGTGTGGTCCGGGTGGTGGCCACCGGGGCCGAGGCGGATCGGCTCCGCGCCGACGCCCACGCGGCCTGGGACGAGTTGATCGACACGATGGTCGACTTCCGGGTCACGGTGGACCGGACGGAGACGCCTCGGGCGACCGCCGACCGGTTGGTGGCCGAGGGGCTCAGTGTCACCGGGGCGGACGCCGCCCGGCTGCTCGGTCGGGCCGAGGAGCGGGCCCGGTACGCCCGCGCCCCGCTCACCGGCGGGGAGTTGAACCCGGCCCTGCGGACGATCCGCGAATCCCTGTCGGCTCGGGCCGACCGGCGTACCCGGCTGCTGGCCGCGGTGCTGCCGCCGTCGGTGCTGCTGCGGTGGCGGTTGGCGATCATGGACGGGTCGGGCCGGTTCGTCACGGCGAACTCGCAACTGCGCGAGGGGCTGCTGCGCTGGAGCCCGCGGCGACTGCTCGCCAACCGGGCGGCCCGGTAGGAAACGGTCGGCAACAGAAAACCCGTGGTGCCCGGAACCGGACTGGTTCCGGGCACCACGGGTTTCCCACGACCGGGGCACCGGACCCGCTGGGCGGTAGCGGGCGATGCGGGTTTACCGGGGTTGCCTCGCCGCAGCCGGCGAAGCCGTACTAAATAACGACTTAACGGACGAAACACCCGCAACACGAACAAAAATCATCAACCGGATACCGTCGAGGGTGTCCGGTTGACCGCCTCGCGGGCGAACCCGCGAAGGCGGAACCATCCGGTGTCAGCGATGGCCTTCCGGCCGTTGCCGCCACCGGTCCTCGAGACGGTCGAGCAATGACATCCGCCGACCACGCGTACGACGGCTGGTCGAACCGCCAACCACGCGCAGATCGGGCGTTTGCGCCTTGCGATGGGACTGCATCGCAAACGCGGCCGCGCCCAGCATGACCACGAAGCCAGCCACTCCGATGAGCGGAGTCTTGTCCACCGTGCCGTAAACGACCAGTGCAAGGCCAGCGATGATCACGCCAGCGGCGACGAGCAGGCGACGTCGCGCGTGGAAACGCGGGTCGCTGGCACGCACAGCCGAGGCGAATTTGGGGTCCTCGGCAAGCGACTGTTCGATCTGCTCGAACAGCCGCTGCTCGTGCTCCGAGAGCGGCACGGCACTCCTCCCCGGTCACGTTGAGTCGGTCCGGTCGGACCGACAGACCGTGGCAGCCAACCGGCTGCTTAGCGCAAGTCTACGAGGGGGGTCGGCGCTCGGAAAGCGGGACGACCTACGGTCGCGCCTGATTTTCCGTCCGGCGCAGGTCATCACGCCCCAAGAGACTCGCCGGACGCACGATCGCACGGCCAAAACGGGCGGCCGCGGCGTCCGCCGCCGCCTCCGCGTCCCGCCAACCGTGCTCCGGCTCGTCGAGAGCGAGCTGTCTGGGAGTTGCCCGCTCGTCGGCCAACCCCTCCATTCGTACCCCCACGAGCCGGATCCGGTCAGTCACATTGAGCGCGACGAACAGGGCCCAGGAAACCTCGAACAACTCATGCGCGACGTCCGTGGCACCGCTCAGCGTCCGGGACCGGTTCACCGTACGGAAGTCGGACAGTCGTACCTTGATCGACACCGTCCGCCCCACCTGACCCGCCCGGCGCAGCCGTACGCCGACCTTCTCGGCCAGCGCCAGCAGCGCCCGCCGGATCAACTCCGGGTCCCCGATGTCGGTGTCGAAGGTGACCTCCGCACCGATCGACTTCTCCACCTGCTCCGGGCTGACCCCGCGCGGGTCGCGCCCCCAGGCCAACTCGTGCAGGTGCCGGGCCGCCGCGTCACCCAACGCCCCCCGGAGCATCTCCACCCTGGCCTGGGCGAGATCCCCGACGGTGGTCAGCCCGAGCCGGCGCAACGTCTCGGCGGAGCGCTCCCCCACTCCCCAGAGCGCCTCGACCGGCAGCGGATGCAGGAATTCGAGCACCAGCCCGGCCGGCACCACCAGCAGCCCGTCCGGCTTGGCCCGGGTCGAACCGAGCTTGGCGATGAACTTGGTCGGCCCCACCCCGACCGAGCAGGTGATCCGTTCCTGCTCGGCCACCCGGGCCCGGATCATCCGGGCGATCTCCGCCGGGCGCCCCAGCAGCCGCCGGGCCCCGGACACGTCGAGGAACGCCTCGTCCAACGAGAGCGGCTCGACCAGCGGGGTGACCGAACGGAAGATCTCCATCACCGCGCGGGAGGCGGCCGAGTATTCCGCGAAGTCCGGCGGCAGGAACACCGCGTGCGGGCAGAGCGCCCGCGCCCGCATCGACGGCATCGCGCTGCGCACCCCGTACCGCCGGGCCTCGTAGCTGGCCGAGCTGACCACGCCGCGCGGGCCGATCCCGCCGACCACCACCGGCCGACCGGCCAACTCCGGCCGCTTGCGCACCTCGACCGCCGCGAAGAACGCGTCCATGTCGACATGCAGGATCGGGCAGCCCTCGTCGTCGCCGTCCGGGCCGAAGCGCGGATCACTCTCGCCCCGCACCGCCTGGCTCCGCCCCATAACCGCAGGCTAGCCCCCCGGTACGACACACCCCGCCGCCCCGTCGGGTCAGCCCTTGACTTCGAGTGCACCTCAATTCATAACGTGGCCCCTCGAACACCCTCACCGAATGGAGTTCCCTCGATGCAAACCGTCGCTCTGGGCCGCACCGGCGAGCAGGTCAGCCAGCTCGCCCTCGGCTGCATGCTGATGGGCACGATGACCGACGAGGAGTCGTCGTACGCGATGCTCGACCGCTACCTCGACGCCGGCGGCACCTTCCTCGACACCGCCAACTGCTACGCCTGGTGGCCCGGACCACCGTTCCGGGGCGGCGAGAGCGAGTCCCTGCTGGGCCGGTGGTTCGCCCGTTCCGGGCGCCGCGACCAGGTGTTCCTCGCCACCAAGGGCACCGCCTGGGTGGCCGACCCGGCCGCCGTACTCGACGGCCGAGTACGGGCCCCCCACGGCTACTCCGGTGCCGGCGCCGACACCGTACGCCGCGAACTCGACGACAGCCTGCGCCGGCTCGGCACCGACCACGTCGACCTCTACTACGTACACGTCGACGACCACTCCACCCCGCTTGAGGAGACCCTGGAGGCGCTCGCCGGCCTCGTCACCGCCGGCAAGGTCCGCTATCTCGGCTGGTCCAACGTGCACACCTGGCGGCTGGAGAGCATCCGCCAGCTTTGCGACCGGTACAGCTGGCCGGCCCCGGTCGCCCTCCAGCAGCAGCACTCCTACCTGCGCCGCCGCCCCGGCGTGGACCACTCCGCGATCGTCGACGACGAGCAGCTCGACTACCTGCGGGCGCACGACGACCTGACCCTGGTCGCGTACTCGCCGATCCTCAAGGGCAGCTACGACGACGCCACCAAGCGCCGCGAACACCCCGTACTCGACCCGTACCGGGGTGCCGACTCGACCGCCCGGCTCGCCGTACTCGACACGATCGCCGCCGAACTCGACGTCACCCCGAACCAACTCGTCCTGGCCTGGCTCCTACACCAGGACAACCCCACCCTGGTCCCCCTGATCGGCCCCAGAACCCTCCCCCACTACGAGTCCGCCCTCCCCTCCCTGGACCTCAAACTAACCCCCGACCACCTAACCCGCCTGAACCAGGCCACCGCCTGACCCACCCCCTCTCAACCGCGCTGACCGCGCTGACCGCGCTGACCGCGCTGACCGCGCTGACCGCGCTAATACAGAGAAAGAGTGGTTATTCCACGCCGGATAACCACTCTTTCTCTGTATTAGCGCCCCGTGCAGCGCGGGTGGGGTGGGTGGGGTGCGTGGGGTGGGTGGGGTGAGGCGCTCCGGCGGCATCGCAAACCTCCGGCCACCCGCATTCGCCGTACCCGAAACCGATCGTGCGGCGACGCACCCGCCGCCACCCCGACCGGAGCAAGCCGGAAGGGGTGGGGGGCGGCGTGACCCGCGAAGGGATCAAGCTTGACGGCCTTCGCGGGGCCGTACGGTCGGACGTCGATGTTGGTGATCTCGACGTCGGGTTCGCTGATCGTGCCGCTGCCGGTGTGCTCGTGCGACAACGCCCGACG
>NZ_JBSGCD010000066.1:0-20055 GCF_053601675.1 Micromonospora sp. NPDC004704 | reverse complement strand
CCACACGCCGGGTCACCACCATGCCCACCAGCAGAAAGACCACTAACGGCACACCACCAACCAAGATCAATCACTCATGAAAGACCGAGGCTAGGATGTCAATCGTGAGTACGCCCGACCGCAGGCTCCCGGACACGCCGCGGTCCCACTGCGAGTTCAAGGTCTTCGGCGGTCTTGGCGCCCGGCGGGACGGCTCGGAGGTCAATCTTGGTCCGGTTCGCCAGCGGATCATCCTGGCCAAGCTCCTCGCCGCCGGGGGTGACGCGGTCAGCCTCGACAACATCATCGACGGCGTGTGGGACGAACAACCGCCGCCCAGCGCGGCCAACCAGATCCACCGGCACGTCGGGCACCTCCGGCGGATTTTCGAGCCGGACCTGGACGTCCGCGAAACCGGTCGGTACCTCCTACCGGCCGGTACGGGCTACCGGCTGGCCCTCGCGACCGAGGACTCCGATCTTGCCATGTACCGCGAGTTGGTCCGGCGCGCCCGCGAGGCGCTCGCCGGCGGGGACGTCGTGGCCGGCGTACGGGCGTACCTGACCGCTCTGGAGCTCGGCCGCAGCCCGGCGTTCACCGACCTTCCGACCAGTGCGTTGAGTGCGCCGGAGTTCGTCGCCATCGAACGGGAGCGCGCTGCGGTGGCGCTCGCGGCCAGCGAAGCCGCGATCGCCCACGACATGGCAGGCACCGTGTTGACCCCACTCCTGAGCGTGGCCGCCGCGGCGCCGCTGGACGAGGCGCTACAGGCGTGCCTGATGCGCGCGTACGTGGCCACCGGTCACCGGGCGGAAGGGGTGCGGGTCTTCGAGCGGACCCGTCAACGTCTCGCCGAGGAACTGGGGGTGGACCCGGGTCCGGAACTACGGGAGGCGTATCGGGAACTGCTCGCCAGCGGCTGGAGCCCGCAGGACGAGCCGCGCCCGCCGGACGCTCCCCGGCCCGCGCAGCTACCGCCGCCGGTCGCGGGCTTCGTCCGACGAAACGACGTGGCCGCCGTACTCGACGACCAACTGTCCGACGCATTCGGCGATGCGACCATCGTGATCACCGCGCTCGGCGGCATGGGTGGCATCGGCAAGACCGCTCTCGCCGTGCACTGGTCCCACCAGATCGCGGACAAGTTTCCCGATGGCCAGTTGTACCTGAACCTGAGGGGCCTGGATCCGGACGGACGCGTCATGTCATCGGAGGACGCCCTCGCCACATTGCTCGCGTCACTGGGCGAGCCGGCGGTCTCGTCACCGCAGGAGAACGTCGACGCGCAGGCGGCTCGTTACCGCAGTCGCCTTTCCGGTCGTCGCGTCCTGATTCTCCTGGACAACGCACGCGACTCCGACCAGGTCCGCCCGCTGCTGCCCGCCTCCCGAGGCTGTCTGGTCATCGTGACGAGCCGCAACCGGATGACGAGCCTGGTCACCCGGGAGGGCGCACGTTACCTGCAGGTCGATCGGCTGACCGGGGCCGAGTCCAGACAGCTTCTGATCAACCGCCTCGGCACCCGCCGCGCCACCATCGACCCGGACGCGTTGGACAAGGTCATCACGCTCTGTGCCGGGCTGCCGCTCGCGCTGGCGATCGTCGCGGCCCGCGTGGCCCTCAATCCGGCCCTGCCACTGAGCGCGGTCGTCACCGACGTCTCGGCGCCATCCGCCAGACTCGACGCGTTGTCCAGCGCGGACTCGTCCGACGATGTCCGGTCGGTGTTCTCGTGGTCGTACCATGCCCTCGATCCATCAACGGCGCAGGTGTTTCGTGCCCTCGCCGCCCATCCGGGTCCAGGGATCTCGCTGGAGTCGGTGGCCAGCGTCGCCGGAGTCGGTCGCATACAGGCGCGCGAACTACTCACGGAGTTGATGACCGCGAATTTGCTCAACGAGTCGCAGTCCGGGCGGTACGTTCTGCACGACCTGCTGCGGGCCTACGCGGGTGAGCTTCTCGACGAGGATAAAGAACGGCCGGAGTGTGAGCGGCGTCTCATCATGCATTACCTGCACTCTGCCCGCGCCGCGTACGCGAGGCACCACCGGATGCCAGTCGGCACCGTCAACGAACCGCCGTCGGATGTGACTCCTGAATCGTTCGACAGCGTGCCACAGGCAGCCGCGTGGTACGCACGGGAACGGCCCGCGCTGTGGGCGACGATCGATTTGGCCCTCGCACATGGCCTGGGGCGATACGCGGCGGCTATGGTCCTCGCCGCCTCAGCACCGGGCAGCAACTCCATACCGGCGGGCCGGACACAGACCGTACTCGCGATCCTCGATCTGGTCAGCGCGCTCGGTGAGCCGCTGATGGAGGCCGAACTTCTTCGCACCGTCGGTGAGGCCTTCGCCCCGCTGCCACAGGCCGACGAATATCTACGCCGAGCCTTGTCCATCTTCGAGGGCGCCGGAGAACTCGCCGGACAAGCCGACGTCCTGCGAAACCTCGCCGTGCTCTCGCTGTCGCGTGGCGACCACGACGCCGCCAACGCGTATGGCGAACGCTCGGCGAGCCTTGCCCGGCAGACGGGAAGCCAGGAACTGCTCGCCGTTTCGCTGCTGACACTCACGAGCGCGCGCCTGGGGTCCGATCGGTTTGAGGCCGGCACACGGGTCGCGGACGAAGGACTGGCCATTGCGGTGGCGAAGCACCTCGATCACCTGAAGATCTACTACGCACAGCTCATCGCGGAGTCCTCCTGGAAACTCGGCCGGCTCGAACGAGCGGTGAAGGTGTCGGAGTGGGGATTGACGGAAGGCGTCTGTGAGTCGAACGGTCCCCGGTGCGCCATCGCGGCGATCCTCGCGCGGGCCGCATTCGACCTGGGCGACCAGGTTCGCGCGGAACGGGGCTGCCAGCAGTTCGAGAACCTGATCGCCGACAACGGCTTCCGGGAACTCATTGAGGTCTCCGGCATCGGGGAGGCCGAGGGATACCGCGACATGGTCGCGTATGTCCGGGCCCGGCTCAGCTTGATGAGCGGCGCGTCGTAAGCGGATAGGGCAAGCACTCAGTCTGCACTCGTCGTGCACCGCGGTGCGATCGGATGGTCGTCGAGACCCCGAACCCGCGCCCGAGGAGCACCATGCACTGCGCCGTATCCGAGCCTGCCCGAGTCCTTCCCCGTGCGGTCCTGACCCCACGACAGGAACAGATCGCCCTGCTGGTGGCGGCCGGCTCCACCAACGTCGAGGTCGCGACGCACCTGGTCATCAGCACCCATACCGTCAAACATCACCTACGCGGAGTCTTCCACAAGCTGGGCGTCGCATCCCGCCGCGAACTGCGCACCACCCTGCCCCACCCCGACACGACCAACCGCTTCGCCCAGAGCTGCTGCCTGACCAGCCAGGAGCGCGACATCGCCCGCCGGGTCTCGAACGGCGCGTCCAACCGCGAGGTGGCGGCACAACTGTTCATCAGCCCGAGCACGGTGGACTATCACCTACGCAAGATCTTTCGCAAACTCGGCATCACCTCACGCCGAGAACTGGCGAGACGAGACGCACCTGCCGCGCCACGATCGGACAGCGCACCGTTGGCCGCGAAGTCTGGGCATGGTCGTCCGGGACCAAACTCCGGTTTGCCCTCATCGCAACCGGGCTCAGCCTGATTCGGACATCGCAACTGCCCTGACCACGTCAAGCCAATCCTGCGGTGATCGATTGGCGCTCAGCGTGGGGTGTGCGGAGCGACTCGGGTGTCCGCGTCGGTGTGCTGCTCGATCGGCTCGCACACCCGCCCATGCCAGGGCATGGGCCGAACTGGAAACCCGGCTCGTATGAACTCCGCACCGGTACGACGAGCACGACGACCTGGTGCGGGCCAATCCGCATGCCCTCGCGGTACTCCACCGTCTCGCTCATGCCCGCCTGCGGGGACGTGCCGAGCTGAGAGGCGGTTACAGGACACGCTCGCTTTCGCCGGGTACACGTCCTGGGCCTCGATCAGCCGGACCCCCGCCCGACGATTTGACGGGCACCGATCCATGGATACATGGCATCGCCAGCCCATCGACTCGATCGCGCCCCGAACCGGCCGCTCACCCTGACACGGCGACGTCCCGAACGGTGGCTGCCGGCCTGGATGCCCTGCTGTCCGTGACACCGACATTTGTCCAAGACTGACAGCCGGCAGCCCATGCATCATCCCCTGCATGAGTGACTACGACGTTGAGCATCTGCATGGGATGCGTGTGGTCCACGACGGCCCGCGGCAGGCACCGGCGCTGCTGCTCATCCACGGATCGGGGTTCTCGGGCGCCTCCTGGAGCCCGGTGGTAACGGCACTGGCCGACCACCATCACGTCATCCGGGTCGACCTCCCGGGCTGCGGCCAGTCCCCGCCCGCGCTGTCATACGAGGTGCCCGTCCAGGCGGGCCGGGTGGCAGCGATGCTCGACGACCTCGGCCTTCATTCTGTCACCACGGTCGGGCACTCCAGCGGCGGTTACATCGCCACCGCGCTCGCCGAACAGCGCCCGAACCTGGTGAGGTCGCTCGCGCTGATCAGCAGCGGCCCGAGTCCCGAGGCGCTCCTCCCGCAGCCGTTGCTTCTTCGGTTCCTGTTGGCCCCGCCTCTCGGCCCGCTCCTGTGGCCGAGGCGTTCGGAAGCGATGATCCGCAGGGGGATAAGCGCGACGTGCGCTCGCGCCGTGAATATCCCGGACGACCTGGTCGCCGATGTACGGGGCACCACGTACCGCACGTTCAGGACGGTGCTGCGCCGCAACACCGCGTACATCGCCCAGCGGAGCGTGCCCGAACGTCTCGCCGCCATCGAAGTCCCAATGCTGGTGATCTTCGGTACCGCCGACCGCCGCTGGGAGCCGTCGTCGGTGCACCAGTACGACGCGGTGCCGAACGCGCGGGTCGAGTTGCTGCCCGGCGTCGGGCACATACCCATGTTCGAAGCCCCCGAGAGGACCAGCGAACTGCTGCTGGGCTTCACGGCAACAGTCGCTGAGACCCCGCCGGTGCTCCCCGAGGCCTAGGCTGGTCATGTGCTGTCGACCGGGATACCGCCGGACTGGGCGCGGGTGGACGTCGCAGTCCCGCGCCCGCCAGGTCGGCTGCCGGGGATCAGCATGGCCGGGTTCCGCCAACGTGTCCCCGCACTCGTGGACATCGCCATGGTCGCGCACCCGTTCGTCACCCTGCTCGTCGACCTGAGCGAGGGAGAAGGCCTCGTCTACGACACCCATGGCCGGCACGAGCGCGGCAGTGTCGTCATCGGGCTCCTCCCCGGCGATCTTCGGGCAACTGGCCGGGGGGTCGGAGAGTGCCTTCAGATCCGGCTGGAGCCGGTCGCGGCCGCTGCGGTGCTCGGCGCATCAACCGAACTCAGCGGGACGGTGATATCTCTCGATGATGTCTGGGGCCGCGACGCCGGACGAGCCGAGGCCAGGCTGCGTGCCGCCGCGTCGTGGGACGAACGGTTCACGATCGCGAAGGAAATCCTCGGCCGACGGCTGGGCGCCCACCCGCCGGTCGATTCCGAGGTCGCCTACGCCTGGCGGCGGACGCTCACCAGTCGGGGGCGGGTGCGGGTCGACGGACTGTCGGCCGAGGTCGGCTGGAGCCGCAAGCGCCTGTGGTCCCGCTTCCGGTCCCAGTTCGGCATCACGCTCAAACGCGCCGCCCGACTGGTGCGGTTCGACCACGCCGCCCACCTTCTCGCGGCGGGTCACGCCGCCGCCAGCGTCGCCACCGAGAGCGGCTACGTCGACCAGTCCCACCTCCACCGCGAGGTCAAGGCGTTCGCCGGGCTTACGCCCGCGGCCGTGGCCCTCGCGCCATGGCTCGCCATTGACGACGTCGCGTGGCCGGCTTCATCGCCAGCCCGGAGCCCTGTGACGGGTGGCGACGACCTACGTTGAACAGCCTGCCTGCCACGATCAGGCTCCCACTGGCCGTCCAGATCGAGAAACCCGTCGTGTCAGGGCAGTTCGTCTGCGGCCAGCCGCTGCAATAGTGACCGCAAACCACACTCTCATCGGCTGCCCACCGCGAGTTGGTGTGGCTCTCATTTGGGATGCGTCCCGCCGATCACCGTGTGGCGCGGAGAGGCTCAAGGGCGGGCAGCCTGACTTGAAGAATCGGTGAGCACGGCTCTGTTGAGCCACGGCGCGGCCGGGCGCGCTGATGGGGCACGGAGGATGATGGGTCCTCGGGCGTCGACGCACGGTCGGCGGCAGGATCCGGGCGTCGGATGATTACGGTGCCACGCATCATGGTTGCGTGGATACCCGTCGAACGATCGTCCTGGTTGATGACCTCCGCTCGTTCGTGGATGGCCGTAGCGCCGAGGTGGCCCGCACGAGCGCCGCTGGAGTTGAACTTCTCGATCGGTATCGGGACCGGCGTCTGGACGAGCTGTGGCTGGACCATGACCTGGGCGGGGATGACACGATCTGGCCGGTCGTGGAGGTCCTGGAGAGGGCTGCCTTCGACAGGCGTCCCTTTGACGTTGGCGTCATCAACATCCACTCCGCCAACCCGGCCGGCGCCGCGAAGATCGCCCAGGTCCTACGGCACTGGGGGTATCACGTCCGCGTCGCGTCGGGCTCCACGGACGTCGGCTATCTCGACGGCCCTGGGTGAATTGACCGGCTCCAACGCGCCGCCGGTTGACACACTCGGGCGGCGGCAGAACCCGATCTGCTCGTGGCCGCACGGCATGATGAGCGTTTATGGGCGCCACCGATCCGTACGTGACCATCACGGAACCAACATTCGTGGCACGGTTCCTTCTCGGTCCCGACACGACCGAGGAGTCCGTGGCCAACGTGGATGCCTTCGTCGACCTTCCTGACGGGCCGAGTTGGGCGCTGACGATCTTCACCGTCGATGAGGTCCGCCGCCTGCTCGCGAGATGGAAGGAGACCGGTGAAGTCGCGGACGGCAGTTACTTCTGGGCCGTTGACCAGCTGATCGTGCCGGAACCGGGCGTGCTGGCCATGACCGCAGCTATCCGAGAACTCGTTCGCAGTGGGGAGATAGCAAGCGCCGGTGTTCGCTGCGAGGATCCGGGCTGAGGCGCCCCGGTGCCCCGCCGCGCCGGTCAGGTCATGAAGCTCAAGTACCGTGACTTTCTGTGACTGAGTGCGAGGTTGAGGTCAGCGAAGATCTGGTCCGCCAATTGCTGCGGGAGCAGCATCCGGACCTGGCCGAGTTGCCCCTCCATGAGGTGGCGGGCGGCTGGGGAAACCAGATGTGGCGCCTCGGGGACGACTTGGCCGTTCGGATGCAGCGGATGGACACAAGCCCCGATCCGCAACTCAAGGAGCGCCGCTGGCTGCCACTGCTGGCCTCACGTCTGCCGCTTCCGATCCCGACTCCGGTGCGGAGCGGTACGCCGTCCGAGCGCTTCCCCAAGATGTGGACGGTCATGACATGGGTCGAGGGCACGCCCCTGGACCACGGCACGATCGCCCGCCGCGACCACGCGGCCGACATGTTGGTGGCCTTCCTCAAGGCGCTGCATGTGGAGGCGCCCGCCGATGCGCCGGGCGCCTCGGACTTCGGCACCCACCCCAAGGACTCCGGGGACGGGTTCGAGCACTTCCTGGGGGCCGTGGACCTCGTCGGCTTCGGCTTCGCCGAGGACGACATCCGGGCCGTGTGGGACGACGCGGTGGCGACCCCCGAGTGGCCGGGACCACGGGTATGGGTGCACGGCGACCTGCATCCCGCGAACGTCGTCATCGCCGACGGCACACTGGCGGGCATCGTCGACTTCGGCGCGCTCTTCGCCGGCGATCCGGCGTGGGACCTCGGGGCCGCCTGGCTGCTGCTGCCCGAGGGGGGCGCCTCGCGGTTTTTTGACAGCTACGCCCAGGCGGACGAGGCGATGGTCCGAAGGGCGCGCGGGCTGGCAGCCATGAAGAGCCTGTTCCTGATGCTGATGGGTCAGAACGGGGACCGCGGCCTGCCCGGCGGCAAGCCGAACTGGGGGCCCGTGGGCCGGTCGGCACTTGATCGTGTCATGAAGGGCCTCTGAGTCGGTACAGACCGATGGGTGCTCCCCGGCGGCCGGGACCAAAACCGCCTCGGCCGCCGGAACCGTCCGGACCGAAGGACCTCCCCGACAGCTCGTGGCGTACGCGACGCGAGGGTTACGGAAGTCCGGCAGGCGGCCGCCGAACCGTCAGATAATGCAGGGGTTGGCCTGTGGTTCATCCCCAGAGGCAGCGGGCTGGCCGATCGGGTGCGTCGGAAGGAGCAGTCGTCGAATGAGCACGATGCACGCCGTGAGAGCTCACACCAGGGGCGGGCCGGAGCAACTTGTGTACGAGGAGGCGCCGCGGCCGAAGCCGGGGCCCGGTGAGGTGTTGGTGGCCGTGAAGGCCGCCTCTATGACACCCCACGAGCTCACCTGGCCGGCAACCTGGACGCACAGCTCGGACGGGACAGGACCGGAGCGCACGCCGATCATTCCGTCGCACGAGTTCTCCGGAGTCGTCGCGGAGTCCGGGGCGGGGGTGGAAAGCCCCGTTGAGGGGGAGGCGGTCTATGGCTTGATCCCTTTCGTCCGCGATGGCGCGGCGGCCGAGTATGTCGTCCTACCCGCAGCCGTCCTGGCGCCCAAACCCGCCACCGTTGACCACGACCACGCCGCAGCGCTCCCATTGGCTGCGTTGAGTGCGTGGCAGGCCCTGGTGGATCACGCCGACCTGCAGGCCGGGCAGCACGTGCTGGTGCAGGGCGGTGCCGGCGGTGTGGGGATCTTCGTGGTGCAGCTCGCGGCCGGTCTCGGTGCTCGTGTGAGCGCCACGGCGGCAGCGGGCGACCTGGGATTCGTCAAGGGATTGGGTGCCGAGCAGGTCATCGACTACGCGCAAGACCGCTTCGAGGACCACGTTCGCGACGTGGACGTGGTCGTTGATCTTGTCGGAGGGGCCACGCAGTCGCGTTCCTGGTCGGTCCTGAGACCGGGCGGTGTCCTGGTCACCCTCGTCACCCCACCCGACCAGCAGGAAGCAGCCCGGTACGGCGTTCGTGGGGTGTACTTCATCGTCGAGCCCAACCAGAATGCGTTACGTTCCATCGCCGAGTTCGTCGATGACGGCCGGTTGAGGCCAGTACTGGACCGCGTGCTGCCCCTCAGTGAGACGCGCTTGGGTTACGAGGCGCTCGAGACGGCCAAACGCCACGGCAAGATCGTCATCCACGTCGCTGACTAGTGCTGGTCCTACAGCGTTGACTAATAATCCAGGTGACGGATCTCGGAGTTGACAGCGAATCCGGACTTGGGTCGGGCTCGGCGGTCGCGCTGTCTGACGTAATCGCCGATCACGGTTTCCTGCTTGGCGTGGCTGCGGTGATCGATGCCGTTGAGGGCGGAGTACCCCGGCGGCGACGCGGGGTCTTCAGGAGGTTGGGGAACTCGTGTCACCGTTTCCGGTCACGGATGCGGTAGTGCAGGCGCCCGCCGATCTCCATGGGGCGTGTGGACGCTCATCGACCTGGCCGAGGCGGCGGGTCGGCGGCACGGGATTCCGTCGATCGGTGCGACGGCGTGGAACCCGTCGACGCGAGGCGGGATCGGGTGCGGGCCGGTGCTGTCGGGGGCAGCGCGGCGATGATGTCGGCGAGTGAAACGTCGGCGAGGCTGCGCCGCCACGCGTCGTGCGCCTCGGCCATCTTCTGGGCGAGGACGCAGGTGTTCCGGCACTCGTCGGGAGGAAGTGCTCCCAGTCCTTGTTGGCGGATCTCGCGGCACTCATACGGCGGGGAGGTGCCGTCGACCGCCTCCACGATCCGGAGCAGCGTGATCTCGGACGCCGGTTGCGCGAGCCGGAACCCGCCGCGCGGACCTGTCGTCGCGACCAGCACGCCGGCCTTGACGAGCCCTTGTAGCTGCTTGGCCAGGTACGCCGCTGGGAGGTCGTAGTACTGCGCGAGCTGCGCCGCCGACGCGGTGGCTCCCGGATCGAGCTGCGCCAGCGTCGCGGCGCAGTGCAACAGCCATTCGGTGCTCACGGGCAGCTTCACCGCCTCAGCCTATCGCAGATATTGTGGATCTGCGAAGTCCGAGATAGTGTCGGCCCGCAAGTGAACGAGAGGAAAGATCATCATGCGAATCGCAGTCGCCGGGGCGACCGGGAACATCGGCGCCCTCACCGTCGCCGCCCTCGAACGGGACGGACAGGACGTCGTGCGCATCAGCCGTTCGCTGGGGGTGGACCTGTCAACCGGTGACGGGCTCGACCACGCCCTCGCCGGCGTCGACGCGGTCATCGATGTCACCAACGGGCCGGCGACCGGCCACGCGGAGACGGTGGCGTACTTCGGCACCACCACCCGGAACCTGCTCGCAGCCGGGGAGCGGGCCGGCGTCCGACACCACGTTCTGCTCTCGATCGTCGGGATCGATCGCGTCGAGGGCACCGCACACTACGCTGGCAAGCGCGAGCAGGAACGCCTCGTGGCCGCCGGTCCGCTGCCCTGGACGATCGTCCCGGCCACGCAGTTCCACGACTTCGCCGCGATGGTCGCGAGTTGGACGGAGCGCGACGGCGTCGCGACGATCGCGCCGCTGCTCGTGCAGCCGATCGCGCCGCAGGACGTCGCCGACATTCTCGCCGAGATCGCCCCGGGCGGGCCGCAAGGCCGCTACGCCGACGTCGCCGGCCCGGAGCCACAGGACCTCGTCGACATGGCACGACGCACCAACGCAACGCGCGGCCATGTGGTGAGGCTCGTGCCGACGTGGTCGGCCGTCTTCGGCCCGGCGATGGCCGGCACCGTGCTGTTGCCCGGCGAGGGGGCTCGCATCGCGCCGACAACCTTCGACGAATGGCTCGTCGGACAGCGAGCAGACCTCACATCCGACGGCCACAGCATCGCCGAACTCCGGCCAGCGTAGCGAACTCCGAGCCGGACCAGGCCGAACAAACGGCGTTGTCGGGTACGCCTGGAGTCACGCTGCAGACCGTCAACCACGTCATGTTGCACAACCAGTGTCATCTTTCGGTGGTATCGACGTGTCGCAGGCGATTACTGACTGGCGTACTGGACGCGGGCCGGGTGAAGCTGGGGTGTGATTGTCATCCAGCGGGTGCGTGTGCGGTGGACGGCTGCGGCACGCGGTGCCCCGGCCGCGAATGCCCGTCGTGGCCTCGACCGGGCAGTGGCCCTGCCTCGGTCACTGCCGGAGTCCGAGGTGGTGATCCACGAGGTCCTGGTTGACGATGCGGTCGACTACGAACGTCATGACGAGGTGCTGGCCGGCGGCGCCAAGCAGGCCCGCGACATCGGTCTTTGGCTGAGTCGTGACGAGGCGACGGTGACCGTCGACCGGTTACCCGGTTCGGCGGCCTATCCGCGCCCGTACGCGTCAACCCGCCTGTTCGCGCTGACTCCGGGGCAGATCGGCCGCTACCGAGCCAACTTCCGGTTCACCGGCTGCAGTTGCAACCCGAGCTGGTACTACGAGGATTGGCTGGTGCACGTCAGCTACGGCCAGGTGACCCACGACCGCTTCGTACGCGGCCAGCCGGACCGCGATGCCGACCATCGCGTGCATCTCTACGGTGGAACCGGGCGCCGCCCACGCCCCCACCCGTGAGCTCGGCGGCCTCGGAGCGGCAAGTCAAGCCCGCACCACCCAGGGTCCGGCATGAACCGGCAGGGGCCGGTCATGCCGTTGCGCGACCGGTTCGCGGCGGGCCCGCACCCGACCGGGTTACGTCAAGTCGCCGTGTGCTGAGACGTCAACCGCCACTGCTGGCGTGGTTCCTCGCGGCTTCGGGCTCATGGTGACGGCGAGTCTGGAGAGGGAGCAGCGGGTGGCCGGCGTGCAGGTGGTGCGCGTACCCGGGAAAGAGGGCGGGTGGCGGCGGCCGGGTGGCCCGGGACGAGCGGCACCGGGGCGTAGCCGGGGTTATGCCTCAGCGGCGGGTCAGCCGAGTTTCGGTTGGGCGCCGACGCAGTTGGCGCCGGTCATCCAGATCGGGCTGCTCTGGATCTGCGCAGCGGGGTCGACCCGGGCGGCGACGCCGCGCCACTGGGCGGTCTGTCCGGCGATGTCGCAGAGCCTCGACCAGATCGGCGCTTCCGACTCGATCGGTTGCCGGAACAGGAAGGCGACGGTGATTACGGTCTTTTCACCCGGTACCCCGACCGTGGTGGCCTGGACCTGGACCTGCGCCACCTCACCCTGACCGAGGGCGGCGGCGACCGTGGCGTCCTGCGACGCGGCGGAGACCGCGGATTCGATCTGCGTCTCAGCCAGCGGGGGCAGGCCGGCGGCGGGGGTCAGTTGGGTCGGGCGCGGCAGGGGGTACGCGTTCGGATCGCCCGGTGGGTTCGACGGCGGCCGGCTGACGCTCGGCGGCGGCATGGTCTGCTCCGGAGGCTGGAGGGGCGGGCTGGCGCCGGCGCTCGGGTCGACCGGGCTGCTGCCCGGGGCCGCCCGCTCGGTGGAGGCGCAGGCTGCGGCCAGCAGGCTGACGGTGAGCAGCCCGGTGACGAGACGGATGCCGGTAATCCCCATGATGCCTCTGACCCCTCTGGTCCGCTGGTTTCGCCGCGGCGACGGATTTGTCGGTCGCCGGAGCCGGCCCAGCCACCGACCGGGCGTGGTGACAGGGTCCGCCGGCCAGGCCGACGGACCCTGTCATTGTCGTACGTCGATCAGGCGGTGTCAGGTAATCAGGAGGCGCGGGTCTCGATGGCCAGACCCCACAGCGGGGTGATCTGCGGGATCGGGCTGAACCAGGACTGGCTGCCGCCCTGGTCGCCGTTGCAGCCGTAGTGGCTCTGGCTGTGGATGCCGTACGCCACCCGGTAGGTGGCCGAGCCCAGCCAGTACCAGCCGCCGCCGCTGTCGCCACCGCAGGCGTCGAGCCCGTCGACCCGGACCATGCCGCCGTCGTTGGTGCTGCCGATGATGCCGCAGCGGTTCGGGCCGTTCGGCGAGGTGTAGTTCGCGGCGAGGCAGACGGTCTCGCCGACCAGGAGGTAACCCATCGTCGGAGCCACGTAGTTCAGCGCCATGGTGCGGCTGCCCGACTCGATGTAGATCTCGCCACCGGCGTCGTACTGGAACCAGGGGTTGTCGTTGCGGATGATGCCCGCGTCGAGCCCGCCGGACACGATCGCGCCGGTCATCGGGCCGATCGCCTGGGCACCGGTGCTCCAGGTGCCGCCGCCGCTGTTGCAGTGGCCGGCGGTGTAGGAGTAGCGCTGCCCGGCCGAGGTACGCGCGGTGAAGCCGACCGAGCAGACCGGGCTGCCGTTGTACTTCAGGATGGCGCCGGCCCGGATGGTCCAGTCACAGTCCAGCCGGGAGGTGCAGCCGGCGTCCAGCTCACGCTCGAGGTTCGAGCCGGTGACGACGGTGACGCCGGCCGGCACGCCCTGCGCCCTGACCGCGCTGACATTCTGGCCCGACACGGCCAGCGTCACAGTGTTGCTCTTGACGTCGATGCCGACCACGCCGTTGCTGGCCTTGGCCACGCTGTTGTTCTGCAGGGACGTGGCCAGCCGCTCCAGGTCCGCCCAGGAACGCTTCACCACGTGCGCCTCGGCGCGGATGCCGAGCTTCTGCGCCGTTTTCAGCGCCTCGGACGCGGCGGCCGGACTGGTCAGCGACAGGTGCATCACGCCGGACGGCGCGTCGAACCAGGAACCACCGTACGCGGCGTTGGCGGAGACCTGCAGCTGCAGGTTCTTGCGGGTCAGTTGCTGGTCGAACGCCGCCCGGGCGGCGGACTCGGACATCTGGGGGTAGGCCGTGCGGTACGCGGCGATCGCCGAGGCAACAGCCTTGTCGTCCGTTGCCGACGCGGTCGCCGGCTTCGCCGTCACCGTGTTCGCCTGAACGGGCGCGGTGAATACCGCGCTGGCGATCAGGACCGCCGCCGTGACGAGCGCCGGCAGCCGGAATGCCCTGGTGGTCATGAACCCTCCTCATCGGATCCCGCCAGGCTGCACACCTGGCCGATGACAGAATTGCACGGCGGTTATTGATGCCAATCGAAGCGACGCATTGCTGACAGTGAATTCATGATGTGTATTGCCAAGCGAATTCTGAACTGTCCTGTCATGGCTTGACTGCTGTCGGACGAAACTCCCGACTCACGTACGGTTTGGTGCGATGGTCCGAAGGTGCTACTGCCGTCTGGCTGGTTGACGCGACCCGTACTCGGGTTCCGTCGGCCTGGTTGTCGGGCTCGTCCCGAACGATTAGTCGGGGCTTATGGCCTGATGGGCGGAGTATTGCGACCGTTTCGTCGCGAGTTGGATCTCGGTGCGGGTGATGGCGCTCGTCAGGAATGCGACAGCCGAGAAGGATCATCCTTTCTTGGTGTCTCGGGTGGACGGAGCAGCGAAATGCGGAGATCGGGTCCCGGGTTGCTCACGGGTCGGCCAGAACGGTTCTGAGCTGGGGATAGTGGTCTTCGGTTGCGCCGTCCGAGGCAAGCTGTGGGCGCTTCGCTGTCGTGACCTGGGCCGGCTTCTGTCCGTCGCTGGTCAGCAGCCTCGTCCGCTGGTGGGAACGGAGTTGATTCCGTCGGGTATCGCTGCTGCCGGTGCTTTCGCTCTGTTTCTGGCAGATTAACCGTAGAGCTGAGTAAGCGATGTGACGTGTCCCGCTCTGTTTGAGATGATGCGCGTATAGCCGGGCTCGTTGGGCTGGGGTGTGCGGGCGCTGATGATCGCACTATTGCGGGAGGCAGTGATTATCCGGCCGGCCGTACCCACTGTTTCCCCTAAACTGCGTCAAGGTCGCACTGAGGTTCCCCCTGGGATGTGGACACCGGGTCATGCCGCGACCTGATGCAGCGTACCGGTGAGGGATTGTCGACAAGTCGATCCTGTACCGCTCGAAAAACCGGTTCTGACCCCTGACGGGAGTCGGGGGCATAGTGGTCGGCGCTGTCGGGGGCGGCCTGCGTCTGGCGAGTGTCGTCTGTGGCGCTGTCGTTGGGTCGGCCGAGGCCAGCAGGTCCCTGTTCGATCTTGTCGCCTAGCCTGGCTCCATCTGCTTCGGGAGGTGAAGAGTGTCGTACGTCAACGGGAGGCTGTTCCTGCCGGACGTCGTGCAGCTGCAGTTGGTCATCGATCCGTTCTCTGATCGAGCGGGAGCCGTGCAGGCGGCGCGTTCGTGGTTCGATCTCGGATGGCGGCAGTTCGGTGGAGAACTGCGCGAGGCGGCCGTGGCACAGGCCTCGGGCGATACCGGGGTGGCGCGTGCGCTGTCCCCGTTCGGGGTGGAGGCGGGGATGGCCTTCTCGTACGGATTTCTGGGGCAGGAAATCAGCCGCGAGATGGGGTTCAGCGACGAGAGCTGGGCAGAACTCCTGGCCGCCATGGCCAAGCTGCCCAGCGCCTTGTTCGTGGCCGGCACCCTGACGGCCGACGGGAGGGCCGGTGAGGTGCCTCGGATCTACGAGGCATCCCACTATTTCGAGATCATGCTTCGGCCATCGTTCGGTCCCGGCGGGAGATACTCCATCCTGACCCTGCTCCTACGGGCGGATTCAGTGCTGGCCGCGCCGGAACGGGAGGCGGTCATGCCGGCCTTCCTGAAGGCGGTCGTGGCCAGCACTTCGCCGGCGTTCGGCGAGATTTCCTACAGCTACACCAGCCCGCTGACCGCGATGGAATACGTCCTGCGCGCCGATCCGGCGCTCACGTTCCCCGATCCAGAGCGGATGTTGCGCGGCTACTCCTGGGTGACGGTGGTGCCCGAGGAGATGGGACTCGCCCTGGGCGGCCGTGACGGGCTCACCGGGTCGGGGGCCTTCTGGAACGTGGAGCGGCTGCCACGCGGGGGCTACTGGTTGCAGGCGACCGAGAGGTTCGCCGACTATCGGCAGGCTGAGGCGGAGCGGGTATTCGACGTGCTGCGGCCCCACCTCCCCGCGAACGCGTACGCATCGGATTTCCGAGACGCGCGGAGACCCATTCCGGGAGCAGCGGTCGGGTGAATCGTTCGTGACATCAGCGCCATGGCGTCTCAACCAACGATGGTGCCTGCCGGAGGAAGACCTCGAACCGGGTGGCGGAGTTGCCGTACGCCCAGGACGGTGTTTCGATCCGCTGCTCGCACAGCGTCCGGATGACACGCGCTCGGGTGGCCGAGGTGGGTTCAGTCATGTCGGTTCTCCCAGGGGGTCTCCCGGCGCCGGACCCGGGAGGTGGACGGCGCCGGGAGACGGATGGCTCAGAAGTTGAACTGGTCGCTGTTGGCCGATTCTCCGGAACGGAATTCCCGGCAAGCGGCGGGCCAAGGCGATCGAGACAAGACTGATCAGGGGATTCTTCAGGATCTTCGGCAAGCGCCCACCGGGTAACAAGAGTTGGCACTGAATCAATGCTCGTGACGGAGTGCGGGAGTCTAGGGGCTCGGGTAGATGATGGATGACGTTGAGTTCTGGGGACTGGTGGGCTCCCTTGGTGGGCGCCCGGAGCTCCAGGATGATCGGCCCTACAGGGAGCTCACGACAGAACTGGCTCGTGGCCCCGTCGAGCGGATCGTGGATTTCGCGGAGACCCTCGCGTACAAGCTGTACGAGCTTGATCGACGCTATCTCCTGGAAAGCCAGGAGTCGGCGGAGCGGTTATCGGACGACGGTTTCCTGTACGCCAGGTGCGCGGTGGTCGTGGCGGGTTCCGTGGCGTTTGCGGCTGTTCTTGCCGACGAATCGGCATTCCGCCCGTTCGTCAGTGCCGACGCCGCCCACGCCGAGTCAATTCTCGATGTCCCGTCCAACGCGTACAAGGTGCTCGCCGGCGAGGACTGGGACCATGTCGAGGAGTACGACTATGAGACCGGGTCGAACGACGAATGGTGGTAGTCGGTAGCAGGTTCGCTGCCCCGCGGGCGCCCGGTCGATGTGGTTCACCGGGATGAGCGGTCGGAGGTAGCTGACTCCGGTCAGGTTCTCGGCGGCCGTCCTCTCCAGGGAGGGCGGCCGCTTCGGTGCCGCCAAACCCGGGCCGCCCGGCAGAGCGAGGCGGAACGGCTCCTCGTCGACCTGGACGACGTCGACCGAGAGCAACTGCCCGCATTCTGCGTACCCCGGGCGGTTGATCCACGACTGGCGCGTCCCCGGCGGTCGATCGTCCTGACGGCGGCGGGCCCGGACAGATACTGTCCGGGCCCGCCGCCGTGGTGTCGGGGGGTTCAGCCGAAGGCTTTGAAGGTGCTCCAGTTCTCGGCGATGATGACCTTCACGAACGCGTTGGTGTTGGTGGCGGACGGGTGGTAGACGCGAATGGTCCCGTCCGGACCGTTGCGGGCCCAGAGATCCGGGATCCGGTCCCCGCTGATGTCGGGGATACCGACCACCGCGGTGACGTTCGTCGAGGTCCAGCTGGTTCCGTAGGAGACATCGCCGCTGCGGGAGTTGCCGGGCAGCTTGAGTGAGTTGAGGTCGACGCTGCCGGCGACCGGGCCGGGCTTCCCGTGTCGGCCGATGTCATCGGCCACCGGGAGCGGTGCCGGCTCACCGGAGTGCCGCTCCTCGGGCATGCCGGCAAGGACGAGAAGATCCGCCAGCGGGATTTGCAGCACAAGGGAGAGATCCCGGAGGATGCCGATGTTCGGGGCCATCTCGCCGGCGAGCAGCGGCGTGATTGTCAACCGGGCTCGCCCGGTTGCGTAGCAGACGGCCTTGACCGACAGACCGCGGTTCTCCATGCGGCCCTGCAGTACCCCGGAAAACTCGATGCTCATCGAAGAAGCTTGCGATGCTCCTCGCCGTTAATCGTCGATCAGGCGGTGGCCGACCTGTTGTCCGAACCCGCCGCGACCGGCTCCCGTCGGACCGGGCGGGCCCGCGTCGGCAGCCCGAGCATCGGGTTGGCGACGCCCCAGGCAGCACCCTTGCAGACCAGCTCCTTGTAGATGGCAGCGAGGCGTCCGGTCAGGGCAGCCGACACGGCGCGATCGTCGGCGCTGACGTACTGGATCACGCCCTCCCGACGACCCAGAGAGATGCACTGGTTGAAGTAACGCAGTGGCGCGTTCGGTAGCTTTCCACCGGTCAGCCGCGCCGCGATCGAGTCGGCGGCCTGCCAGGCCATCGGTGTGCCCGAGGCGCACGACATCCGCAGCGGCTTGTTCCCCGCTCCGATCGCGTGGGCCGCGTCTCCGATGGCGTAGACGTCCGGGTGCGAGACCGATCGCATGGTCGGATCGACCACGATCTGACCCGTGTCGGTGACCTCCAGCGAGGTCCGCTGCGCGATCGGGTGGACGGCGAAGCCGGTGGTCCACACGGTGATCGCGGCCGGGATGGCCCTGCGGTCGGCCGTGACGACGCGGTCGGCTTCGACGGCGGTGACGGCGGCGTGCTCGTACCCGGTGATCCCGAGCTTGCCGAAGACCTTCCGCAGGTGCTCGCGGCCCCTGGGGGAGAGCCAGTCGCCGAGGCCGCCGCGGGCGGCGAGGGCGACGTCGAGGTCCGGGCGGGCCTCGGCGATCTCGGTCGCCGCCTCCAGGCCGGTCAGGCCGCCGCCGACGACAACCACGGTCTGCCCGGCGTCGAGGTTGGCCAGGCGCTCGCGCAGCCGGAGCGCGCCGGTCCGGCCGGCGATCTCGTACGCGTGCTCGACCGTTCCGGGTACGCCCCGGGGGTTCCAACCGCTGCCGAGGGCGTAGACGAGCGTGTCGTACGCGAGTTCTCCGGCACCGTTCGCGTCGACGACGGCGACGGTCCGGCGATCGACGTCGACGCCGGTGACCCTCGCGACCCTCAGTTCGACGCCGGTGCCCGCGAACATCTCAGCGAGCGGCCGTGGCTTGAGGTCCTGGCCGGTCGCGAGCTGGTGCATGCGGACGCGCTCGACGAAGTCGGGCTCGGCGTTGACGACGGTGATGGCGACGTCCTCGCGACGGAGCCGCTTGGCGAGGCGGCCGGCGGCGATGGCTCCGGCGTATCCGGCGCCGAGGACGATGATGCGGTGCAGCATGTCGGTGCTCCTGTCTGACGCGGGTTCGCCACTTGAACCGGATGGCCCGCCGTTTGCTGACAGGAACGGGATGTGAAGCACCTCACACGAGGTCAGAACGCCTTGAACAGCGGTTCCCCGTGGTCGGAGGTCGCGAACCGCTCGGTCGCGCGCGCCAGCTTGTCGGGGTTGACCTGGCTCTGGACGGCGGCGATGCCCTCGGCGGTGACCTCCAGGCAGATGACGCCGACGACCCGGTCGTCCACGACGGCCACGATGGCGGGGTCGCCGTTGGCGGTCCAGGCGTAGACCTCGGGCGCGCCGCCGAGCACGGCACGCTTGGCCGCGGAGGGCTTGAACAGCCCCCACAGGAACCTCGCGACCGCGCGGGCGCCCTCGAACGCCTTGGCGCGGGCCGGGACCTTTCCGCCACCGTCGCCGATCGAGATCGCGTCCGCGGTGAGCAGCCGCACGAGCGGTTCGATCTGGCCACCGGTTGCGGCGGACATGAACTCCTGGACGATCCGCCGGGCGGCGACCTCGTCGACCTCGGTCCGGGTCTTACCCTCCGCGACGTGCTTCTTCGCGCGATGGAAGATCTGCTGGCAGGCGGCCTCGGTGATGTCGAGGATCTCGGCGATCTCCCGATGCGGGTAGTCGAAGGCCGCCCGCAGCACGTACACCGCCCGCTCGTTGGGGGACAGGCGCTCCATGAGGGCGAGGACCGCGTACGAGACCGACTCGCGCTGCTCGGCGGTGTCGGCCGGGCCGAGCATCGGGTCCCCGGCGAGCAGCGGCTCGGGAAGCCATTGGCCCACGTACGTCTCGCGCCGCGCCCGCGCGGAGGTGAGCTGGTTGAGGCACAGGTTGGTGAGCACCTTGGTCAGCCAGGCGTCCGGGACCTCGATGCGGTCGACGTCGGCGGCCTGCCAGCGCAGGAACGTCTCCTGCACGGCGTCCTCGGCCTCGGCGGCGGAGCCGAGCAGGCGGTACGCGATGGCCTCCAGACGGCGCCGGGCAGCCACGAACCGGTCGACGCCGTCCGCGGTCAGGGGCATGGCCCCGATCCTAGACGAGTAAGTCCTAACTGAGTTAGTGGTCGTAGGCGATGAGTGACCTGGTCACGGGCTGGCCGGTGGTCCGGTTGTGCCAGATCGCGGCG
>NZ_JBSGCD010000065.1:0-20121 GCF_053601675.1 Micromonospora sp. NPDC004704 | reverse complement strand
GTGGGCAGCCGCCGAAAGAGCGACCCCGCCGGTCACCTCGACCAAGCCTGGCCGGGCTGCGGTCGTAACACCAGTAGATAAGTAGCCGCCGACCGTGCGCGGCGGCGCGCAGCCCACCATCACCGCACCGTAGCGGCCTCTGTCGTCGCTCGACATCCTGATCTGCCGAGCGGACGTTCGGGGAACCGCTTATCCACCGGCGTACAACGTTCGTTCTCAGCTTCCGGCGGGTATTTCCCCGGCAACTCGGACCGGCAGGCGGACGGCGGATCGTACTCGACTTCGCCCCTGCCGCGGTGGAGGTTGTCGCAGTCGCACGCTCTCAGACCTCGTCGAGCAGGGCCGGCAGTTTGCGCATGTCGTCGAAGATCACCGTGGCGGAGCCCTCAAGTCGACGGGCGGGGGTAAGTCCGCCCGCATAGCCGAGGCAGCGCATGCCCGCGGCGCGGGCCGCTTGCACGCCGTACAGGCTGTCCTCGACCACGACGCACGCCGCAGGCGGGACACCCATGTTCGCCGCCGCGTGCAGGAACAGGTCGGGGGCGGGCTTGCCGCGGGCGACCTCGGTCGCGCTGAAGATACGGCCCGCAAAGCGGCGATACAGTCCGGTGCGGCCCAGGGTGTGCCGCATCTTCTCGTGCGTACCACTGGAGGCCACGCATGTCGGCTGGCTGATCGCGTCGAGCGCGTCGGCGATCCCTTCGACCGCGGTCAGTCCGGCGTCCACCTCCTGGTGGTGCGCCAGCTCGAACCGCTCCGCCCAGGTCCCGGCCACATCGTGCCCGAGGCGGACGGCGATCAGCTCCCGGATGGACGCGCTGGACCGGCCGACGAACCGCTCGACCACGTCCGCCTCACTAAGTGGCCAGCCCAGGTCCGCGCCCACCGCGACATGGACACGGACCGCGATGCGCTCGCTGTCGACCAGCACTCCGTCGCAGTCGAAGATGACAAGCTCGATCGGATTGATCACTCAAAGAGACTAGCGGGAATGGGTGGCGGACGCGGCGGCGCTCACCTGTTCACGGAGGTGCGGGATCGCTGTCGCCACACGGGCCGCTCGGCGTTGCGGTTGTCCGTGCTTCGCCGCGACGAGGCAGCCGGTCAGGCTCGGGCAGGGCACGCAGTAATGCCGGCAGCGCGCCGAACACGAGGGGAAGACCGGCCAGCTCGCTGATTCCGACCCATGCGATGTCGTCATGCTCCTCAGGTGCACCGTTGGTGGGCGAGCCGACCCAGTCTCGGATGTGCCAGACGCCCACGCGGACGGCGTCCTCGCCACTGCCGGCACGCAGGTCGCCCAACCGTGACGAGGACTCCGCCGCAATGTGAACTCCCAGCTCCTCGTGCATCTCACGCGCGAGGGCCTGTAGCTCCGACTCACCCGCTTCGACGTGCCCCCCGGGCAGGTCCCAGAGATCCGGGTACGCCCGGCGGGTCGGGCTGCGGTGTACCAGCAGGACCGCCCCGTTCTCCACCAGCGCACCGCAGACGACGATATGCATGACGGGATTGGAGCACAGGGATGGCGCTTCTCGATTCTTGATCGATGCGCCCGTACTTCAGAAGGCATTCCGTCGCGCGGTCGGCGGACCCGTTGCCCGCGCGGCAGGTGCGAGGCGGAACGATGAAACGCGTCCGTCGGGGCTCCGAGCGGCATGTGATGATCTGCTGGTGGGCCTCAACGAGTGGCAACGCCTGTCGCATGTCGAGCGAGCGTTCCTCATCAACTCCTTCGAGATGGACCTGCTGCCCGGGGTGCTCGGTGACCTGGATCCCGCTCAGCCCGAGCCGTCGCTGTCCGAACTTGCCTCCGTTCTGCTGACGTTGGTGGACAGCGGCTGGATGGAGTTGCGCCGCTACGTGTCGGTGGTCAATGACGGTCGGGAGGGCCTGGCGTACGGCGAACCTGTGTCGAGGGACCACCTGCCGGCGGTACTGGCGGACCCGGCCAGTTGGGAGTACCCGGATGGTCCGAGTTGGGCCGGTGCTCTGACGCTGGTGGAGACCGAGGCCGGCAGGACTGTCAGCCGGATGTCCGCGGACGAGATGGAAGGATCATCGACGTGATCTCCCTGCCTCAACCCGACGACCTGACATCGCTGATTCTGCGGGTCGACTTCGGCGACGACGGAGCATGGGGCGAAGTCATACAGGCCACCGAAGCGGGAGGTGCAACCTGTGTCAGTGACGTCACCTACTCCAAAGTGACCGTCCGGGCTCTGATCGATGCGGACATGGCCGCTGCCGACGACGACAAGCTGACCTACCTCTTCCTTGCGGATGCCATCACGATGGTTGACAAAGAGCGTCCACTTCTCGCCGTCGACCTCTATACCGAACCCGGCCGTACGTTCCGCGTACCGCCTCGTTGGTATGCCGACGTTTCGGCCAACCTGAGCATCGCGAACATGGGCTTCGACGAGTTTGCCGACGCGGCGGACGAGTCCGGCACCTATCGTGGCTTCGACGAGGTCCAACAGCCACATGATGACCAGAGGCACTGAGGCCGGTCGGCGACGGAGGGCGCGCGGCAGGCGTGGGCAGCCGGTTGACGGTCAGAGGGGAGCGCCTTCCAGCGTGGCGATGGCCTGAACCGTCGTGTAACCACGCCACTCGAGCGCGGCCGCGGGGGAGTGGACCGTGTAGTCAACGGTCCACCCGCCGTCGGGCTCCTGCCGGCGGGCCAGCCGGACCAGGTCCGCCGCGATGGCGTCCTTGGTGAACGACGTCCTGGAGGGTGCGTCCGCGTACGGTGTGAAGTCCAGTACGTGCAGCACCTCGCCCTCCGCGCCACCTGTCACCGGGGTCGGGCCATCGCTGACCAGGTAGGGGATGAGCCGGTCGATCAGCGCACGGGCCCGGCGGTCATGTCCGGTGACTGCGTCGAGGAAGCGCATCGCGAACATCAGTTCGTAGGCGTGCGGGGCGTCGTCGATCTGGTCGATCCGCTCCAGGCAGTAGGCGGTGGCGGCGGTCAGCCAGGGATGTGCCGCGATGTCGGCGCGGTGTCGGGCGAGCCGATGGGCCTGGGCGGCGAGCTGCGCCGTCATCTGCAAGGACGACACCGTCGCGTCGGCTTCCACCCAGTGCGGCGCGCTGCCCGCGGTGTCGGAGCACGGCAGGCCGAACGGCACACCCCCGTCGGGCAGGGTGTGTCCGGAGAGCCACTCACACAGTTCCACGGGTCGCCGGCTCTTCGTGTCCCGGATGTCGGCAAGGACCTCCAGGGCGTGCATGGCCGCCACGGGTTGACTCGTTGCCGACCGTTGGTCGGGTTCCAACGCCCAGCCATAGCCGCCGTCCGGGTTGCGGTAGGCATCCAGCGCGGCGAGCACGTCGCCCGGCGAACCGTCGCCCAGCAACAGACCCAGGCGTCGCCGGTCGAGTACGCGTCCATGGGTCTGTACGAACGAGATCGCGGCGTTGAGATCCATCTCCATGTTCGTATTCTCCGTGGGTCCGCAGGCGGACGTGCCACCGAGTGTCCGACCGACCCCTGCGTCAGGTGGCGGGGTAGCTGTTGTAGTCGGGGAAGTTGCCGTAGAGCCGCTGGTCCGAGCCGCCCTGGGTGACCGCGTGCACGAGCAGGTCGCCGCCGACGAACGCGCCCTTCCAGGAGGCGCCGCGCCCACCGAACGGTTCGTCCCGGTCGCCGCGCGAGCGGGGCTTGTTGATGCCGACCTTGAACGCCTGGAGGTCCACCGCGAGCTTGGCCGCCTCGTCCTCGTCGTCGCAGGCGAGGCTCGCGACCAGTGCCCCGTTGGAGGCGTTCATCGCGGCCAGCAGCTCGTCCTCGGTGTCGACCACCACTATCGTGTCGACCGGGCCGAACGGCTCGGCGTGCATCAGCCGGGACCGTCCGGGCGGGGCGAGCAGCACCGAGGGTGCCACGTACGCCGAGGTGTCCTGGCCGTCGAGGAACGGTGCCCCGTCGAGGCGGCCACGGTAGAGCGGGATCGCGCCGCCGCGTACCGCCTCTTCGACCTTGCGGCGCAGCTCGTCGGCCTTGGCGCCGCTGATCAGCGGGCCGAAGTCCAGTTCCGGCAGGGCGTCGCCGTCGACCCAGTCGTCACCGACGGCGAGCGGGTGGCCGAAGCGTACGGAGCGGACGACCGGGAGGTACATGTCGAGGAACCGGTCGACCAGGTCACGCTGCACCACGAACCGGGGGTACGCCGTGCAGCGCTGCTTGCCGTACTCGAAGCCCTTCTTCAGGTGCTTGGCGAGCATGTCCCACTGGGAGAACTCCCAGATGCCCCAGGCGTTCAGCCCCTCCTGCTCGATGAAGTGCCGCTTGTCGGAGTCGAGCAGCGCGGCGGCGACCTTGCCGCCGTTGGACCGGCCGCCGACGAACGCGACCGCGCCGATCTCGGGTGCGCGTACCAGCACCTCGGAGAGTTCCTCGCCGCCGCCGGAGAGGAGGGTGGCCGGCAGACCGGCCCGGCGCATCAGCGCGTGCGCGACGGTCAGGCAGACCGCGCCGCCCTGGGACGGGGTCTTGGCGATGACCGCGTTGCCGGCGAGCAACTGCACCAGTTCGGCGTGGACCAGGACGCTCATCGGGTAGTTCCAGCTCGCGATGTTGCTGACCGGACCGGGGAGCGGCTCCCGACCGTCGGCGAGCATCCGGTCGATCTCGTCGACGTACCACCGGACTCCGTCGAGTGCCCGGTCGACGTCGGCGCAGGCCAGCCGCCATGGCTTGCCGATCTCCCAGACCAGCAGCAGGGCCAGCAGGTCACGGTGGACGGTCAGCTCGTCCAGTGCCTCGGTGACCCGGACCTTCCGGTCGGACAGCGGCAGGATCGCCCAGTCGCGGTGTTCGTCGGCGGCGAAGGCGACGGCGGCCTGGGCCGAGACGGCGCTCAGCCGGGACAGGTTGACCAGCACGGTGTTGTCGATCGGGGTACGCACCGGGGTCGGGGTGCCGACGGACTGCCAGGCACCCTGGATCAGGTTGCGCAGGGTGACGACGCCGGACGTGGCGGGGTCGAACGCTTCGGGGGTGGTGGCGACCCCGCGGGCGAGGGTCTGCTGCCATTCGGTGCCGTCGGCGAGGCGTAGTGCCATCGCTGCCTCCTGGAGATCGTTTCCAGTGGAGCGGCAGCTTCGGTGGCACCGCTGAGCTGCGCGTACTGTCCCGCGTGCCGCTGGTCGGCGGCAACCGTACGCTCGTATCCCAGGACGGATCCGCCCACCCGTTGGTCGTCCGCGCTCAGTCGTTCACGGTCAACCGAGCGGGACCAGCCACCAGGCGAGGAGCAGCCAGGGCAACCGCCACCATGGTGACGGTCCGCCCACCGGGGCGGTCGACTCGGTCGTCGGCACGATCCAGCCGGTGGCCGTGACCGACCAGGTGAGGAAGGCGTCACCGACCGGGAGCACCCCGCCCAGGTAGCGGCGCTGCCCGCCAATCTCGACGGCCATCCCGGTTACCTCGGCCAGGCCGGTGAGCGCGGCTGCGGTACGCCGGTCGCGGAAGAGCACCGCGTCACCGAGCGCGACGACGCTGGCCGAGGCGGAGAGGCCGAGGATGAGTGGTCCGGAGTCCACGTCGCCGGGCAGGTCGACGCCGCGCGGGTGTTCGCGCAGGCCGGGGGCGCCGGGCACGGTCGAGGCGAACCGGGTACGGAAGGTGGCCCAGTCGCGGGTCGCGTCGGCCGGGAACACCTCGCGCAGGAAGCGCAGTGCCACGGTCTGCGAGTGGCGCGGGCGCCCTCGACCGGCTGACCGCTCGTCGGGTCGACCCGGTGGGGGAGCAGCCCGGTGGCCGGGTCGCGTCGTTCGTCGGTCGCCGTCCGCCACCGCCGGATCAGTTCGGTGTACGCGTCCGTCCCCGCGAGGTGGTCGGTGAGCCGGAGCACGGCGAGCCCGACGGTGCTGTCCACCGGCCACGCCTGACCGGGGTAGGCGGTGAGGAACGGCGAGCCGGTCGAGCCCAGTTGCCGGTCGAAGGCGGCGGCGAGGGCCGCGGCGTCGGTGGTGAGCCGCTCGGCCTCGGCGGGCGCACCGGCCGGGCCGCCGGCGAGGCGTACCACCCCGCCCCGCAGCCAGTTGCTCCACCCGGCGTGGAAGACCCCGTACGGCGGGTCGAGGGCGGGGGAGAACGGGGCCCGTCCGGCGTCGGAGTCGACTTCGGCCAGGGCCCGCCGGGCCTCGGTCAGCGCCCGGTCCCGGTGGGCGGCCGACCGGGTGCCGACGTCGACCCAGGACAGGCCGTAGAGCGCGTGCAGGAAGAGGTAGCCCTCCGGGAAGAGCTGCTGCATCCGTTGCGCGGAACCGTCGTTGAGGGAGCGGCGCAGGAACTCCAGCCGGGGCAGGGCGTCGTCCACCACCTCGGCGTCGGTCCGGGTCAGCGGGCTGGGCGTGTGCGCCTGTACGGCCAGGGTTGCCCCGGCCAGGGTGGCGACCAGGGCGAGCGCCGTGACCGGGGCGAGTACGGCGAACCGGCGGAGCCGGTGGTACGGGACGGGCATCGCAGGACTGTAGCCAGGCGGGGCAACACCGCTGGCCGAGCCATCGGTGTCGGTCGCTCTTCACAAAGCGGCAACGCGGCGGTTACATTGTTGGACATCCATGGGAGCGCTCCCGCGCCTCCGTCGGAACCCCACCAAGCTGCCGCCGCGCACTACGGGTCGATGACATAGCGAAAGGGCGGATGCGCCCACATCCGCCCCTCCAATGTCCTCCGCTACGCGTTGCCGCGCGCGGCTCCACGGACAGGAGCGAGTCTAGTGCTGCCCAGCATCGCGCCGACCTGGCCAAATGGTCAACTTGCCCGGCCCACCGGTAGGGTCCGGCCCGGACGGTGGTACCGAAGATTCGCCACTTTCGGCTTACTCACGGTAACCGCAGCGGCCCTCCTGCACGCGGGCCCGACCAGTCCACCGGCCGCCGCCGCGCCCGGTCCCGTGGTCGCCGCGCCCGCGTACAACTACGCCGAGGCGTTGCAGAAGTCGCTGTTCTTCTACGAGGCCCAGCAGAGCGGCACGCTGCCCGACTGGAACCGGGTCTCCTGGCGCGGCGACTCCGCCCTCACCGACGGTGCCGACGCCGGCCTGGACCTCACCGGCGGCTGGTACGACGCCGGCGACCACGTCAAGTTCGGGTTCCCGATGGCGTTCAGTGCCACCATGCTCGCCTGGGGTGCGGTCGAGTACCGGGCGGGTTACACCGCCTCCGGGCAGCTCCCGCACCTGCTGAACAACCTGCGCTTCGTCAACGACTACTTCATCAAGGCGCACCCGTCGGCCAACGTCCTCTATGGACAGGTGGGCAAGGGCGACGACGACCACAAGTGGTGGGGGCCGGCCGAGGTGATGCCGATGGCGCGGCCCGCGTACAAGATCGACGCGAGCTGTGGCGGGGCGGACCTGGCGGGGGAGACGGCCGCCGCGATGGCCGCCTCCTCGATGGTGTTCCGGCCCACCGACCCGACCTACGCCGACCGGCTGGTCAGCCACGCCCGCCAGCTCTACACCTTCGCCGACACCGTCCGCCGCGCCTACCACGAGTGCATCACCGACGTGACCAGCTTCTACCGCTCCTGGAGCGGTTACCAGGACGAACTGGTCTGGGGCGCGATCTGGCTGCACCGGGCCACCGGCGAGGCCGCCTACCTGGCCAAGGCCGAAGCCGAGTACGACCGCCTCGGCACCGAACCGCAGTCCACCACCCGGCTCTACAAGTGGACCGTGGCCTGGGACAACAAGCAGTTCGGCACCTACGTCCTGCTGGCCAATCTGACCGGCCGGCAGAAGTACGTCGACGACGCCAACCGGTGGCTCGACTACTGGACCGTCGGCGTCAACGGCGAGAAGGTGCGCACCTCACCCGGCGGGATGGCCGTCCTCGACACCTGGGGGGCGTTGCGCTACGCGGCCAACACCGCCTTCGCCGCCCTGGTCTACGCCGACCGGACCACCGATACCACCCGCAAGACTCGCTACCACGACTTCGCGGTCAAGCAGATCAACTACGCCCTCGGTGACAACCCGCGCAACTCCAGCTATCTGATCGGCTTCGGCACCAACTCGCCCCGCAACCCGCACCACCGCACCGCGCACGGCTCCTGGTGGGACAGCCAGACCGTACCGGTGGAAACCCGGCACGTGCTCTACGGCGCCCTCGTCGGCGGCCCGTCCGCGCCGAACGACGCGTACACCGACAGCCGGGGCGACTACGTGATGAACGAGGTCGCCACCGACTACAACGCCGGCTTCACGTCCGCGCTGGTCCGGCTCTATTCCGAGTACGGCGGCACCCCGCTTTCCGCCTTCCCGCAACCCGAGACACCGGACATCGACGAGCTGACCGTGGAAACCACGATGATGCAGAACGAGACCCGGTCGACCGGCATCAAGGCCATCGTCTACAACAAGTCGGCCTTCCCCGCCCGTGCCCTCAAGGCCGCCACCTTCCGTTACTACTTCCGCCGCGAGGGCACCAGTGCGATCGAGGTGACCAGCGGATACACCCAGGGGTGCCCGGCACCGACCACCGCCCGCCAGGCCTCCGGCGACCTTTGGTACGTCGAGGTCAACTGCGCCGGGTACACGATCGCCCCGGCCGGACAGTCGGCGCACCGGATGGAGGTCCAGTTCAAGATCGGCGTACCGGAGGGCGGGACCTGGAACTCGGCCAACGACCCGTCGTACCAGGCCGCCGTCGGGCCGAACCCGAACGTGCCGCTCTACGAGGGCGGCGTACGGGTCTGGGGCACCGAGCCCGGCCCGACCACCCCGGACACCACCGCGCCGACCATGCCCGGCACCCCGGTCGCGTCGGCCGTGACCGCCACCGGAGTGACGCTGACCTGGAACCCGTCCACCGACACCGGCGGCAGCGGCCTGGCCGGTTACGACGTGTACCGGGAGGCGGGGACGACCGACGTGCTGGTCGGGTCACCGGTCGCCGCGTCGCTGGCGGTGACCGGGTTGACCCCGGCGACCGCGTACCAGTTCTACGTGGTGGCCCGCGACGGTGCCGGGAACCGGTCGGCCGGCTCCACCCCGGTCGCGGTCACCACCGGAAGCGGGGGCGGTGACACCACACCACCCGGTACGCCGGGCACCCCGGTCGCCTCGGCGGTCACCGCCACCGGCCTCACCCTCACCTGGACACCGTCCTCGGGTGGGGACCTCGCCGGCTACCGGGTGTACCGGGAGGCGGGGGCGACGGATGTGCTGGTCGGGTCACCGGTCGCGGCGACGCTCGGGGTGACCGGGTTGACGCCGGCGACGGCGTACCAGTTCTACGTGGTCGGGGTGGACCTGGCCGGCAACGTCTCGGCCGCGTCGGCACCGGTCGGCGTGACCACCCTGCCGAGTGCTCCGGCGGGGGCGTGCGCGGTCACCTACTCCACCAACGACTGGAGCAACGGTTTCACCGGCAGCGTCACCGTACGCAACACCGGCAGCAGCACGCTCACCGGCTGGTCGCTGGTGTTCGCGTACACCGCCGGCCAGCGGGTCACCCAGGCATGGTCGGCCACCGTCGCCCAGACCGGCACCTCGGTGACCGCCACCAACCTCTCCTACAACGGCACCCTGGCGCCGGGCGCGTCGACCACCTTCGGCTTCAACGCCACCCACACCGGCACCAACCCCCGCCCCGCCACCTTCACCCTCAATGGCTCCCCCTGCACCCTCACCTGACCCCGGCCCTCTGAGACCCCGTGCCCGCGCGGGGTCTCAGAGGGGGTCGCCCAGGGGGCCGTGTTCGGTTTCGAGGGCCCTGGCCCAGTAGGCGGGGAAGTCGGGTTGGGTGCCGTCGACGTCGGTGAACCCGTACCTCGGGTAGAGGGCGGCGGTGGAGAGGGCCCGGCCGGTGTGGGCCAGCACCTCCGGGTCGGCGGCCAGGGCGGCGACGGCCCGACCGAGGTACGCCGGAGTCTCGGACTCGGCGAAGTGCGGGTCCTGGGCGATCGCGTCCCGCCAGTTCGCCTCGGTCACCCCGAAGTGGTCGAGTACGGCTTCCGAGCGCAGGAAACCCGGGGTGATGGCAACCGCGGTCACCCCGTACGGCCGCAGTTCGGCGGCCTGGGCCACGGCCAGGCGGATGACCGCTGACTTGGCCAGGTCGTAGAAGACGCTGCCCCGGTAGCGGGCGGTGTTGCCGTCGGTCACCTCGACCACCAGCCCGCGCCCAGCGGCGACGAGCAGCGGCAGGGCGTACCGGCTGGTGATGATGTGGGTGTCGACGGCCTGGCGCAGCAGCCGCAGGCCGGTGTCGAGATCCTGCTGCCAGAGCGGGTTCGTCCAGTCGGTCAGCGGGTCGCCGCCCCAGACGCAGTTGACCAGGACGTCCAGCCGACCGTCCTGCTCGGTGGAGATCCGGTCGACCAAGGTCCGGACCTGGTCGGGCTGGCCGTGGTCGACCCGGACCGGGATGCCGGTGCCACCGGCGGCGGTGACCTGCTCGGCGGTCTGCTCGATGGTCTCCGGGCGGTCCAGGTCCGAGCGCCCGGCCCGGCTGCTGCGTCCGGTGACGTAGACCGTCGCGCCGGCCGCGCCGAGCTGTACGGCGATGCCCCGGCCGCCGCCTCGGGTGCCGCCCGCCACCAGGGCGACCTGTCCGGTCAGGGGCTGTTCGGGAGTGCTCATCGGGCCTGCCTGCCTTCCGTCGGATGCTCGGCCGATAGTAAGTGCTGGTTCATTTACTATCAACTAGACTGCCGCCCATGAGTCCCCGCCCCCTGGCGTTCACCGACGACCAGATTCTCGCCGCCGCCGCCTCGGCGATCGCCGACCTCGGTCCGGGAGCACTCACCCTGGCCGATGTCGCGCACCGTACCGGCGCGTCACCGGCCACCCTGGTCAAGCGCTTCGGCTCCAAGCACGGGCTGCTGGTCGCGGTGTCCCGGCGCGGGGTGCACGACGTCACGCGGGCGTTCCATGACTCGCGCGACGGCACCGTGTCGGTGCTGGATCGGTTGGAGAACGTCCTGGTCGGGTTGACCGGGGGCGTCCAACGGCACGAACAGATGGCCCACCACGTGGCCTTCCTGATGATGGACCTCACCGACCCCGAACTGCACGCCCAGGCCCGGGACTTCACCGTCGCCCTGCGCGCCGGCATCCGTGACCTGCTGGCGCAAGCGGCGCAGGCCGGGGAGATCGCTGTCGACGACGGTACGGCCGGGGTCGACCTGGACGGGCTCGCCGAGGCGCTGCTCACCGCGTACAACGGAACGATGATCACCTGGGCGCTCGAACCACGGGGGGCGCTGGGGGAGCGGGTCCGGGGGCAGTTGCGGTTCCTGCTCGTCCCGTACCGCCGACGTTCCTGAATCCCTGACCCGTACGGCACGGGACAGCACACCCAACCCGACGGGTGTGCTGTCCCTGCTCGTGCCGCTCCCGGATCAGGAGTCGGGCGTCGATCCGACCCCTGTCCGGTCTGTGCAACAGGGGACCCAAGCCGTCATCGTGATCACCTATGATCCCGCAGTGCCCGCACCCCTTCCCGCTCCGGACTTCGACCCCGGGGCCGCCTTCCCCGAGGTCAACCGGCTGCGCGCGGCGCTGACCGGCGCCGACTGGCCGGCCGTGGAGCAGCTCTTCGACGGGCGCGACGCGAAAACGGTCTCGCACCTGGTCAACAACGCCAGCGACCACCCGGGAATCGAGGGTTTCCTCCGTTCGGAGGTGGCCCGGCAGCCCGGTGAAGCCCTGCCGGCCACCCTGCTCGCCGCCTGCCTCGTCGTGACCGGCTGGAGCATCCGTACGGACAAGCGGGCCAACCAGGTCAGCCGGGAGCAGTTCGACCAGCTCCACGCGTACCTGCGGCAGGCCGAGCAGATCCTGATCGACGTCACCGCCCGACACCCCGCGTACGTGACCGCCTGGGACTGGCGCCTCACCACCGCCATGGGCCTGCAGATGGGTCAGTCGGAGGCGCGGCGCCGCTACGACCGGCTCGCCCGTCACGAGCCGCACCATCTGTCCGGCCAGCAGTCGCTGCTGCAGAAGCTCTGCCCGAAGTGGGGCGGATCCTGGGAAGCGGTCCACACCTTTGCCCGCGAGTGCATGAACGCGGCGCCCGAGGGCGGTCACCACGGCGTACTGGTGGTGACCGCGCACCTGGAGCAGGCACTCGAATCGGACACCCTGCGGCAGGCCGGCGAGTACCTGCTCACCATGCCGGTCTGGCAGAGCATCCAGGAGGCCGCCCGGCGCTCGGTCTGGCACCCCGGATTCCGGCACGACTGGGGCTGGGTCGGCGTACGGAGCACCTTCGCCATGGCCTTCGGGCTGATGGGGGACCACAAGGCGGCGGCGGCCCAGTTCTCCGCCCTCGGCAACCTTGGTAGCGAGGCGATGTTCGGTTACCTCGGCGACGCCACCGAGCAGTTCCAGAGGTTCCGGGCGGACGCGTACGCGAAGGGTGGCGCGCGATGATCCAGCAGCTCGAGGTGGACGGCGTACCGACGCTGCTCGCGCCGACCGACGGGCCGATGCAGGCCGGACTGGCCTTCCGGGTCGGCACCGCGGACGAGACGCTCGCCCGCAGCGGCGTGACGCACCTGCTGGAGCACCTGGCACTCGCGCCGATCGGGCTCGCCGACTACCACTTCAACGGCGCCACCGGACCGGCCGTCACCAGGTTCCAACTACAGGGCTCCGAGCAGGACATCGCCGACTTCCTGGCCGCCGTCTGCCGCAACCTGCACGATCTGCCGATGCAGCGGCTCGACCTGGAGAAGGAGATCCTTCGTACGGAATGGAGCAGCCGGTCGTCGGGAGCGATGGACCCGGTGCCGCTGTGGCGGCACGGTGCCCGCGACCACGGGCTGGCCAGCTACCCCGAGTTCGGGCTCTCGATGCTCACCCCGGAGCATCTGCGGACCTGGGCGGGCCGGTACTTCACCCGCGAGAACGCGGTCCTGTGGATCGCCGGTGCCCGGGTCCCCGCCGGACTGCGCCTCCCGCTGCCGAACGGCACCCGGCACCCGGTGCCCACCCCGTCGTCCGCGCTGCCGACCACCCCCGCCTACTTCACCAGCGGCTCCCGTGCGGTCGCCCTCGACGCGGTGGTCCGCCGGGACACCGCCGCCGGTGTCTTCGCCGAGGTACTGGAACGGGAACTGTTCCGCTCGCTGCGCCAGGAGGGCGGTCTCTCCTACACCGCCACCGCCGTCTACGAGCCCCGCGACAGCGAGTACGCCACCCTGCGCGCCCTCGCCGACGCGCTGCCGGAGAAGCAGTGGGCGGTGCTCGGGGGTTTTGTCGACGTACTGGCGAAACTGAAGGTCGGCCGGATCGAGCAGGCCGACCTCGACGCGCACGTCGGCAAGGTCACCGACGCCCTCGGCTCCGCCGCGGTGCACGCCGCCCGGCTGCCCGGGTTCGCCTTCAACCTCCTGGTCGGGGCGCCCAACCTGACCCTGGAGGAGTACCGGGCCGAGCTGAAGCAGGTCACCGTGACCGACCTGCACCGGGTCGCGGAAGAGGCGATGTCCTCGGCGCTGCTGATGGTGCCCGACGGCTGCCGCGCCGACTGGGCCGGTTTCGCCGAGGCGCCGACCCGCTCCACCCACGCGCTGCCGGGTACGTCGTACACCTCGATCGACGGGAACGGGGAGCTGCGGTTCGGCCCCGACGGCGTCAGCTACCTCGGACCGGGCGGCCCGCTCAGCGTCCCCTACACCGAGACGGCGGCGATGCTGGCCTGGCCGGACGGGGCCCGCCAGGTGATCGGGCTGGACGGTATCGGGATGCGGATCGAGCCGACCCTGTTCCAGCTCCACCCGGACACGGTCCGGATGCTCGACCACCGGATACCGGCCAGCCTCCGGGTCGACATGCCGGCGAGGGCACCGGAGGCGATCCCCGTACCAGGACCGGCGCAACCGGTGGCGAAGCCGCCGCTGCGACCGTACGGCTGGCTGGCCGTCGTGGGGCTGGTGCTGAGCGGGATCGCCACCGTCGGGGTGGGCGGGTTCGCGCTGCTGATGACGCTGGGCGCGTTCGTGACCGAGGAGGCGGACGCCTTCATCTGGGGCCTGGTGGTGTTCTCCTGGATCCTCACCGCGACCGTCGCACTACCGATCTTCCTGATCCCCCGCCACCACCGCCGCCGCTCACGCCAGCCCTCCCAACCAACCCGTTGATCATGAAGTTAGGGCATCCCCGAGCGCCTCGGGGATGCCCTAACTTCATGATCAACGATCGGGGCTCACTGGTGGGTTTCGCCGTGTTCGACGCAGAGGGCGGACCAGCCGGTCGGGAGGACCTGCACCTTCATCCGGCGCCGGCACTGGGGGCAGAACCGGGGCGGTTCCAGTGCACGGGCCGCCGCGCAGCCCTCGTGCGAACCGTCCCCGGTCGACCGGCCGCACCGGTCGCACCACACCGCCGTTGTCGGGTCTGCTCCGCTCGAAACCATCGGTACGCCGTCGCTCAGAGCGTCGCGGAGAGGGACTTGACCGGCATCTTCAGCTCGTCGAGCAGGTCCAGGTCGGCGTTTGCCGGACGGCCCAGGGTGGTCAGGTAGTTGCCGACGATCACCGCGTTGATCCCGCCGAGCAGACCGTCACGGGTGCCGAGGTCACCGAGGGTGATTTCCCGGCCACCGGCGAACCGGAGGATCGTACGCGGCATCGCCAGCCGGAACGCCGCGATCGCCCGCAACGCGTCCTTGCCCTCCACCACCGGCTGCTCGCCGAGCGGGGTGCCCGGCCTCGGGTTCAGGAAGTTCATCGGCACCTCGTGCGGGTCGAGCTCGGCGAGCTGCGCGGCGAACTCGGCCCGCTGCTCCACCGACTCGCCCAGACCCAGGATGCCGCCGCAGCAGACCTCCATGCCGGACTCGCGCACCATCCGCAGGGTCTCCCACCGCTCCTCGAAGGAGTGCGTGGTCACCACGTTCGGGAAGTACGACCGGCAGGTCTCCAGGTTGTGGTTGTAGCGGTGCACACCCATGTCGACCAACTCGTCGACCTGCTCCTGGTTGAGCATGCCGAGCGACGCGGCGACCTGGATGTCCACCTCCGCCCGGATCGCGGCCACACCCTCGCGCATCTGCTTCATCAGCCGGGCGTCCGGGCCGCGTACGGCGGCGACGATGCAGAACTCGGTCGCACCGGTCTTCGCGGTCTGCTTCGCCGCCTCGACCAGCGACGGGATGTCCAGCCAGACCGACCGGACCGGGGAGGCGAACAGGCCCGACTGGGAGCAGAAGTGGCAGTCCTCCGGACACCCCCCGGTCTTCAGCGAGACGATGCCCTCGACCTCGACCTCCGGCCCGCACCAGCGCATCCGCACGTCGTGGGCGAGTTGGAGGGCGGCGGGCAGGTGCTCGTCGGGAAGGCGCAACACGGCGAGCACACCGGCCTCGTCGAGACCGACGCCTTCACCGAGCACCTGGGCACGCGCCCGGTCGAGGATCTCTGGCATGGTCGTACCCTACAAGGCGGTTCGGCCATCGATGGGAGCCGCCGGCTCCCCGGGTGGTCGTGTCCGTGCGCCCCGCGACCGGTCCCGCCGCAGCCGCCGTCACCAGCACCGGAACCGGCCCCGTCGTGCCGCCCGCCCGAACCGGCTAAGGTGACCGTCGCCCGGCCCCGGCTCCCCGTGGATCGGTCCGGCGTACGGCCCGCCTTCCGGGTCGGCGCCCGGCGAAGTGGTAATTTTCGCCGGTCGGGACGGGTCGAATGGTCGCGGATGTGATCGGGCCGGCGCGGGACGGGTCGGGCGGTCCCGGCGCGGGACGGGCAGACGAGGAGTCGACGTGGCGAAGTGGCTGGAGGCGCTCGACCGGCGTGCCCAGCTACGGGCCAAGGCGGGGCTGACCCGGCAACTGCGCCCGCGCGGCGCCACGGACCCGGTGACCGACCTCGCCGGCAACGACTACCTCGGGCTGGCCCGGCACCCGGAGGTCACCGCCGCCGCCACCGAGGCCCTGCACCGGTACGGCCTGGGCGCCACCGGATCACGCCTGGTACGCGGCTCGACCGACCTGCACACCGCCCTGGAACAGGCCCTGGCCGACTGGCTCGGCGCGCAGCGGGCACTCGTCTACTCCTCCGGTTACCTGGCCAACCTCGGTGCCGTACGCGCCCTGGTCCGCCCGCGTACGTTGCTCGTCTCGGACGCGCACAACCACGCCTCGCTGATCGACGGGTGCCGGTTGTCCGGCGCGCAGACCATGGTCACCCCGCACAACGACGTGGACGCCGTCGAGGCGGCCCTGGCGGCGGCACCGGGGCGTCCGGCGGTGGTGGTCACCGAGTCGGTCTTCTCCGTCGACGGTGATCTCGCCCCGCTGGCGAGGCTGCACGAGGTGGCCCGCCGCCACGACGCGTTGCTGCTGGTCGACGACGCGCACGCGGTGGGCGTACGCGGTCCGGGTGGAGCCGGCGCGGTGGTCGACGCCGGTCTGGCCGGCGCACCGGACGTGGTGATCACCGCGACGCTCTCCAAGGCGCTCGGTGGGGCCGGCGGCGTCGTCGCCGGCCCGGCGGAGCTGGTCCGGCACCTGGTGGAGACCGGCCGGACCTTCATCTACGACACCGCGCTGCCGCCGGCCGTGGCGGCGGGTGTGCTCGCCGCCACCGGGCTGGCGCGGTCCGGGGATCCGCTGCGGGCGGAGCTGGCGGACCGGGCGACCACGGCGGTGCGCCGCCTCGGCCTGGCCGGACTGGACGTGTCGGCACCGGCGGCCGGGGTGATCTCGGTGACCGCGCCGGGACCCGAGGCGGCGACCGCCTGGGCCGCCGACTGTCTGGACCGGGGCGTCGCAGTCGGCTGCTTCCGCCCACCATCCACACCGGACAGTCGGTCCCGGCTCCGCCTGACGATCAACACCGGGGTACCGAGGGCCGACTTCGACCGGGCCCTCGACGTGATCGTGGAGTGTGCCCCGTGAGCGGAACCGCGTGCCGTGGCCCGATCCTGGCGGGTGCCCGGTGAGCACCACCTCCTGGCGTGGCCCGATCCTGGTCACCGGCACGGACACCGACGTCGGCAAGACCGTGGTGACCGCGGCGATCACCGCCGCCGCCCAGGCGGCCGGGCTGCGGGTCGCGGTCATCAAACCCGGCCAGACCGGTACGGTCACCGGCGCTCCGTCGGACATCGACATCGTGAACCGGCTCGCCGCCCCACTGACCGCGCGTACGCTGGCCAACTTCCCCGAACCGCTCGCCCCGCTGGCCGCGGCGCGGGTCGCGGCGATGGAACCCCTGGAGCTGTACGCCGTCGTCGACGCCGTCCGGGCCGAAGCCGACAAGCACGACCTGGTGCTGGTCGAGGGAGCCGGCGGACTCCTGGTGCCGATGGGCGTACGCCCCTCCGGTGAGCCGTGGACCGTCGCCGACCTCGCGGTCTCGCTCGGGGCCCCGGCGGTGGTGGTCAGCCGCGCCGGACTGGGCACGCTCAACCACACCGCGCTCACCCTGGAGGCGCTGGAACGGCGGGCGGTCCCGGCCGGGGTGGTCCTCGGGGCCTGGCCGAACGAGCCGGAACTGGTCCACTGGGCCAACCTCAGCGAGCTGGTGCCGAACATGGTCGGCGCACTGCCGGACGGGGCCGGCGGGATGGATCCCGGCGTGTTCCGGCGGTCCGCGCCCGGCTGGCTCACCCCCGCCCTGTACGGCGTCCTCGACGACTGGCGCACCTGGGCCGACGACGTGCACTGACTAACCCCGCGCTACCTGACTTTCGTCGGTGTCTGGGCCGGTCCGGCGCCGCGTAGCCTGGCCGGGTGGTGGGTTGGTGGCAGGGCCTGGGGGACCGGCGGCGGGGTGCAGTGCTGGACCTGCTGCTCTGGGCGGCGCTCGCCGCACCGATCGTCGCGGCGCTGGCCAGCCCACCGTCCCGACCGTACGACCCGGTGCTGCTCGTCGCCGAGCCGCTCCTGCTGGGGATCGCGGTGGCGGTCAGCCGGCGCCAACCGCTGGTCGCCCTGGTCCTGGTGATCACGCCGACCCTGCTGGACGGCAACTTCCTGTTCGCGATCCCGGTGCTGAGTTACCTCGCCGGTCTGCGGATGGCACGGGCCCGACCGGCCGGGCTGGTCTTCGCCGTGATCGCGGCGGGCGGCACCGGCCTGAACCTCTGGGTGCTGGAGAGCGCACTGTCCACCTGGTTCCTGCTTGCCACCATGCTGCTCTTCGCCGGGGTGTTCCCCTGGCTGCTCGGCCGCTACCGGCGTCAGCACGGCGAACTGGTCCGGGCAGGGTGGGCCCGGGCCGAACTGCTCGAACGGGAGCAGGCCGGTGCGGCCGAACGGGTACGGATGCGGGAACGGGCACGGATCGCCGGGGACATGCACGACTCGCTCGGCCACGACCTGAGCCTGATCGCGCTGCGCGCCGGGGCGTTGGAACTCGCCCCCGGCCTGGACGACGGGCAACGGGCCGCCGCCGGTGAACTCCGGGCCAGCGTCGCCGCCGCCACCGACCGGCTCCGCGAGATCATCGGCGTACTCCGGGAGGACGCGGGTGCGGCACCGACCCGGCCGGTCGACGAGAGCGTCACCGAACTGGTCGACCGGGCGACGGCGGCCGGTCTCGCGGTCGATCTGCGCTGGCCGGACCGCGCCGGTGGGCATCCCGCCCGTCTTCGCGACGCGCAGCACCCGGAAGACGCCGGCCCCGAGCTGCCGGTGATGGTCGGGCGGGCGGTGCACCGGGTGGTCCAGGAGGCCCTGACCAACGCCGCCCGGTACGCCCCCGGTGCCCCCGTGACGGTCGAGGTCGACCGGACGGTGGAGTGGATCGAGGTGCGGGTGCACAACGGTCGGCCGCCGGCCGGGCCGCTGCCCGTACCGGTCTCGGCCGGCACCGGGCTGCTCGGCCTGCGCGAACGGGTACGGCTGGCCGGGGGCACCCTGGCCGCCGGGCCGCACGCCGGTGGGTTCGCGGTGGTCGCCCGGCTGCCGCTGGTCGCCGACGCTGTCACCGCCGACCCCGACACGACGGTACGACCGCTTGCCGGTGCCACCGCCGACGACGGCGGTCTACGCGCACAGCGGCGGCGGGTCCGGCGCAGCCTGCTGGTGGCGGTCACCGCCCCGCTGGCGATCGCGGCCATGCTGTCGCTGGTCTACTACCCGTTCGTCACGTTCGACTCGGTGCTGCACCGGTCCGAGTTCGAGCGGCTGCGGATCGGTGCGCCGCGTACCGAACTGGCTCCGATGCTGCCCGGCCGGCAGGCACAGGGGTTGGCCAAGAACACCGGTCCGGCACCGGCCAACGCCGCCTGCGAGTTCTACACCGACGGTAACTTCCCGTTGGCGCTGCCCGCGTACCGGCTCTGTTTCGCGGACGGGCTGCTGGTGGCCAAGGACGAACTGCCCGGCTGAGCTGTTTTCACGAGGAGATGTGATGATCCCGGTCCTGCTGGCCGACGACGAGGCGATGATCCGCGCCGGGGTACGGGCGATCCTGGCCACCGACCCGGAGATAGAGGTGGTCGCCGAGGCGGCCGACGGTCGGGCCGCGGTTGAACTGGTCCGCGCCCACCGGCCCCGGGTGGCGCTGCTCGACATCCGGATGCCCCGAATGGACGGGCTCGCCGCCGGGGCGGAGATCCGCCGGTTGGTGCCGGAGACCGAGGTGGTCATGCTGACCACGTTCGGCGAGGACGACTACATCGCTCGCGCGATCGGTGACGGGGCCAGTGGGTTCCTGGTCAAGTCCGGCGACCCGAGGGAACTGATCGCCGGCGTACGGGCGGTCGCCGACGGTGCCGCGTACCTGTCGCCGGCCGTGGCGCGGCGGGTGCTGACCATCGGCGGGGAGCGGATGTCACGGGGCCCGGCGGCCCGGGAGCTGACCTCGGCACTCACCGAACGGGAACGCGAGGTGCTGGCGCTGGTCGGAGCCGGCCTCTCCAACGCCGAAATCGCCCGCCGCCTCTACCTGGTAGAAGGAACCGTAAAGGGCTACCTAAGCACCATCTTCACCCGCCTAAACGTCCGCAACCGCGTCCAAGCCGCCATAATCGCCCACGAAGCCAACCTCCCCGCCCCGCCCCCACCCCTACCCCGTTGATCATGAAGTTAGCGACGCCGCCGGGGGCGTTGGGGTCAAGTGGTGAGTGCAATCGTTAAGCGGTGATGAGTTGTGCCAGGCGCTGGGCTGGGGTGGCCCAGTCCAGTGTCTGGCGGGGT
>NZ_JBSGCD010000064.1:0-21654 GCF_053601675.1 Micromonospora sp. NPDC004704 | reverse complement strand
TCCGTCTGTAAGTACGTGAGATGACGTGGGCGGTACATCGAAGAATCCTGCCTTGGATCGCTCACATAGTCCAGACCCACCCCCACCCCCCTCTCCTCGGCGATCTAGGGCATATACGTGCTTGTTGATCTCCGATCACCACCATCTGCCCTAGATCGACGGGGAGGTGTGGCATGAGGGGCGGCGTGGGGGCCCGATCTTGTAGGTTGAGGGCGTGGCACGCAGTGTCTATATCGCCGGGATGGGGCACGGCGGCGGCAAGTCGACGATCGCACTCGGGCTGGCCGAACTCCTCTCCCGGCAGGTCGAGCGGATCGGCGTGTTCCGGCCCCTGGTCAGCGGCACCGAAGAGGACCCGATCCTGGCCCTGCTGCGCGAGCGCTACCGGATCGACACCCCGGCCGGCGACCTGTACGGGACCACCTACGCCGAGGCATCCAGGCTGGTCGGCGACGGGCAGCGGGAGGAACTGATCTCCCGGATCGTGGAGCGCTACCGTACGGTCGAACGTGGTTGCCCGGCGGTGGTCGTGGTCGGCAGCGACTTCGACGACGCGGCCGAGGGCGGCACCGGCGGGCTCTCCCGCGAACTCGCCTTCAACGCCCGCCTGGCCACCGAGTTCGGCAGCGTGGTGGTGCCGGTGGTGGACGGGTTCGAGCAGGAGCCGGAGGCGATCGCGGCGGCGGCGCGCGGGGCGTACCACGACCTGGAGGACCTGGGCGCGACCGTACTGGCGGTGGTGGCCAACCGGGTGCCGGGGGCGATGACCCTGCCGGAGCTGCCGGTGCCCGCGTACGCGATTCCCGAGGTGCCAGCCGTGTCGGCGCCGACGGTGGCCGAGGTGGCCACGGCGCTCGGCGCCACCCTGCTCGCCGGTGACCGGGCCGCGCTGGAACGGGACGTCCTCGACTTCGTCGTCGGGGCGGCCCACGTGCCGACCCTGCTCGACCACCTCACCGACGGCGCGTTGATGATCACTCCGGGGGACCGGGCGGACCTGCTGGTCGCCGCAGCGGCGGCGCACGTCGCCGGTCAGGTGTCCGTGGCCGGGCTGGTGCTCACCCTCGGCGAGCAGCCGGACCCGAGGGTGATGCGGCTGGTCGAGCGGCTGCGTACCGGTCTGGCGGTGCTCTCGGTGCCCGGCGACAGTTACCACACGGTGTCCGCCTCCAGCCGGATCGAGGGCCGACCGAGTGCGGCGAACCCGCGCAAGGTGGAGGCCGCCCTGGGCGCCTTCGAGGCCGCGGTGGACACACCCGAGCTGGCCCGTCGACTGCGGGTCGCCCGGTCCGCGCGGGTCACCCCGCTGATGTTCGAGTACGACCTGATCGACCGGGCCCGCGCGATCCGCCGCCGGCTGGTGCTGCCCGAGGGTACGGACGAACGGATCCTGCGGGCGACCGAGATCCTGCTCCGCCGCCGGGTGGCCGACCTGACCCTGCTCGGCGACCCGGACGAGATCCGCCGCAGGGCGCGCGAGATCGGTGTCGACATCGAGCAGGCCGACCTGGTCGACCCGGCCGCCAGCCCGTGGCGGGACGACTTCGCCGCCGAGTACGTCCGCCTGCGCGCCCACCGGGGCGTGACCCCGGACCTGGCCCAGGACGTGGTGGTGAGCCCGAACTACTTCGGCACGATGATGGTCCACCTGGGTCGGGCCGACGGCATGGTCTCCGGCGCCACCCACACCACCGCCGCGACGATCCGCCCCGCCTTCGAGATCATCCGTACCGTGCCGGACGTGTCGGTGGCCTCCAGCGTCTTTTTCATGCTGCTGTCCGACCGGGTCCTGGTGTACGGCGACTGCGCGGTCAACCCGGACCCGGACGCGAACCAGCTCGCCGACATCGCCCTCTCCTCGGCCGACACCGCCGCCCGGTTCGGTGTCGAACCCCGGCTGGCGATGCTGTCGTACTCGACCGGGGCGTCCGGTGCGGGCGCCGACGTGGAGAAGGTCGCGGCAGCCACCGAACTGGTCCGGGCCCGCCGGCCGGACCTGCTGGTCGAGGGACCCATCCAGTACGACGCCGCGATCGACCCGGCGGTGGCGGCGGCCAAGCTCCCCGGCAGTACGGTCGCCGGCCGGGCCACCGTCTTCGTCTTCCCCGACCTGAACACCGGGAACAACACGTACAAGGCGGTGCAGCGCTCGGCCGGTGCGGTGGCGGTCGGCCCGGTGATGCAGGGCCTGCGCCGCCCGGTCAACGACCTGTCCCGGGGGGCGACGGTGAAGGACATCGTCAACACGGTGGCGATCACCGCGATCCAGGCGGCGGCAACCGGTCCCGCCGATGGCGACCGGCGAGAGGACGTGGCGTCGTGAGCCGGATCCTGGTGGTCAACTCTGGTTCGTCGTCGCTGAAGTACCGCCTCTACGACGGTGTCGACGCCGGTGACGAGACACCGGTGGCCGGCGCCGGCGGGCCGGTGGTGCTCGCCCGGGGCACGGTCGAGCGGATCGGCGAGCCCGGCGGCGGGCCGGCGAACCATGAGAGCGCGATCCGGCAGGTGTTGGACCGGATCGACCTGACCGGCCTGACCGGGGTCGGGCACCGGGTGGTCCACGGTGGACAGCGGTTCGCCGAGCCGACCCTGGTCGACGACGAGGTGTTCGGGGAGATCACCGATTTGGTGCCGCTGGCGCCGCTGCACAACCCGGCGAACCTGGCCGGGATCGCGGTCACCCGACAACTCCTGCCGGGGGTGCCGCAGGTGGCGGTCTTCGACACCGCGTTCCACCGGACCCTGCCCGAGGCCGCCGCCACGTACGCCATCGACGCGGAGACCGCCCGCCGGTACGACATCCGCCGCTACGGCTTCCACGGCACCTCACACGCGTACGTCTCCCGGCGTACGGCGGCACTGCTCGGCCGCCCGTACGGGCAGGTCAACACGATCACGCTGCACCTGGGCAACGGGGCGAGCGCGTGCGCGGTCGCCGGTGGCCGCAGTGTCGCCACCTCGATGGGGATGGGGCCGCTGGAGGGTCTGGTGATGGGGACCCGCAGCGGTGACCTGGACCCGACGGTCATCATGCAACTCCGGCGGGTCGCCGGCCTGTCGGTCGACGAGATCGACGACCTGCTGAACCACCGCAGCGGCCTGTACGGGCTCACCGGCGCGAACGACATGCGCGAGGTGCTGCGTCGCCGGGAGGCCGGTGACCCGGCCGCGGAGCTGGCCTTCCAGGTCTACTGCCAGCGGATCCGGTTCTACGTCGGCGGTTACTACGCCCTGCTCGGCCGGCTCGACGCGATCACCTTCACCGCCGGTGTCGGCGAACACGCCGCCCCCGTCCGCGCCGCCGCCCTGGAAAACCTGAACCACCTGGGCATCCTCATCGACCCGGACCGCAACACCACCCAGTCCGGCGACCGCCCCATCTCCCCCGAAACCTCCCGAACCCCCGTCTACGTAATAGCCACCAACGAGGAACTAGAAATAGCCCACCAAACCGCCACCCTCCTCACCCCCCGGTCCCCCCGGTCCCCCCGCCCTCCCGGTTGATCATGAAGTTGGCGCGCCCGACACCGGCGTGTCGTCGCGCCAACTTCATGATCAACGAGGTGGGACGGGGGTGGCGCGGTCAGGAGAGGGTTAGCCAGGCGATTAGGGCTAGGACTACCACTGCGGCTACTGATGCGCCGATGATCAGGGGTAGGTTCGGCGACGGCTTGGCGGGTGCGGCGGGCGGTTCGGCGGACGGGTGCGCGAAGGCACGGAACGCCTCGGTGTTGCCACTGGGGTCCTGGTAACTGTCAGGCATGCCGAAGACCATAGCGAACAGCCACCGGCAGGCGGTCGAGTGCTGGCGGCGGGGGCGATCCGGGCCGTACTGAACCGGGTGAATCCCACCGCAATCGGCCGAGGCTCGACAACTGCGCAGCGCAGCCGGCCGACGCGCCGGGTAACGCCCCGCGACGCGTACCGCCACTGCGCGGCCCGTACGGCGGCGCCGAGGCCACCGAGGTGGCTGGTCAACATCGACCGGCTGGCCGCCGTACCGCACCCGGAAGGGTGGCCGCGTACGGCGGAGCGGACGCTTACGGTCAATGTGGTGCGCGGGAACGACCGTGGATCGGGTCTGTCATCCCGCCCGGTCGCACACGCACACCGGTCGCGGGCGGGCGGTCGCCGCCCCGGGGCGCCGTGCACCGCACCGCACCCCGCCGAGCGCCGGAGAGAACGTACGCGGTCGGCGTGCGTACGCTCACTCCCGGCCGCGGTACCGCCCGCCCCCTCCGACGTGCGCACCCCTTCAGACGGAACATCGCGGGCCCGTGCGTGATGCACGGGCCCGCGACGGGGGTGGCGGGGGTAGAGCTACGGGACCACCGGCTTGCGGCTGTCCACCCAGACGTTGCTTGCCTTGTCCCAACTGATTCCGGCCTGGCCGGGGCGGGCCACCACGCCGAACCGGTAGTTCCGGCCGAACACGTTCTGCCGGAACTGGATGTTGGAGCCCTTGAGGTCTTCGCGGATCCCGACCGAGTAGTTGCCGCCGTTGCAGTAGTTCTGCTCGAAGGTCAGGTTGTTCACGCTCGGCCCGGTGGTCGAGCCGATCATGATGCAGGCGTTGAACGGATCCCCGGTCGTCGGGTTGTACGTCTCCAGCGAATTGCCGCGTACCACGATGTTCGAGGCGCCGGTGGTCTGCAACGCGTCGTTGTGCGAGCCGCTGGTCCGGGCGAGGTGGTGGATCCAGGAGTTCTCGATCACCGTGTTGCTGCCCAGGCGCGGGCCGTCGATCGTATTGGTGATCTCCACCCGGCGCAGGGTGTAGTCGCCGCAGCAGACGGCCGCCGAGTTCTTGGCCTGCCCGTTGATCTCGACGTCCTCGACGAGCAGGTTGGCCGCCCCACCGAGGGTCCTGATCGAGTAGAGCCCGCCGCAACTGATCCGCGACTTCCGCAGGATCACGTTCTTGGCACTGACGGTGAAGCAGCCCTTGATGTCGAGTCCGGTGAAGACCTGGCCGTCCTTGGTCGCGTTGATCGAGCCGGAGGCCTTGAGCGTGGTGCCGGCCGGTACGCCGGTGTTGTCCGGACCGGGGAACGATTCCGGGATCCGGCCGGCGACCTCACGCGGCGGCGCACTGGATGCGGGCGGTGCGGTGGTACGGCTCGCGCTGGGGCGGGCGCTGGGGGTGGCGGTCGATTCCGACGGCGGCGGCTCGGGAGCCGGTCCGATCTCCGCTCCCGCGTTCACCGCCTTGCCGTTCCAGGTCGACTCGACAATCGTCGCGGGCGCGGAGTCGGAATACATGAAGCCGTTGCGGCAGCCGAAGATCTGCACCCGCCGGGCGGTGTAGTTGCCGAACACGAGCCCATTGGTACGGGCCGAACCGCAATGAATCTTGGTGTCCTCGACCACGGTGCCGGAGAAACCGTCGAAAATCCGCAACGCGTGCGACGCCCCGCCGTAGCGGATCGTCGAATTCTTGATCGTGACGTTGTTCGCCCGTACGTGTATGTAGCCGTTGACCACGACACCGTCGATCACGGTGCCGTCCTTGTAGACCGCCATCGAACCGTCACGGCTGCCCGCGACGGCCACCCCGATGCCGGCCACGGCAATAACAAGGGTCGTCAAAATTACCAACAATGAACGCGGCCGGCGGCTAAATAACTTATGCCCGCCTCGCGAGGATCGTGATGCTTGTTCAATATCTGTGTGCGCCGCCGAGAACCTCAAGATCTAACCCCTTCGACCTACATATAGTCCGCAATCAGCAGAGCAGAACCGCATGACTGTACCGCGCACTCAAGGTGACCTTGGGGTATCACAAGGAGATCGGAAACCAAACCTTTAGTTTTCCTAAAGGGGGCCTTTCCCACGGCTTATCTCCGCTTTTCAGGGGCCTTACGCCGCTCGTTTGCCCCGCTTTGCCCAGGGGGAAAGGTCCGGATTTTCAAATCGCGGGGTCGCGCGTGTTCGGTCGGCTACCCTCGGCGAAAGGTGGGGCATCGCCGTCCGAAGCGGACCGTCGGGCTCCGGGAGGCCCGGTGCGGCGGGGCCTCTCCTCACCGGGTGTGGTCGAGCACCACCTTGCCGAACACCTCGCCGGACTGGAGCCGGGCGAACGCGTCGGCCACCTGCGAGAACCCGTGGACCGAGTCGACCACCGGACGGACCCCCCGGTCGACGCAGAACGCGAGCAGTTCGGCCAACTCTGCGGGCGTACCCATCGAGGTGCCGAGGATCTCCAACTGCAACGCGAACACCCGACGGAGGTTCACCTTCGGCTCGTGACCCGAGGTCGCCCCCGACACCACGATCCGGGCGCCCGGCCGGGCCGACTTCATCGAGTGGTCGAACGTCGCCGCGCCGACGGTCTCGATGACCACGTCGACCCGTTCCGGCAGCCGGGCTCCCGGTGCCACCGCCGTCGCACCGAGCGCCGCAATCCGGTCCCGCTTGGCGGCGTCGCGGCTGGTCGCGTACACCCGCTTGCCCATCGCCACCGCGAGCACGACGGCGGCGGTCGCCACCCCGCCCCCGGCGCCCTGCACCAGCACCGCGTCGCCCTCGTCGATCCGCCCCCGGTCGGTGAGCATCCGGTACGCGGTCAGCCACGCCGTCGGCAGGCAGGCCGCGTCGGTGAGCGAGAGCCCCGCCGGTACGGGCACCAGGTTCCCCCTCGGCACCGCGACCCGCTCGGCCAGGGTGCCCTGGAACTTCTCCGACAGGATCGACACGCCACGTGGGTCGGCCGGATCCAGGACCACCGGGTAGACGAGCACCTCGTTGCCGTCCGGGTCGATGCCGGCGGCGTCGCACCCGAGGATCATCGGCAACTGATCCACGCTCAGCCCGACCCCGACCAGTGACCACAGGTCGTGCCGGTTGAGGGAACTGGCCCTGACCTCCACGGTCACCCAGTCGTCGGCCGGGTGCACCGGCTCCGGACGCTCGCCGACGGTGAGCGCGGCGAGCGGATTGTCGGCATCGAACGTCGAGGCGAAGGCGGCACGCATGATCCGCACGCTAACAGCGCCGGCCCACCACCGGAACTGCCCCGCCCGCCCGGCAATCGCGCGCACCGGCCCCGCAAACGAGCAAGGGTCCCTCCCTGCCCGGGAAACGACAGGAAGGGACCCTTGCCCACGCCTCAGGCGCGGGCGACGCCGTCGCGGCGGGCGGCGTCGAGGACGGCCTCGGCCACCGCCGGGGCGACCCGGGGGTCCAGCGGCGACGGGACGATCGCGTCCGGGGTCAGGTTCTCGGCGACCACCGCGGCGATCGCGTCGGCGGCGGCCACCTTCATGCCGTCGGTGATCCGGGTGGCCCGTGCGTCGAGCGCGCCCCGGAAGATCCCCGGGAACGCGAGGACGTTGTTGATCTGGTTCGGGAAGTCGCTGCGGCCGGTGGCGACCACCGCGACGTGCCGGCCCGCGACGTCCGGGTGCACCTCGGGTGTCGGGTTGGCCAGGGCGAAGACGATCCCGCCGGACGCCATCCCGGCGATCGCCGCCTCCGGGATCTGCCCGCCGGAGACGCCGATCAGCACGTCGGCGTCGCGCAGTGCGGCGGTGATGTCGCCCTGCCGGCGCGCGGAGTTGGTGAAGTCGGCCAGTTCCGCCTTGACCTGGGTGAGCCCCTCGCGTTCCGGGTGCAGGATGCCGCGCGAGTCGCAGACCACGATGTCGTCGGGGTTGACCCCGCCGGCGGCCAGCATCCTGGTCACCGCGACGCCGGCCGCGCCCGCCCCGCTGACCACCACCCGCAGGTCACCAAGCTTACGGTTGAGCAGGGTGGCGGCGTTGCGCAGGGCGGCGAGCACCACGATCGCGGTGCCGTGCTGGTCGTCGTGGAAGACCGGGATCGGCAGCGCCTCCTCCAGCCGGCGTTCGATCTCGAAGCAGCGGGGGGCGCTGATGTCCTCCAGGTTGATCCCCCCGAACGACGGGGCCAGCGCGGTCACCACCGAGATGATCTCTTCCACGTCCTGCGTGTCCAGGCAGATCGGCACCGCGTCGACGCCGCCGAACTGCTTGAACAGCACCGCCTTGCCCTCCATCACCGGCATCGCCGCGCGGGGACCGATGTTGCCCAGCCCGAGTACGGCCGAGCCGTCGGTCACCACGGCCACCGTGTGCGAGACCCAGGTGTAGTCGTCGACCAGTCCCGGGTCGGCGGCGATCGCCTCGCAGACCCGGGCGACCCCGGGGGTGTACGCGAGCGACAGGTCTTCCCTGCTGGTCAGCGGTACCGTCGAGGCCACCGCCAGCTTGCCGCCTCGGTGCAGTTCGAAAACCGGATCAGCATGATCCACAGAAGACGATGACATGGGAACTCCAGGATTCGTCGAGCAGTTGGACCCAACCGGCTCGACGCGAGGTCGGCGAAAGACCGGCGGTGCGGTGCGGGGGGTCACCCAGGCACGGCCAATGAGCATACTGTCGTCTGTTTACCGTACCTGTGAGCAGGGTCATACCGGGTGGTAACCGAACCTCCGCAGGCGCGGCCAGTACCGCAGCACCACCCGACCGAGCACATCGGCCACTCCGTACGCTCGGGAGTCGTCCGTGATCAGCGGGTTGTCACCGTGCAACCACCACCCACCGTCCTCGGCGCGGACCACCCGCTTGACCACAACCAGGTCGGGGCGGGTGCGGAAGACCGCGACGACCACGTCACCGGGCCGGATCGCGCGACCACGCCGCCGCACCAGCACCGCGTCGCCGTGACGCAGCGTCGGCACCATGGACGGACCGCTCACGAGTACGGCGAACAGCCCTCGCCCCGGTGGCACCGGCCGGTCCGGTCGATTTCCCGCTGGTCCCATGCGCACCAGGTTTCACCTCCCCGCCCCTGGGGACGTAAGTCAGGAGTAATGTCGTCTCGGATCATCGCAAACATCCCACGGAGGGCCTTGATGCGACTTCCACGCATCCTCACACCACGTTTCGTCGCGCACGCCCACTGCGACCTGCCCTGCGGGGTCTACGACCCGGCACAGGCTCGGATTGAGGCCGAGTCCGTAAAGGCGATCTGCGAGAAGTACCAGGCCAACACGGACCCGGAGTTCCGGACCCGCGCCCTGATCATCAAGGAACAGCGCGCCGAGCTGGTCAAGCACCACCTGTGGGTGCTCTGGACCGACTACTTCAAGCCGCCGCACTTCGAGAAGTACCCGAACCTGCACTCGCTGTTCAACGAGGCCACCAAGCTGGCCGGTGGCGGCGGCGGCGCGAAGGCGTCGACCGACCCGGCCAAGGCCGACGAGCTGCTGCAGAAGATCGACGAGATCTCGAAGATCTTCTGGGAGACCAAGCAGGCGTGAGCTCCACTGTTTCCACCGGCCGGCCGCAAGCCGACCGGGGGGACGAGAGTCCCCCACCCGCGATTCGGCCGGCGCGTCCCTCGGACGTGCCGGCCATCGTCGCGATGGTGCACGAGTTGGCCGAGTACGAACGCGCACCGGACGAGTGCCACCTCACCGAGGAGCAGCTTCACGCGGCCCTCTTCGCCGCACAGCCGGCGCTGTTCGGGCATGTCGCGCTCGACGCCGACGGTGAGCCGATCGGTTTCGCGCTCTGGTTCCTCAACTTCTCCACCTGGCGCGGCGTCCACGGGATCTACCTGGAGGACCTCTACGTCCGGCCGGCGGCCCGGGGCACCGGTACGGGCCGGAGGCTGCTCGCCACCCTGGCCGCCGTCTGCGTCGAGCGCGGTTACCAGCGGCTGGACTGGTGGGTGCTCAACTGGAACCCGGCCCGCGAGTTCTACCACTCGATCGGTGCCGCCGCGATGGACGAGTGGCTGCCGTACCGGCTCACCGGTGACGCGTTGACCGATCTCGCCCGGCACGCCGACTGACGCCCCCGATCCGCCCCGCCGGCCCTCACCCTGCCGGCGATGGGTGCTGCCCGCGAAACGGGCCGCAGGTGGCCGGGCACTATCCATCGATCACCAACTGTTGATCGGTGTTTACCCAGTGCTGCGGTGGGATGTCCACTTAGCGCCATGTCGCCTCTGCGGCACCGCCGATACGGGACCGGCGAAATATTCCAGCCACAGACTCCGAGCTGTCGCCATTTTGATGGCGGTCCGCTGAACCCGAGGAGTCTGGGAAATGTCCACCCCCCTGCGTCGTACGGCCGCCGGCTTGGTGGCCGTACTCGCGATCACCGCCGCCGGTACGCCACCGGCCTCAGCCGCCCCACCGACGGCCGTACCGCCGGGAGCGGTGCCGAACCCGTTGGGCGGCTCGTCCAGGGTCACCCTGATCACCGGTGACGTCGTCGAGGTCGCCCCGGCCGGCGGTGGCCGGTACGCCGCCTCGGTCCACCCCGCCCCCGGCCGGGAGGGGATCACCTTCCACACGGTCGAGGTCGACGGCGGGATGCGGGTGCTGCCCAGCGACGTCGTCCCGTACGTCTCCGCCGGCACCCTGGACGCGGACCTGTTCGACGTCGAGGAGCTGATCGCCGACGGTTACGCCGACGGTTCGGCGGCCAGCCTCCCGCTCATCGTCCGGTACCGGGACCCCGGCACCGCCAGCACCGCCCGCGCCCTCGCCGGTACGACCGCCGCCCGTCCGCTGGCCAGCATCGGCGGTGCCGCACTGGTCGCCCGCAAGGACTCGCTGGCCGGGTTCTGGCAGGCCGCCGCACCGGCGACGACCGCACCCGGTGCCCGGTCGGCCGGCTCCGGCGCACCCGCGTTCGGCAACGGGATCAGCCAGATCTGGCTCGACGGCAAGGTCCACCCGGTGCTCGACCGGAGCACCGCCCAGATCGGCGCCCCCGCCGCCTGGCAGGCCGGGTTCGACGGCACCGGGGTCAAGGTGGCCGTGCTCGACACCGGGATCGACCAGACCCACCCCGACATCGCCGGCAAGGTGGCGCTCGCGCAGAACTTCAGCGACAGCCCCGACACCACCGACCACTTCGGCCACGGCACCCACGTGGCGGCGACCGTCGCCGGCACCGGTGCCGGGTCCGGCGGCACCCGCAAGGGGGTCGCACCGGGCGCGAGCCTGCTGGTCGGCAAGGTCCTCGGCGACGACGGCAGCGGCTACGAGTCGTGGATCATCTCCGGCATGGAGTGGGCCGCCGACCAGGGCGCGGCGGTCATCAACATGAGCCTCGGCGGTGGCGGAACCGACGGCACCGACCCGATGAGCCAGGCGGTCGACCGGATCACCGCCGAGGACGGCACCCTGTTCGTGATCGCCGCCGGCAACGAGGGCGCGGACTACACCGTCGGTTCGCCCGGTGTCGCCCCGTCGGCGCTGACCGTCGGCGCGGTCGACCGGGACGAGTCCCTGGCCGAGTTCTCCAGCCGGGGCCCGCGCCTCGGTGACGAGGGCCTCAAGCCGGAAATCACCGCTCCCGGTGTGGACATCGTCGCCGCCCGTGCCGCCGGCACCACCATGGGTACGCCGGTCGACGACCTCTACACCGCCGCGTCCGGCACCTCGATGGCGACCCCGCACGTGGCCGGTGCGGCCGTACTCCTGGCCCAGCAGCACCCCGACTGGTCGCCGGCACGGCTGAAGGACGCTCTGGTCAGCACCGCCCGTACGAACAGGGAGCTGTCGGTGTTCGCCGAGGGGGCCGGTCGGGTGGACGTGGCCCGTGCGGTGGGCCAGCGGGTGTTCGCCACCGGTGTGGCCAACTTCGGGCTGCACACGGGCGCCGGACCCGGCACCGCCCCGGTCAGCCGGACGGTGACGTACACCAACGACGGGACGGCGCCGGTGACGCTCACGCTCGCCGTGGACGTGTCGAACCTCGGCACCAGGGCCCCGCAGAACGGCGCCATCACCACCGGCACCGGTACGGTGACCGTGCCGGCCAAGGGCTCGGTGGAGGTACCGGTCACCGTCGACCTGGCGAACCTGGCACCCGGCCAGTACGGCGGCTGGGTGACCGCGACCGGGCCGGATGGCGTACTGGTCACCACGGCGCTGGCGGTCACCTCGGAGGGTCCCCGGCACACGGTGACCCTGCGCGCGGTGGACCGGGCCGGCAAGCCGGTGGCGGTTCCGGTCGTCATGCTCCAGGGCGACAGCAGCCGCTCGGACTTCCTCGGTTTCCTGTGGGAGGGCACGACCCAGCAGGTACAGGTCGAGGAGGGCACGTACCTGCTGAACGCGCTGATCTCCGACGGCGGGGTGCAGAACGAGCAGCTGACCGCGATCATCGATCCGGAGTTGCGGGTCGACCGGGACATCGAGGTCCTGCTCGACGCCCGCAAGGGCACCCCGATCCGGATCGAGACGCCCAAGCCGTCCGAGCAGCAGGCGGTGTTGAGCTACTACGTGCACCGGGTGACCGGCACCGGCCGGCAGATGGACCTCGGGGTGATGAGCTTCAGCACCGTCCAGCAGGTCAACGTCACCCCGACGAAGCGGGTCTCCACCGGGAAGTTCGAGTTCTCCTCCCGCTGGCAGCTCGTCGCGCCGATGGTGCAGGCCAAGGTCGACGGGGTGTCCGGTCCGCTGGACATCAACCTGACCGGGCAGTCCCCGGCGTACGACGGTGAGCGTGAGTTTTCGCTGGTCTACGCCGGCCGGGGCACCCCGGCCGAACTGGCGGCGGCGAAGGTACGCGGCGCCGCGGTCGTGATCCGCTCGGCCAACGAGCCGGGTGGGGAGGACGCGCCGAGCGAGAGCGAGGTGACCGCTGCCGCGGCTGCCGCCGGTGCGGCGGTGACCCTGATGGTCCGCCCGGCGGACTGGTCGGCCTGGACGGTGTGGCGGCCGATCGGTGACCGGGAGGCGATCCCGATGCTGGCCGTGACGGCCGACGCCGGGGAGAAGCTGATCGCCCGCGCCGCCAAGGGCCGGGCCAGGTTGAAGCTGACCCTGACCACGTCCAGCCCCTACCTGTACGACGTCCAGCATGTCGAGACCGGCCGGGTTCCGGACCGGGTCGTCTACCGGGTGACCGAAGCCAACTCGGTACGGATCACCTCCACCTACGCCGACAACGGCGGTATCCCGTGGCAGAAGGAGCAGCGATTCGGATGGCGCCCCTGGCAGACGTTTTCGTGGAACGACTCGTCCCGCTTCGTCGAGACCCCGAAGGTCCGCGAGGAGTGGGTGACCAGCGGGGACTCACTGTGGCAGCACCGGGTGGTGCACGACTGGCCGTGGAACGACTTCGGCTCGCTGGCTGGTGGGATGACCGAGCCGCCCACCTCCTACCGTGCCGGTAGGTCGCAGGAGAGCTGGATTGCCCCGGTGGTCCGACCGGCGTCGCCGGCCGGGGTGCCGGAGCTGGTCTCCACCCGCACCGGGAACGCGTTCGCGCTGCGGGTGCCGGAGTTCGTCGACTCCGACGGCCACTTCACCATCGGTGAGGCGACCCAGGTCGGGGCGAAGCTGTGGCGCAACGGAAAGCTGCTCGCCGAACTGCCCAACGCCCGCCAGGATGTCACCACCACCGGGCCGGAGGCGCGGTACCGGTTGGCGTTGACCGCCCAACGCGACGGCGAGGAGTGGAGCTTCGGTACCCGTACCGAGACGGTGTGGGACTTCCGCTCCGGCCAGCAGTCCGGCGACCGGGCCAGGCCGCTGCCGCTGTTGCAGGTCGACTACTCCGCACCGGTGGACGCGAACGGCCGGGCGACCGACCGTCAGCACACGCTCGGCCTGAGCCTGCGCAGCCAGGACGGACTGTCGGCGCCGCGTGGCACCGAGCTGACCGTCGATGTGTCCTTCGACGAGGGACGCACCTGGAAGAAGGCCCGGGTGTCCGGGGACGGTACGGACTACCGGGCGACGATCCCGGCCGGCAGGGGCACGGTGTCGCTGCGGGTCAAGGCCACCGACCGGTCCGGCAACGCGGTCACCCAGACCGTGATCCGGGCGTACGGCCTGCGCTGAGGCCCGTCGGGCGGGGCGACCGGTCCCGTCGTCCCGCCCGACGCTCAGAGCCACCCCCGACGGGCGGCCTGGAAGGCCAGGCCGGTACGGGTGTCCACGCCGGCGAGCAGCATCAACCGCTCCAGCCGGCGTTGCACCGTACGGCGGCTGACGCCGAGTTGCGACGCGATCGACTTGTCCGGGAACCCGGCCACGAACAGCGACAGCAGGAAGCGTTCGCTCCCGTCCAGCACCTCGTCGACGCCGGATTCGGTGGCCACTGTCAGTTCGCCGCCCGTGCCGCCGGGCTCGCCGTCCCAGCGGATCGGGCTGGCCCGGTCCCAGTGGCTCTCGAAGAGGGCGAACAGCGCGTCGAGCAGTTCACTGCGCCGGATCAGGGCGGCGGTCGGCTCGCCGATGCCCTGGTGGTCGTCGGGTACGAGCGGGCAGATCGCGGTGGAGCGGTCGGCGATGGCGAGCCGGACCGGCAGCGCCGGCAGCGTACGGGCCTCCTCTCCGCCGCGTACGCTCTCGGCGATGCTGTCCAACTCGCCGGGCATTTCCAGCAGCGCCCGTTCGTAGATCGCCCGGTACCGTACGCCCCTGGTCAGGGCGGTCGACTCCTCGGAGTTCTCCGGTCCGGACATCGCCAGCGGGTTGGCCCGGCAGAACCAGAGGATCTCCTCGCGGGCCGAGTTCTGCAGGTCCCGGAGCTGTTCCCGTAGCGCGGTGGCACCGACGACCACCTCCACCAGGTGGTCGGCGTTGCGGCGGCGGTCACTGGCCCGGTACTCCTCGGTCAGCGCCGCGACCGCCTGCCGCGCGGTCTCCAGCGACTCCTGCCGGCGAAGCAGGGTGTTGCCGAGGGCGACGTCCGGCGGCAGCGGTTCGAACACCGGCTCGGGGCCGGGTCGGGCAACGGCGAGTCCCTTGCTGCGCAACGCCTCCAGCAGTTCGGCCGCCTCGGTCACCGGCAGCGCGGCCAGCCCGGCCAGGTCGGCGGGACTGGCCGCGGAGAGCCGCAGGAGCAGCCGGTACGCCCGCTCCTCCGCGGCCCCCAGCAGCCCCGTGTCGTCGAACATCACGTGCCTCCCCTGCCACCCACACCGGGTCGAACTCTACGAACCCCGCGGTCGCCCGGCATGCCCGTACGGACGACGCGGTGATCATTCGACGCCCGGTTCGGCGGCACGGATCCACCGACGGAGAAATTTATTGATCACAAATCGGGGTGGGTCCGGGGTGGTGGTCGATCATTCGCCCGACGTCACGGTCACCGGGTTGAACTGTGCCGCGTACGCCTCGCCGGGGGCGATGGGGGTGATGACGTCGACCAGTACGCCGTCCGGGGCGGCGACGATGAAGTGCCGCTGGCCGAAGTCCTCGCTGCGCAGGGAGAGTTCCTCGGTGAGACCGGCCCCGTGCACCAGCCGCCGGTGTTCGGCGTCCACATCGGTCACCTCGAAGTTGAGGATCAGCCCCTGGACCGGTCGGCGGTAGCCGTCGGGCAGCGTCTCGTGGGTGTGGTCGAGCAGCGCCAACTCGTAGTGCGGGGATTCGGGGCGGCGGAGGCTGACGTACCAGTCGGCTTCGAAGGTGGTCTCGAAGCCGAAGTGCCGGGTGTAGAAGTCGCGGGACGCGGCCACGTCACGGGTGCAGATCACCGGGTAGAAGCTGGTCAGCGCGGTTTCCATGGGACCTCCGTCGTCCGTTCACATACCTTGGGTATGCGAACGGACGCTAATGACATACTCTCGGTATGTCAATCGCGGTGGACGGGACGGGCGGCGGGATGAACGGAACTGGCAGCGGGATCGGCGGGACGGGCTGCGGATGGTGAGTCGGGCCGAGCAGCGGGCCGAGACCCGGCGTGCGCTGCTGACGGAGGGCCGGCGGCGGTTCGCCCGGGACGGCTTCCACGCGGTGGTGCTGGAGGAGGTCGCCCACGCGGTCGGGGTGACGAAGGGGGCGGCGTACCACCACTTCGGCAGCAAGGCCGGGCTGTTCCGGGCGGTGGTCGAACAGGCGCAACGGGACCTGGGGGACAGGGTGGCCGAGGCCGCCGGGGCGCACGACGATCCGTGGCAGCAACTCCTCGCCGGGTGCCGGGCCTTCCTGGCCGCCGGTTCGGATCCGGCGATCCGGCGGATCATGCTGGTCGACGCGCCAACCGTGCTGGGCTGGAACGAGTGGCGGTTGATGGACGAGTCCACCTCCGCCCATCACCTGACCGAGGCGCTGGAGTCGCTGATCACCGCCGGGGTGATCGCCCCGCAGCCGGTCCAGCCGCTGGCCCGACTGCTGTCCGGGGCGATGAACGAGGCCGCACTCTGGTTGGCCCAGTCCTCCGACCCGGCCGCCCTGGACGCGACGATGACGGCCCTGGAACACCTGCTGGCCGGACTCCGCCGGCCGGCCTGACCCCGTTCCCGACATCGCCGACCGGAACGCGCTCGGATCAGCCGGCCCGAACCCGTTCGGGTCAGAAGGCGATGACGAGGCGACCGCGTACGCCACCGGCTTCGAGCAGGCGGTGGGCCTGCCCTGCCTGCTCCGGCGGGAAGGTGTCGGCGACCCGGAGGGTCAGGACTCCGGTTTCGGCGAGACGCCGCAGTTCGTCGAGTTCGTCGGGTCGGCCGCCGTAGTCCGGCATGTAGACGTACCCGGTTCTGATCCCGCGCGGCGCTTCGGTCGAGCCGCCGCTGACCCACGCGAGGCCGCCGCCGTCGCGGATCGCGTCGAACAGGTCGGCGGTGCCGACCGTGTCGACCGCGCCGTCGACGCCGCCGGGTGCGAGCTCGCGGAACCGGTCCGCGACACCGGGCCCGCGTTCGACCACCTGGTCCGCGCCGAGGGCGGACACCCGGGGTACGTCCGACGCCTTGGCGTCGGCGTACACCGTCAGCCCCGCATGCTTGGCGAGCTGTACGACGAACCCGCCGACCGCGCCCGCAGCACCGGTGACCGCCAGCGTCGCTCTCCGCGGCAGGTCGAGTTGGTCCAGTGCCATCCGCGCGGTCAACCCGTTCATCGGGACCGTCGCCGCCTCGGCGTGGCTCGTGCCGGCGGGTGCACGTCCCACCCAGTTCGCGTCCAGCACGACGTGTTCGGCGTACCCGCCGCCGTCGGGCCGGATCGGGACGACCATCGCCATCACCCGGTCCCCGATCCGCAGGTCGGTGGCCGTGTCCGCACCGATCTGGTCGACCACCCCGGCCACCTCCTGACCCGGCAGGTACGGCCGCCGCACGCCCCGCATCAGGGCCGCTATCCGACCGGAGCGCAGCAGCACGTCACCCGGGGTGACCCCGGCCGCGTGCACCCGGATCCCGATCTGCCCCGGTCCCGCCTCCGGGCGGGGCAGCTCCACCACCCGGAGCATCTCCGGTCCACCGAACTCGTCCAGTCCCACCGCTCGCACGTCCGACACCCTCTCCGTGAATCGCCGGGAACAGAGCCCGGCCCCTATTGGTTGCCTAGCTAGTACGCTTCGAATACCAGGGTCACCCCGTGGAGGAACCACCATGACGGCCACGCTCGTCGACAAGATCACCCCGACTGCGGAGCCCGCGGTCACCTGCGACGCCGAGCTCATGCGCAGCGTCCTGGCACGGGTCGGTGACAAGTGGTCCGTGGTCGTGATCTGCGAACTGGGCAAGGGGTCCCGCCGGTTCAACGAACTGCGGAGGCTGGCGTACCCGATCACCCAGCGGATGCTCAGTGCGACCCTGCGCGGCCTGGAGCGCGACGGAGTGGTCACCCGTACGGTGCACCCCACCGTCCCGCCGCAGGTCGAGTACGCCCTCGCCCCCGCCGGGCAGACCCTGCTCACCATCGTGCAGGACCTCGCCGGCTGGACCGAGCAGAACCTCGACGGGATCCGGGCCACCCGAGTCGCGTACGACCGCCGCTACCAGGACCCGACCACCACCGACCTGTGACGCCGACGGCGGCTCGTTGGCCGTGACTACTTCGCGGTCAGGCCGCCGTCGATCGCGAGTGCCGCCCCGGTGATGAAGGTCGCCTCGTCACTGAGCAGAAACGACGTGAACGCGGCGATGTCCTCTTCCGCACCGGCCTTGCCGTTCGGCTGCAAACCCAGGAAATACTGCTCGATTTCCGGGTTGGCCGAGACCTGACGCCACAACGGGGTGTCGACCAGTCCGGTCACCAACGCATTCACCCGTACGCCCTCTTTCGCGACGTCGAGCGCCACCGAACGGGTGAGGCCGACAAGACCGTGCTTCGCCGCCGAATAGGCCGCCAGTTTCGCGTCCCCGACCACACCCACGGTCGAGGCGTTGTTCACGATGGAACCGCCGCCGGACGCGACGATCGCCGGGATCTCGTACTTGAGGCTGTAGAACACGCTGGTCAGGTTGCGGTCGATCGTGCTGCGCCAGAAGGCGTCGTCGATCTCGCGTACGGCACCGACGGCGTTGCCACCACCGGCGTTGTTGAACGCCCCGTCGAGCCGGCCGAACTCGGCGACGGTGACCCGTACCAGCTCAGCGACCTGCTCCTCCACGGTGACGTCGGTCGGCACGAACAGGACCTGGCCACCGCTCGCCGCGATCTCGGCGGCGACCTCCACACCGCGCGCCTTGTCGCGGGCGCCGATGACAACCTTCGCGCCCTCCCGTGCGGCTCGCTGCGCGAACGCCCGTCCCATTCCCATGGTGCCGCCAGTGACAATGATTACCTTCGATTGAAGTCGCGCAGACATCTGCCCCGTGTCCCTTTCCGGAATTGGTCGAACGTCTCGACCGGAGCCCCAATTTCGGGGCTGTCCGGTCACCCGACCAAGGCTGCCCGTGGACACGCCGATCGACAAGAAGGCAGTTATAAGTGCGCAGGTTCCCCGCAGGGAACCGCCCACCCGGGACCGTCGACGTCGCGTCGGAGGAAGTGACGGTGGATCAGGCGGTGCGCTCGTACTCGGCGAGGATGTCGTCGAGGATCAGCTTCTCGGCCGCCTGGCGACCGGGGTGGGCCCCGGCAAGACCGGCGAAGACGATCAGTGCCTTCCAGAGGGCCCAGGCACGTCCCCGGACCCAGGTGCCGGGGTCGACGTCGAGCGCGGTCCGGAACGCCTCGCGGCTCGGCCCCGACAGCAGGGTCCAGGCGATCGTCACGTCACAGGCCGGATCGCCGACCCCGGAACAGCCGAAATCGATGACGGCCGACAACCGGCCGTCGCGGACGAGCAGGTTCCCGGAGGCGACATCACCGTGGAACCAGACCGGCGTACGTTCCCACGTCGTCTTGAGCGCCGCCTCCCACAACGCGGTGGCCGTGTCACCGGGGATCCGATCCCCCAGCATCGCGATCGCCCGCCGGGTGTCGTCGTCGTACGTCTCCAGCGGCCCGCCCCGGTACGCGCTGTGCAGCCCCGGCGGCGGCCCGTCGCTCGCGTCGATCCGTTGCAGTGCGTTCAGGAAGCCGGCCAGGTCGGTGGCGAACTCGGTCAGGTCACCGATCCGGTCGGGATTTGCCACCTCGCCCTCGATCCACCCGTAGACGGACCAGTTCAGCGGATACCCCTCGCCCGGTACGCCCATCGCGAGCGGCGCGGGAATGGGCAGCGGCAGATGCGGGGCGAGTGTGTGCAGGTACCGGTGTTCCTTGGCGACCTGTGGCTCGTACCCCGGTCCGCTGGGCAGCCGTACGGTCATCTCGTCGCCGAGGTGGAAGGTCCGGTTGTCCCAGCCACCGAACTCGACCGGCCGGACGGGGAGATCGGCCCACCGCGGGAACTGCGCCCGGACCAGCCGGCGCGCCAGCGCCACGTCGATCGTCGGGAAGTCGTCGGCGTCCACCCGGTCCGTTCCGTCCTGCTCCATCCGACCAGGGTTGTACGGGCATCAGCCGGTCGCAACCAAGTTTGCGCCCGGCACAGCTACCGCCGGCCGTGGACGACTTCGACGCCGCTCTGGGCGGTACCGGCGCCCGTTTCCGCTCCTCGGCGACTGGCCCGACCGCCTGCCGGCACTGCGCTAGCCGCTCTGCGACGGCCTCGGGTGGGCGCCCGCGGCGCGCAGCAGTTCCGCCGTCCCGGTGTGGCTGCCGCGTAGCGCCCACTCGAGTGGGGAGTCACCGCTCCCCCGGTCCTCGCGCAGGTCGGCGTCCGCGCCGTGGGCGAGGAGTTCGCGTACGACGTCGGTGTGACCCCAGGCGGCGGCCGCGCACAGCGGCGTGCCCTGATCACCGCGCCCACTCTCACCGTCCGGGTCGGCGCCGGCCGCGAGGAGCAGTCGTACGACGCCGCCCGCGCCCGTACGAATCGAGGTTCCACGGCGCCGCACCCCGCCCGATCGTTACGATCGCGGTGCTGACCTGCTCACGCCGACTTCGACGAGGAAATTCCGACATGGCGAGCATCAAACCTTTCCAGGTCCGCTTCCATCACGTCAGCCTGTCCGTGGCAAACCTCGACGCCCAGCAACGCTGGTATCAGGACGCGCTCGGGTTCACCAACGTGATCGAACAGTTCGAACTTCCCCAACCGCCGGTACGGACAGCCGTGCTCCAGGCGAGCAACGGCGTACGGGTCGAACTCATCGAACGGGAGGGTTCCACCCGTCCCGAGATCTTCACCGATCCGCTCGACACCGCGCGGGGTCAGGGGTACGGCCACTGGGCCCTGGAGGTCGACAACCTCGACGACGCCTTCATGCGCCTGACCCGGACCGGTGCACAGCCCGTCTGGCCACCGGCCGACGCGGTCCAGCCCGGCGCCCGGTTCGCCTACGTCAAGGATCCCGAGGGAAACCTCATCGAGCTGATCCAGCCCCCGCCGGGCTGACCCTGCTCGGCTCAGGGCCCGGTCAGGAGATGTTCCACGAGTTGCCCGGCCGCGCGGTGTTGCGCCCGGAACGTACGGCAGCCCGCGCGCGACGCCCGATCGGTATGAGTACGGCCAACAGCAGGGCCGCTCCCACGATCGGGGTGCCGACCATCAACATGATCACCAGCCACTCGTCCGACACGTTACCCACCCCACTTCCCGCGATCGAGCCGACAAACGCCCGCCAGGCGGCCGGGCACGAAGGTCAGTACCCCGCCGTCACGGTCCCTTGTGTCCCGTACGCCATCCACGCCCGGCACGTTTCCCGCTCCCGGGTTGAAATCCCACCCTCGCGGCTCCACATCGAACCGGACACCTCGTTCACCAGCGTACTCACGAAGCGATATCCGCGGCCCTCCTCGCCTACACGGGTTCTTTCGTGTCCCCGGACAGGAACTTGGTGAAGCGTTTCGATCTCTCATGGGCGTCCTGGTACCCCAATACCGCGTAGAACCGGTGCGCCGATTCCCGGTGGCCACCGCTTGTCACCTCCATCAGGATGCAGCCGGCGGCGTACGCCCGTTTCTCGATCTCGGCCATCAACGAGCGCCCTACCCCCTGACCTCGGTACCGGTCATCAACCACCAGGGCCACGACCCGGCCGAACTTGCCGGTGCCCTCCAGGATCGGACAGACGTGCAGGGCGGCGACTCCGACCAACTCACCGTCATCGTCAGCGCCGAGCAACACGCTCGCCTCGTCGCCCAACCAGTAGGTCAGGCGTTCACGCACAGCCGCGCCATCGATCGGATAACCAAGTTGACCAAGCAGAACAGCAACCCCCGCCGCGTCCTCCCGCCGAACCGCGCACACAAATCACCACACCACAAACCCTGCCCCCACCACCCACCCCCTCACCTCGTTGATCATGAAGTTAGCGACACCCCGAGGCTGGCGGTTTCTAGGATTCAGTGCAACTGATCTTGGTTGTGCTGGAGGTGCTGGTGGCCAGGCCGGGTGTGGTGACGTTCGGGCATCGTCAGGTGTT
>NZ_JBSGCD010000063.1:0-22212 GCF_053601675.1 Micromonospora sp. NPDC004704 | reverse complement strand
TATCGATGGTCATGGTGGCGTCGCCGCCACCAATACCGAGCCAAAGTGAGCCACTACCAGCGAAGACTCCAAATTCAGCAGATGCGGCTGGAGTATTAGTGAGTGTTTGACAGGGCGTCGCACGGCGTGTCCGTCGGGTTAGTGAATCTTGGTCGGAGGGTTCCTGTGTGGAGCGGACGCGGACGTATGACTCGGACCTGACCGATGCCCAGTGGGATCTCGTTGAGCCGTTGTTGCCGTTGATCAAGGAGCCTGGTCGGGTGCCGAAGCATCCTCGTCGGGACGTGGTCGATGCGATCTTGTACGTGGTGCGGACGGGTGTTCGTGGCGGCAGTTGCCGGTCGACTTTCCGCCGTGGCAGACGGTGTACTGGCAGTTCAGGCAGTGGGAGAAACGCCAGGTCACGGAGCGGATCCTGGACTTGTTGCGGGAGGAGGTCCGCCTGGTCGAGGGCCGGGATCCGGAGCCGTCGGCGGGGATCATCGACTCCCAGTCGGTGAAGGGTGCGGACACCGTCGGCCGGGACACCCGCGGCTACGACGCTGGCAAAAAGGTCAATGGTCGGAAGCGGTTCATCGTGACCGACACCCTCGGGCTGCTGGTCTGTGTGTGGGTCCTCGCCGCGTCGTGGCAGGACCGAGACGGCGGCAAGGGCGCCCTGCTGGCGGCTTACGCCGGTACCCCGATCCGGTTCGTGTTCGCCGACCAGGGCTTCGCCGGCCGCCTCGTCGGCTGGTGCCGCGACGTTCTCCGCACCCATCTCCAGATCGTCCGAAAGCCGGCCGACCAGGAAGGCTTCGTGGTCCACCCGAGGCGCTGGGTGGTCGAGCGGACCCTCGCGTGGCTCACCTCGTACCGGCGCCTGGCCCGTGACTACGAACGTGACCCGGCAGTGTCCGAAGCCCTGATCCGGTGGGCCGCGATCAACCAGATGATCCGCCGACTCCCCCGAGGAGGACCAGCCCGCCGACGGAAACGACGCACCTTCAACCAGCCCGACTGACACCACTCTCAAACACTCACTGAGGGGCGCCCGGTCTACACCTGTGTGAAGATCAGAGCCACGTTTTGGCCGCCGAAGCCGAACGCGGTCTTCAATGCGGCGGGCATCTCGAGGCGGCGGGGACCTCCGGTTACGACGTCCAGGTCGAGGGCCGGGTCGGGTACGTTGAGATTGCAGGTGGGCGGCACGTGCCCCGCGTGAAGCGCACGGATGGTGGCGACTGCCTCGACCGCGCCGGCCGCGCCAAGCAGGTGGCCGTGTGCCGACTTGTTGGCGGTCAGCACCGGGTGGTCGCCGACGGTGCGGCGTAGAGCGGCGACTTCGATCATGTCGCCCACCGGGGTGCCGGTCGCGTGCGCGTTCACGTGGGTGATCTCGGCCGCGGGGACCCGTGCGTCCCTCATGGCCATCGTGATCGCGGCTGCGACGCCGGCGCCGTCGGGACGTGGCTGTACCAGGTCGTAGCCGTCTGACGTGATCCCGACGCCGGCCAGCCTGGCCCAGGCCCGAGCACCCCGGGCGGTGGCACGCGAGGCCCGTTCGAGCACGACCACCGCTGCGCCCTCACCGAGGACGAATCCGTCCCGGCCCGCGTCCCATGGACGTGATGCCCCTTGGGGGTCGTCGTTCCGCGTGGAGAGGGCGCGCAGCGCGCTGAAGCCGGATATGGCCAGACCGGTGATGACGGCTTCGGCACCGCCAGCGACAACGACATCGGCGCGGCCCAGGCGGATCAGGTCCGCGCCGAGGGCGATGGCTTCGGCGCCGGTGGCGCATGCGCTGGCGACCGAGTGCACGCCGGCCTGCGCCCGCAGCGCGACGCCGACGCACGCAGCTGGTCCACTCGCCATGGTCCGCGTGATGGCGTACGGCGAGGCCCGGCGCCGTCCACCGGCTTCCAGGAACTGCGACTGTTCCAGCATGCTGGTAAGGCCGCCCATGCCGGTGCCGACGCAGACAGCCAAGCGATCGGACGGTACCGGATCGTGGTCCAGCCCGGCGTCCGTCCACGCCTCGCGTGCCGCGATCAGTGCGGCCATTTCGACCCGGTCGTAGCGACGGATGTCACGGGCCTCGAAATGGGTCGCGGGATCTGTGTGGAGCTCGGCCGCGATTCGCGTCGTCAGATGCTGTGCCCAGTCGTACGGGAGGGCCGTCACCGCCCGTCGTCCGTCCAGCAGGCCTTTCCAGTGCTCGTGGCTGTCGCCGCCCAACGGTGTGGTCGCGCCGAGCCCGGTCACCATCACGCCGGTCATGCGGCGACACGTTCGGCGACCGCCTCGTACAGGTCCCGGCCCGTGACCGTACGGCTCAGCGTCGTGTCGTCGATGACGACCTGCAAGCGGTCCTCGAGGCAGGCGATGACCTCCAGACGTGACATGGAATCAAGCTCGAGATGCGCGAACCGCTCGTCGAGCGAGAAGTCCTCCGGCAGGGGCTGGTTGGTGACCTCCAGCACGGACGCGGCGAACTGGGCCAGAAACGCGACCTCGGTGAGTCGGCCGGGCATAATACCTCCTATGAGTCGAGATCGCCGTGGCTCCCCGCGGCGGCCTGCGGCATGCTGATGATGGAGAAATACGCACGATCGTGGAACTGCCAATCGAGGTGCTCGAAGAGCTCCCGGACCGTTTCGGATGCCAGATCGCCGAGCACGCCCCGAGCCGTGTCCGCACGGTTCAGGAATGCTTCCAGCCAGGCGCCGCGGCGGAAGAAAACGCCGAGACGGTGCCGGTTGTATAGCCAGATGCCGAGGCAGGCTACTTTCGTGTGCACCTCGCTGTAGCGCTGGGCGAGGCGCATCAGCCGAGCCGGCGTGTCCTTGATCCCCACCGGGCCGTCGGTAGGGCGAGGGGGTTGCTCGGCGACGATGGCGGCGAGGACGTTGTCGAGCTCTCCTCGGAGGGACTCGCTCGCCGTCCGCAATGCCCGTACCCGCCGCGCGTCGTTCTCGTCGTCGGGTCGTACGGATGAGAGTAAGTCCAGCAGATGGTTCAGGCTCGCGGTGACGGCGTCGCGGCCGCGGCCGAAGACTGCCACGTCACCGGGTTCCCACGGGTCCAGTGGCTGACCGAGGTCGTAGAGCTGTTGCCAGTCCTCGTCCCGCGTCCGCCGGGTGCCGCGCTCCAGCGCGGGAAGCTGCATCGCCAGGCTGTCCAGGCACACCGAACTGCTTCCGTCGAACATCGACACCACCGCGCCATCACGCTTCATCTTCTGGAAGATTCCGGCATGCGCGAGGTCCCGGAGAAAGTGCCGGGCGCCCAGAAGGGCGGAAAGTTCGTCGCCCGCGCTGTCGACGAGCCGGCTGACCTGCACCTTGACGACACTGGACCAGGCGCTGAATTCGGACTCGAAAAGGTGCAGGCCGCGCATCGCCACCAGCGCCACGCATTCGGCGGCGAGCAGGTTCAGGTACGCGTGGCAGAGGGCCTCCCGAACGTGCGGTAGGTCGACCGCTTGACGCCCGTACAGGCGGCGGCCGGCGAGGTGCTCGTATGTCTTGCGCAGCAGGGTGTCGCCCACGCCCAGAGACAGCGCGCTGCACAGCGTACGGGTAAGCATCAGGCCACGCAGCGCGGTCTCCATCCCCCTGCCTCGAGTGCCGATGAGGGCGGTCGGCGGCACGGGTGCGCGGTCGAATGCGATCCCGCTGATGTCGCAGCCGCGCAGCCCGACGGTGGGGGTACGGGGCAGACCGTTGACCCGGCCCGCCGGAACGGTACGTTTGTCGAGCAGGAACAGGGACTGGTTCTGGAAGTTGTCCACGGCGGCGGTGCGCGCGAGGACGAGAGCGTGGGTCGAGGTGCTTCCGCGATTGATGGGCCACTTGCGGCCCGAGATCAGGAACGCCCCGTCCGCGCCCTCTGTGGCGACGCAGTCGTTGGCGGCAAGGTCGGCGCCGTGCTCCTCCTCGGAGTAGGCGAGGCAGGGGATCACCTCACCGGCGAGCATGTCATGGGCGAAGTCGCGTCGCTGCTCGTCGTTGCCACCGATCCAGACGACGAACGACCAGATCTGGGTGCTCACGGAGACGGCGACGTTCATGTCCCGCCGTGCCACGCTCCGGATCAGCCACAGCAGCTCCTCGGCGGTGCCCAGGTCCCCGCCCAGGGACCTCGGCACCAGGCGCTGCCGCAGCGCGAGACGATCCAGCAGGTGCAATCCGTGGACCGGGAGGGTCTCGGTCTCGTCGGCGTGCCACCCGCTGGCGAACGAGATGTCGTTGCCGGCCAGGTCGGGGTCCCCGAGTGCGCGTTCCAGGTCGGCGACGCTCTGCCGGTAGGAGGGCTCGAAGGTGTTCACCGCCGCTCGCTCGCGCGTAGTGCGTTCGTCACGAACTGCGCGATGCCCGTCGACGTCTCCGGGCTACGGAACACCGGCAGAACACGCCACCTGAGGTGCAGGGCGTCCTGGTCGGCGTGCACGGTCAAGCGGACCGGCACGTGGGCCGCGCGGTGAGACGGGAAGGAGACGGCCGGCTGATGCCGCGACAGCCGGAAAACGCCGGAGCGCTGTCCCGCCCGGAACGTCAGCCCCTGAACGTTGACGACAGCGTGGGCGAAGGGGACATAACCCGTGGTCGCCCGCCCAGCGCCGCACATGAACTGTTGCGTCTCCTCCCAATACGCCTCGCGAGCGGAGGTTTCATCGAGTTGTCGTGCGCACTCCTCGGGGCTGAACCCATCGGACACGTGGAAGAAGTGCGGGACCGCCTGGGCCAGCCAGCCAACCGCCCGTCGATGGCTCGGCTGGGTACCTCGGACGGCTCGACCGTGCCGTCCGATATCGAGGCGGACGACCTTCGTACCGGCGATCTTGGACATGCCCAGCGCCAGCGCGTACACGAGGTCACGCTCGGTGTCTCTCAGGTCGACCGGCCGCCAGGGCAGGGTCTCCCAGTGGATTTGCTCTTGGAGCCCATGCGTTCCCAGCAGGTCCGGTCGGACCTCCTTACTACGCGTGACGGCGTCCCAGGGCCGGTCCACCCACCAGGTCGCGTCGTCAGACAGATCCGACGCGCTGAGGTGGACCGGAATTGAGCGCACGTAATCCAGGTAGGAGTCGCGTGCGGGAGCGGCGTCGTCGCCGTGTTCATACAGCAGGGCGACATCTCGCATCAGGATCGGCAGGGACAACATGTCGGCCGCGAAGTGATGAAAGGCGAAGACCAGATGGTCCTCGTCGGGCGTCCGGAGCAGTTCGACGCTCCAGAGAGGGCCGTTCTCGACATCGATCGTACCGACGAGTTTCTGGAAAATCTCCTGGACGGCCTGGTCCGAGATCGCCGGCGCGTCGACGGTCTGGATGCCCTCACCATCGAGCCAGCGGTCATCGGCAATGTCCTGATAGAAAGCCCCTCCGGAAGAGCGGATGCGGAGGCAGAGCGACGGATGGCGGTACGCGAGAAGCTCCAGCACACGCCGGAGCCGTTGGTGCTCCAGTCGTACCGTCGCGGTGACGACGACCGGCAGCACATAAGTGTTCACATCGCCTGCCGTTGCCGCGCCGAGCATCGTGTTGAGCTGCTGCTGGGTGAGGGAAAGCAGCCTCAACGAGTGGTCCATTCTTCTACGTCGGACTCACGGGCCTGTGTGGTTCCAACGCCGGTGTTCCCGGGCAGCGACAGCCGGACGGTCCCATTTCGGGGGGCAGCGTATCCGGCTGCACCCCGGCCGTCAAAGCTTCGGTCACGACGTCGCGGGCTCCCTCGGCGCGGGCCCTGCCCGTGCCGGCCGCCTCGGCTCAGCAGCCGGCCGAAAGTGGCGAATTCCTCCGCGTTCAGGGCTGCCGGGCTCGGCCCTCGGTCACCCGGCCGCACAACTCCATGACGGCATCCCGGCCACGGTCGACCGAATAACCCCAGGCCACGCCGTGCAGGTTGAGACTCAAGTTGATCCACTAGGGATGGCTGTTGGAGCCGGGCAGGAGGCGGCGAGCCTGCGGGGATCACCAACTCAGGGAAGGGCCCGATACTGACTCCATCCCTGGAGCTGACTGTGACGCGGAATGGGGTGATGGCCGAGCCATCGGGTTCAGCGCACGGTGATGACCAATTTGCCCGTGGTGTGTCCGGTCTCTCCCAGGGCGTGAGCCCGAGCGCCTTCGGCGAGGGGGAAGGTGCCGGAGACGTGCGCGCGGAGCTTTCCCCGGTCAGCGAGTCGGGCGGCAGCGCGGATCCCGGCTTGATCGTGCTCAACGAGCAGAGTGACGGCGCGGATCTGCGCCTTCTCCGCGGCGGCCTGGGTGTCTTCGGCGCCCGGCACCAGGGACACCAGGACCCCACCGGGACGGAGCACACCCACCGAACGGGTCGCGGTTTCCCCGCCGAGGGCGTCGAGGACGACGTCGTACCGCTGTTCGGTGTCGGTGAAGTCCTCCGTGCGGTAATCGATGCAGGCATTCACACCGATCTCGCGCAGGAAGTCATGTTTGGCGGCACTCGCGGTTCCGGTGACATGCGCGCCGCGCTCCTTGGCGATCTGCACCGCGAGATGACCGACACCGCCAGCCGCGGCGTGGATCAGCACCCGTTGCCCCGCCCGCAGGCCCGCGGTGTCGATGAGAGCTTGCCAGGCGGTGAGCGCGGCCAGCGGCAAGGCCGCTGCCTGGACGTGGTCGATCCCGGCGGGCTTGGCCGCGAAGGCCCGGGTAGGGCCGGTCACGTACTCCGCGTGGGAACCGGCGCCGTAGGGGTAAGGCAACATGCCGAACACCTCGTCACCGGGCCGGAACAGAGTGACGCCGACGCCGGTCTCCACCACGGTGCCGGAGACGTCCCACCCCAGGGTCATCGGCGGTGGCGGCAGGAAAATGTGGTGAGCGCGGTGTTTGAAGTCCGTGGGGTTGAGTCCAGCGGCATGTACGGCGACAAGGATCTCTCCCGGGCCGGGTGCGGGCCGCGCAAGCTCGGTTAGCCGCAGGACCTCGGGGCCACCAAGGGCGGTTTGGTGCAGGGCGAGCATCACCGGAGTGGAGCCGGCATGTTCAGCGGTGTCGGTCGAAGTCATGTCTTAATCCTGGCCGGACGCCCCAACCCGCGGCGATGGCAAGAAAGTCGTTTTCCGATACGTTCTTGCCATGCCCCTAAATTCTGCAGCCCGCCGCGATCCTCGCGCCGGCAGCACTTTGCTCGCCCGCGCTGCGTCGTCCCGGGCCCGTGACCTCGCCGACCGCGCGACCGAACTCGACCGCCGAATGCGCCGCCCGCGGCCGGACGCCCACAAGGTCGTCGTCCTTGCCCTCGACGGCGTCTACCCCTTCGAACTCGGCATCCCGCACCGAGTCCTGGGATCAGCCGGTGGCCGCTACGAGGTACTGTCCGCGAGCGTGGACGGACAGCCCGTACGTACCGCCGCGGACCTGACCGTCACTCCCGGACACGGTCCCGAGGTACTGCCCGAGGCGGACACCCTCGTCATCCCCCCGTACGGGATCTCCCCGGCCTCGGCCGCCGCCCCGGACCCGCGGGCCGTCGCAGCCCTGTCCCGCGTGCGCCCCGGCACCCGTCTGGTGTCCATCTGCACCGGTGCCTTCCTGCTGGCCGCGGCTGGTCTGTTGGATGGGCGGCGGGCCACCACCCACTGGGCGCTGGCCGACTACTTCCGGGAACTGTTCCCGCAGGTCGAGCTCGATCCCGGCGTGCTGTTCATCGAGCACGGTGACGTGCTGACCTCGGCTGGGGCGGCGAGCGGGGTCGACGTCTGCCTGCACCTGCTGCGCCAGGACCACGGTAGCGAAGTGGCTAACCAGGTCGCCCGCCAGTGCGTCATGCCGCCGTACCGGGACGGCGGGCAGGCACAGTACATCGAACAGCCCGTGCCGCTGGCGAGCGCGACCGGCACCGGGCCGACGCGTGACTGGGCGCTGCAGCGCCTCGAATCACCGCTGTCGCTGGACGAACTGGCCACCCACGCGGCGATGAGCACCCGTACCTTCAGCCGGCGTTTTCGAGAGGAGACCGGTATGAGTCCCGGTCGCTGGCTGACACAGCACCGGCTGCGGCGGGCGCGGCACCTGCTGGAGTCCAGCGACCTGCCGGTGGATCGAGTCGCCCACGAGGTCGGCTTCGCCACCGCCACCTCGCTGCGTCGACACCTGGCGGCGGAAGCGGGGGTCGCCCCGTCGACCTACCGGCGTACCTTCCGCGCGTCGGACCCGGCTCCGGGCGCGACGGGGTAGAACCAAGCGCAGCACCCGCAGCACCTGGAGGTGCCGGAACCCTTGCCGGACGGGGGCGGGGTGAGTCGTGTGGCCGGCGCCGGTCGTTCCCGGGGGTGGCGTAGGTCGGCGACGGCGCTGCGGGCGAGGTGAAGCTGGGTGTAGACGGCTGGGACGAGCCAGGTCCACCGGTCGGAGGCCGCCGGGTCGCGTAGTTTCGGGGTGGTCCAGCCGAGGGTCTGTTTGAGCATGTGGAAGGTGTGCTCGATGTCGAAGCGGCGCAGGAACGCCTGCCGGGGCAGGTCGATCTCGGCGGTGTCGGCCGTCGGGTGGCCTGCGGCACCGGTACTGTCGCCAGAGCGGTCCGCAGTCGGTCGACATCGATGCGCCCCTGGTCCAGTGCCGCGTACAGCGAACCGTGGCCCGCCGGTGTTCACCGGCCACAGTCAGCTCCACCGGTGACCACAGTGGCGTGTCTGCGCACAGCAACCGCGTCCACCAACTCGAACAACGCGTCCGACCGCGCGGGCAGGCACCCGGTAGAACTCGTCCCGGAACCCGGCCAGCCGCCTGACCGCGCCCGCCAGCCCAGCACCATGCACACCGATCACCGGACAGCCCCTGATGTGAATCTCTTCCCTCGACAAGAAGATGATCGATCAAGGGCTGCCCTCATGATCAGCCAGGTCGAGATCACCCAGCCGCGTTGAAACTCACGGCGTGCCTCCTCCTGGCTCTCCGCCATCGTCAGGTGGCCGATCAGCGGGGCTGGGCCGACACTGTTCAGGACGGGCACGTCGACAGTCCCTCCGGGGCTGTCCGTAAATCTGGGCTTGAGTTCCGTATTGCGCCGGCTGCGGGCGGCAGGATGAGCAGGCTACCGGTCATCATCGACAATCCCCAGACCGCCGATCAGACACGGCGGTCCAGCAATCTCGGCAGGTAAGGCGTCCCAGGTCGCCTCTCACCGGCCGAAGTACCAGGACAGCGTCTGCCAGGGTAGGAAATCGACGCAGCCCGATCCCGACCGCAGAGCGACCTCTAGTCTGAGACGCTGATCACCAGCTTGCCGCGCGGCCTCGATGTGGCTGAACGACCCTCGAGCATCAGATGAGCGTCGGGCACCTGAGCGAGGGGGAGGACGGCTCCCACCACCGGTCGAAGCAGCCCTCGTTCGGCCAGCCGCGCAAGCTTCTCCATTCGTTCCGCAGACGGCCTCGTGAAGAGGAAGTGATAGGAGGCGTTCACTCCCCACGCGGCGAGGAGGTTCTGCGGCTGGGCGGTGTCGACGATGGTGACCACGCGGCCGTCGGGTGCGAGCAGGCGCGGACTTCTCGTCAGCGTCTCTCCGCCCACCGTGTCTAGCACCACGTCGACACCCCGGCCACCGGTGGCCTGAAGGACGGCCTCCTCTACATCATCGGCTGCAAAATCGATCGTGTGGTGCGCCCCGAGTTCCCGGACCAGTGCGGCGTCGCTTCGCCGACATGTGGTCAAGACCTCCGCCCCCATCGCGGCGGCGAGCTGAATCGCCACCGTGCCGACTCCCCCGGCGCCCCCGTGCACGAGTACGCGTTCGGCGACGCGGAGCTGCGCTCGATCGACGAATGCCTCCCAGACCGTCCCAGCCACCAGGGGAAGGCTCGCAGCCTGGATGTGACTGAGCGATCTCGGCTTCAGTGCCACGATCGACTCTTCGACGACGTGGTACTCGGCGTAGGCGCCGGCTCCCTGGAAGAAGCGGGAGAGATACCAGACCTCGTCCCCCGGCTTGAAACGGGTCACTCCGGCGCCCACTTCCTCGACCACGCCGGAGACGTCATGGCCGATGACGAGCGGCGGTCGGGTGTCCTCGCGGTAGTCGCCACGCCGGATCTGCAGGTCCAGCGGGTTGACCGAGGTGCCATGGACCCGCACCAGCAGTTCACCGTGACCCGGAGCGGGTGTGGGGATGTCGTCCTGGACGAAGACCTTCTCGGGAGGGCCGAAATCGGTCATGATCATGGCGCGCAAGAGACGACTCCTTCTTCTGCATTTCGCGAACTTCCGAAATGCTACCTCCTGATCAGAGCTCCGTCATCACCCAGCCGGCGAAGGCCTTGATCGCATCCTCTTCACGCTGGTAGTAGGTCCACTGGCCGACGCGGGTCGCCCGGACGAGTCCCGCCCGGTGCAGCACCGCCAGGTGCGCCGACATCGTGGAGGGCGCCAGCCCGGCCTTGCGCTGGATGTCGCTGACACACACGCCGACCCCCCTGGCGGCGTCGGCGTCAGGAGGAGGGAAATTCTGGACCGGGTCCTTCAACCACTGCATGACGTGCAACCTGACCTGGTTCGAGAGAGCTCTTGAAACGGCCAAGGGATCGTTGTTCACGCCAATACAGTAATCGGCGCCCACCTGTGCAAGTAGCAGCTCCGCCGACCCCCGGAAGCTCCCCCCGCCAGCTCCGCTCCTCACCCGCATCGAGCACACCTTCCGCATGCTCAACCAGACCGTCGGCTGGACCAGCCCGAAGCTACGCGACCCGGACGCCGCCGACCGTTGGACCCGGCGCGTACTGGCCGCCTACACCCAGCTACGCCTCGCCCGCACCGCCCCCCGCCGACCTACGCCGCTCCTGGGAACGCCCCGCCCCGCCCGAAAGGCTCACCCCCGCCCGTGTCCGGCGAGGCTTTCCGAACCTGCGCGGTAAGCCGGTACCCGCCAGTGCGCCGAAACCGTCCCGGCCAGGCCCGGGCCGGCCACCCGGCCGACGCAACGACCGCCTGGCCACACGCCACGACATCCATGTCACCAGCACAAAACTGGCCACACACCGAAGAGAGCCAAGAAGTCGACCAACTGAGGAGCCGGTCCGCTGCACGGCCGAACACACTGGTGGTCATCAGGAACACCTCCCATCTGGCCCACAGACGGCCGATTCTTCCTGTGGTGTGATTTTGATCAGTTGCTTCGACGGAACGGCGTGCGGCGCCCGCGGCGGCGTGGCCGCCGCACCGCCACCTGCGCTTGATGACTGCGCAAGCTTTCGTGATGTTCAGTAAATAGGTGTCGACGCTCAGTCTGCCGGCCTCGGCGATTACGCTCGCCGTCCGCCGATCAGTCTGGTTGGGATTGTTCTGCACGACGACCTGTGTGATCCCGCGCGCCGCGGTGTAGACGTCGCCGCCGGTCCACCACTCCTCAAGCGCGGTTGTGGGAACCGCCGCCCACGCTGATGAAGCGGCGTCAACGGCGGTTCCCGTGGTGCAGCGCTGTGTCAGGTCAGCCGGCGAGCTGTCGGCGTACCGTGTTGTCGTCCATCAGGTACCACACGAACTTGAAACGGCCGTCCTGGACCTGGTAGAAGACGGTCTCGTCGAACTCCACGGATGCCTGCTGCAGGACCGGGGTCACCGCGCCTGCGGCGTGTAAGCGTTCGAGAGCGCGAAGCTGTCCTCCAACACGTGGTAGCGCGTGATGAGTCCGTTGCGGCCGACCGTGATGTCGAACGCGAACTCGCTATCGAAGCTCCGGCCCGTTGCGAGGATCGTGACACGGAAGGTGCCGAGGGCGATGGCGCGGTCACCGTCACCGATGATCGCCTCGACCTCGACCCTCTCGGGCGTGGTCAACTCCTCGAGCTGAGTGAAGTGCTCGGTGACCTCGGCGCGGCCGACCTTGCGACCGAGCCACGGCACGGCGGAGGTGTCGCCCTGGATGTACCAGTCCACTTCCTTGTCGAAGTGCTTCGCCAGCTCCTTCGGCGAGGCACCTGCGGCTCGCGCCTCGAACAGTGCGGTCGCCGCCTCACGGGCGGTCACGGCCTTGCCCTGCCGGGTCGGCTGCTCGGCAGCGGCCACGGCGGCTCTCGCCGCAGCAGGTTCGAACTTCAGCAAGCTCCCGGACTGACTGAACCCGAGTGCGACGACGATAAAGAGCAGGGCCACTGGCAGCAGCTTGCGACGCACCGCTGCGGAGGGGGAAAACATCTTGTCTCCTCGATCGAGGTTGTGCCGGTCGGTCGTATCGCGCGTATTCATTCTTTGAGTTCGCCCCGCTCATGGTCACCGCGACAATACCTGGGTGCAGGTAGGCTTCTATTCGGCCCGCGTATTGTCGAGGTCTTCAGCATGGGGCACCGTCGTCCTGAGCATCAATGCGTCATCGGAATCTCCTTCCAAATCGCGACTCACCGGGTCGGTTAGATGTCATGGGCGTGAGGGTGAGAATGGTTCGCGCGTGCGCCCTCTCGCATCCACGATCCGAGAACCTGTTCATCACGATAGGAATGGCACCGGTGGTCAACCAGAGCCCCCTCAAGCCAGGGGAGTGCGAGGACCCCGTTAAGGACCTTCGAGACCCATGGCTCGAGGCACGGTCGGATGCCCGGCCATGGTCGTCCAGCGATTCGGCTGGCCGGTCTCCGCGCGGCGCAGCGGTGCCACCTGCCTACGCACCAGCAACATGATCATTGTGTGGCGCTCACAGTCCTGCAGGTCCTCGTCCAGCCGGCTTCCATCGAGGACCGATACTTCGACATCCTGGCCTCGGACGGTCTCGCCAGAGCAGTCGGCGCTGATGCCGGCGGGCATGGGCACCTCCTTACGCCGCAGCCCCGGCGCCCGCCGCACCCCGACGTCGGGGATGCCCGCCTGCTCCGGCGTCACCAACGCGCGCGGGCGTGGAGGTACGCGCCGAGGGCATTCGTCCTCTCACTCGCGAGGCAACAGAAGGGATCGGTAAGAGGAACAGAGGGGGGCCTGCGGTTCCCCTGGCACACGGGTGCTCTGGTTCCGGTCGATAGCCGCGCATAGCGTTCCTGACGGCTCGCCGGCCCCCTCCGATGGGGAGACAACGGCGCATGACCGTCACCCTGATCACCGGAGCCAACAAGGGCGGCCCGACCGGCACGCTACAGCACGAAACCGGCGAGCTCCCCCTTTCTGGTCACAGACGATTGGATCCAACATTGACCAGCACCACCACGCCGATCGAGACGTCGACGGCGGACAAGCAGGGGTCCTGGGCCGGCGTCGCCGCGCTGAGCCTGGGAATCTTCGCCATCGTCATGTCGGAGTTCCTGCCAGCCAGCCTGCTTCCCCGCATCGCAGCCGACCTGGATGCGTCGGCCGGTGCCGCGGGACAGGCCGTCAGCGTGACCGCCTTCGCCGCCGCCGTCTCGGCCCTTCTGATCTCCGCAGTCCTGCCCAAGGCCGACCGGAGGCGCGTGAAGATCGGCCTCACGCTGCTCGCGGTCGTCTCGAACGTACTCGTCGCGCTGGCGCCGAACCTCTTCGTCCTCCTGGCCGCACGGCTCCTGCTCGGTATCGCGCTCGGCGGTTTCTGGGCGATGGCGACCGCGATGGCCGCGCACCTCGTGCCCGCCCACCAACTCGGTCGCGCCCTGACAGTGATCAACTCCGGCGTGGCGGCCGCCACGGTCGCGGCCGTCCCCCTCGGCGCCTGGTTGGGCGAGGTCTGGGGGTGGCGCGGCGTGTTCCTGCTCGGCGCCAGCTTCGCGCTGGTCGCGCTGATCGCGCAGGCGGTGACGCTGCCGCGCGTCACGCCCACCGCAGCGACCGGGCTTCGGACGCTCGCAGAGGTGCTGCGTTCCGGCGTCGTCCTCACCGGCCTCTTCGCGATCCTGTTGATCTTCGCCGGCCACTTCAGCGGGTTCACCTACATCCGACCCGCCACGGAGCGCCTGTCCGGAATCGACGGTGACGCCTTCGCCGTGCTGCTCCTCGCCTTCGGCATCGCCAACTTCCTCGGCACGGCAGTGGCCGGCCCCCTGGCAGACCGCTCGCCGCGAACGGGAGTGCTCCTTTTCCCCACCGTGCTCGGCGCGGGAATGTTGGTCATGCACGTTGCGGGTGGTTCGACCACCGGTCTGTTCACCGCCGCCGCGCTGTGGGGCTTTGGATTCGGCGGCGTGCCGACAACGGTGCTGAGCTGGGGTGCCCGGACCAAGCCGAACCGCCTTGAACAGATCGGCGGCCTCATCGTGACGGCCTGCAACCTCGCGATCGCCTTGGGCGCCGTGGTCGGCGGGCTTGTGGTCGACGAAGTCACCGCCAGCGCCCCGTTGATCATCGGTGGCACCACAGCGATCGCCGGCGCGGTGATGCTCGCCTGGCCCGACAGGCGGAGCTGATCGACCACATCCATCCTGTGCCTCAGGTCACGCCGAGATGCCCCCTGACGATCTGACCGTGCCCTGGCGACCGGTTTCACTTCGTTGACGTACGTGTCGATTCCACTCCTCGACGACACACCTCTGATGGACGTACCAGAGTCCGACGACCCGCGAAACACGACGACCCGCCCGAGTCCGCCGACGCCCGCGTACGCCCAGCCGGTTGTCGATGACTCTCGGCCGTTCGGCGCGCACCTGCGGATGAGTTGGTGGAGACCGCTGGTGGTCATCCTGGTGCCACCGGTGGCGCTGGTGGTGTCGCAAGGTTCCGGGGCACCAGCTTGTCGGCGTCTCGGAGCGCAGTGACGACCCGTTGGCGCCGACCATGACCCCGTTGAGGTTTCTGGCCGTGAACCTCGCCACCATCGCGACGGGCGTGCTGGCGATCCTGCTCCTGGCATGGCTGGGCAAGGTGTCCTGGCGCGGTCTGATCAGCTCACCGCAGCCGTTCGATTACCACCGCTTGGCGCAGTAACTGCTCGGCGCGGCGCTCCCGGTGGCTGCGGCGATCGGTGTGGTGGCGCTCACCGCTGCCGACTCCCCCGGATGGATCGCCTTCGGCGTGTCCGGTACGACGATCATCATTCTCGTGCTGACTCTCCTTACTACGCCGCTCCAGGCGCTCGGCGAGGAGCTGATGTTCCGAAGCACCGCACTGCCCACCGCCGCATGACCTGGACCACAGTCGGGTCAGCGGGAGCCGGACCGATGCCGATCAGCTGACCCAGCGGCATCGCTCATGCGTTCCGGGTATAGGTTCGGTGGGTGGATGTGGTTGCCGCCTGCCGGGCGTTCGTGGCCGTCAGTGGCCACGGCAGCTTCACCTCCGGCGCCGCCGCTGCGGGCATTCCCCAGTCGGTCGCCAGTCGCCGCATCGCCGCCCTGGAGGAACACTTCGGGGCGCGGCTGTTCGACCGGTCGTCCCGGGCCGTCCGGTTGACTCCGTTCGGGCAGGACATGCTTCCGCCCGCACGGCGCCTGGTCGACCTCGCCGACGCCATGGGCGACGATGCCGAGCGGGCACGGCTGCGCCCGCTACGGGTCGCCCTGCCCGAGATCTGCCCGCCGAACCGCCTCGCCGCCCTGGTGACCGCAGGACGACGGCAGCGCATCCACCTGGAGGTACGACCGGCCGGCCCGCAGGAGCGCGTCCGGCTCTGCCAGACCCTCGAGGTCGGCGCCGGGATCGTCGCGGTTCCGGAAGAGACGGCGACCTGGCGGGTACCGCTCGGGCTGGCTGCCCAGGCCCCCTTCCCGGCGCCGACGGTGTTCCTGGAGACGATGCGTACCGGCCGAGCCCGCGCTCAGGCACGCCGACGGATCCTGATCCAGCCCGAGGACGACGTCGCCCACGTGCGTGATCCGCTGACCCGGGCCGGCCAGTCGGTCGGTCTGGCGCCGGCTCAGGTGACGGTCACGCCGTCGCTCGTCGATGCCGCTGCGGAAGCCCTCAGCTCTACCGACCTGCTGCTGTGTTCGCCCGAGCAGGCCGAAGATTTCGGGCTGTACTGGTGCCCCCTCGCCGCCCCCGACTCGTGCGGGCGTACGACATCGCCGCCGGAGCCTTTGAGGACCTCGAACAGCTGAGAACGATTCTGCATGCCGACATCGCGCGATGTCTGGGCGCTGCCGACGGCCGTCGGACGCCGATCGAGAGTGCGACAGCCGACCATCGGTCAGCGGTAGGGCCGACATGAGCGTCACCACAGTCGTACGCAATGCCCGTGCCCTGCTCGAAGAGGCGGGGCTACACGGGGCCTCTCTGGTCCGCAACCTCGACACCGGCGAGGAAGTCGGCTTCGACGCGGACACCCCGTACCCGTCGGCGTCACTGGTGAAGGTGCCGCTGGCAGTCGCGGTCCTGGAACGCGTCGCGCGAGGGGAACTCGACCCCGCGATGCCGGTAGACATCGCGCCCGGTCGGATCACCACCCCGGGCCCGACCGGACTGAGCCGATTCCGCCACCCCGCGCGGGTCGCCCTGGACGACCTGCTCTACCTGAGCACCTCCATCAGCGACGGCGTCGCCGCCGACGCCCTGTTCGACCTCACCCCACCGGCCATGGTCGCCGCCGAACTGCGGCGACTACGCCTTGAGGACATCACCGTCCGGCACCGGATCAGCGCCCTCACCGACACACCGGCGGAACGCCTCGACCCCGACGAGGTACACCTGGCCCACTCCCTCGCCATCGGCGCCGCGACCCCCGGGCAAGGCCACCCGGTCGCCCAGCTCGACATCACCCGCGCCAACGCCGGATCGGCCCGGGCCTTCGTCAACCTGCTGCACGCCCTCTGGCGGCCCTCGACGATCCAGCAGACCACCGCGGCACGGGTACGCGACCTGCTCGGCGACAACCTGCACCGGCAGCGGCTCGCGCCCGACTTCACCTCCGACGCCTCCCGCTGGTCATCGAAGACCGGAACCCTTCTGCACCTGCGGCACGAGATAGGCGTGGTGGACCACGTCGACGGACAGTCACACGCCGTTGCCGCACTCACCGCCTCCCGCGTGCCCGCCGTCACGCAACCCGGCAGCGAGGCGACGATGGCGCAGGTCGCGCGCACACTGCACGACCACCTGAGGACAGGCACCCCGCCGTGGTGGGGCTAGCGATCCTCATCCCGGGAAACTCGAAGACGAGGCTGTGGCGGTACAGATCCTGTACCTGTTGCCGGCCGATGGCCACGAAGGTCAGCAGCCGCTCGGAATCACCCGCCGGGGATCAGCTCATCGATCCGGCAGCTGCGGGCACTCAGCGGCTTGTCATCGGAGGCCGGGCCCTGCTGTTCCCGTCCGTTCGTGGCTCCTCGGCCGGAGTGATCACGGACGAGCCCAGAAGGGCCAGCTTCTCCGCTGACTCCGAGCCGGTCTCGGCGTGGTACAGGACCAAGGTCAGCCCATCCGTCCCGCTGATCGCGAGCCGCTCCCGGTGCAGCGACAGCGCACCGACCTCGGGATGGTCGAACCGCATCAGGCTGGCGCGCTGAGCGCGGACGTCATGGCGGTTCCACAGCTGCCGGAACCGCGGGCTCGCCAGGGTGAGCTGACCAACGAGCTCAAGGAAACGCGAGTCTTCGGTGTCGGTGCCGACAGCCTGGCGAAGACTTGAGGCGTAGCACTCGGTGATGCCGTCCCAGTCCTGGTGAAGGGCTTCCTCGGGTGGGTCCAGGAACACGTCCAACAACTGGTTACGCCCCACCGACATGCTCTGCGATAGCGCGCCCGCCATGGCGTTGGCTGCCAGGATGTCGAAGTATCGTCCCTCGACGAACGCGGGATGGAGGAGCGTCGGCAGGAGCGATCTGATGCCGTCCGGGACGCGTTCGGCGCGGGGCGTCCGACGCTGCCGTCGCGGTCTGTCCGCTACCAGGCTCAGCAAATGGGTCAGACCGTCGTCGTCGAGCGCGAGCACGCGTGCGATGGACTCCAGGACCTGCGTCGACGGGTTGCGATCACGGCCACGTTCGAGGCGAAGGTAGTACTCGGCGCTGATGCCAGCCAGCATGGCGACTTCCTCGCGCCGCAGACCAGGCACCCGTCTCCTTCCGATGTCGGTGATGCCGACCTGCTCGGGAGCGATGAGCCCCCGGCGGGCGCGGAGGTACTCACCCAGGTGGTTCGGCTTGTCGAGCATGGAATCCATGGTGCACGCCGGAGGCCGGGCGTAAGGGGGCCCTGTCACTACCCCACCTGCCGCTACCGGGCACTCGGAAGAACCTGTTCAGGCACCCGTTCGCCAGGGTCTGCTGAAGACGTTGGCGGCCGGCGGACCCCGCGAGAGGAACATGCGCGACGCAGAGGCCGTCCTCGCAGAAGGACCTAGGAAAGGAACATGCCCATGTCAAAGGACTTTGAGGGAAAGACCGTCCTCATCACCGGTGGCGGCCGCGGCCTGGGGGCGCATATAGCGAAGCTGTTCGCCGATCGCGGGGCGGACGTCGCGATCACGTACTGGAGCTCGGTCGACAAGGCGCAGGCCGTGGTGGACGAACTGCGGGCGAAGGGGGCGCGCGCGACGGCGATCCGAAGCGACCTGGCCGACCTCAGGAGCGCGAGACCAGCGGTCGATGCGGCGATCGCCGAGCTCGGAAAGCTCGACATCCTCGTGAACAACGCCGGAATCGCGGTCCAGGGCGAGATGGTGGACGACCCGGACCTCGACGAGGACGCCTACAACCGCCTGTGGCAGGTCAACACCCTGGGCACGGTCGCCATGACGCGCGCGGCCGCACCCCGGATCACGAACGGCGGACGGATCATCTTCCTGGGGTCCCTGCTCGGCACCCGAGTGCCCTTCCGGGGCGTCGCGGACTACGCCGGGTCCAAGGCAGCGCTCGTCGGATACGCCAAGGGCGCAGCGCGTGACCTCGGGCCGCGCGACATCACCGTGAACATCATCCAGCCTGCCGTCATCCCCACCGACATGGCCGAGGAGGTACGCGACAAGCTGCCGCCCCGCGACTTCATCATGAGCATGCAGGCGTTCCCGCGCGTGGCGGCTCTCGACGAGGTGGCCGGCACCGTCGCGTTCCTCGCCAGTCCAACCGCCGGCTACATCACCGGTGCAGTCATCGACGTCAGCGGCGGACTGCACATCTGAACCCCGCGCTGGACAGCCCATACGACAACACACCTGAGACGGACCGACAGGAGCGGAGCATGGCGACAGCATCCTTCGGCTGGCAGCTCGACTCGGCAGCATTCGACAAGTAACCACCCCCGCTAGTGGCTGGCGCCGGCCGGGATACGTCAATTCCGGCCGGCCGGCCATGATTCGCGCCACGGACCTCCGCCCCTGCCGGGGCGTCGATCAGGCCGTGAGTAGGGCCGGCCGTGGTCAGATAGTGGACCGCTGCGGGCTACATGGGCGAGACCCCCACGAGCCGCCCGGCCGCATCGGCCAGGACCTGCACGTTCACGCCGTGCCGCTCGTGCTTTCCAAAGTAGTAGGGCCGCCGATCGGCAACCCGGTCGATCGGGATCAGCGTGCCGTCGATGATCGCGTACGCCAGCTTGGCGGTCCGTCCAGCCGCCTGGGCCAGGTCCGGGCCGATCGCGGCGAGCAGGTCGATCGCGTCCGCCACGGCCCGGATGAGGCTGGCCGCTCCGGCCTCATCCGGAACCGTTCCGCGATCAGAAAGGCAGCTCTCCAGTCTCGTCCTGCAGAGTTCCGGTCGGGCCGTCGCTGTCGAGGGTGGCTAGGCGCACGACAACCTTCGCGCTTTCTTCCGGCGACCTTCCGATGCCGAAGGCGGCGGTCATGTCGGTGGCGGTGGTGCCAGGCTCGACCGCGTTGAACTTGATTCCGGGCTGTGATTTGGCGTACTGCACGGTGAGCATGGTGGCTGCGGCCTTCGATGCCGCATAGAACGCAAGCGGCATAGCGAATTCCGGGCGGTCAGGGTTGGTCACTGCCCAGAAGGAGCCCATGCTGCTCGAGACGGTGACCACCGTCGGGTTCGAAGATTTGCGCAGCAACGGTAGCGCCGCCTCGGTTACCCGGACGATTCCTACCGCATTGATGTCGAAAGCCCGCAGAGCCGTGAGACCATCGACGGCTTCGTTCGCGAGGATACCTGCGTTGTTCACCAGAACGTCGAGCCGGCCCTCGGCCGAACCGATTGTCGTCAGCGCATCTTTCACCGATGCGTCGTCGGTCACATCGAGCTGCACGAACCGGGCACCCAGCGTTCCCGCAGCCGTCTCACCGCGCTCCACGTCACGAGCGCCGACGTAAACAACGTGGCCCAACTCCAGAAGCTGGCGGGCTGTTTCGAACCCGATGCCTTTGTTGGCACCAGTGATCAGTGTGACGGTCATGCGCCTTTTCTCCTATCGCAACGCGTGGCCCGAGCGAGCCGCCGGGAACGCTACGGACGGTTATCGGCCTGAACCAGAGCACTCGCGTGCCAGGGGTATCGCAGGACCCCCTCTATGTGCCACTCAGGGCATACACTGGCGCTGTGAGTGAGAGAACGAATGCCCTTGGTGCGTATCTGCGTGCGCGGCGCGAGCTGGTGACGCCGGAGCAGGCAGGCATTCCCGACGTCGGTGTGCGGCGTGTGTCGGGGCTGCGGCGGGAGGAGGTGGCCATGCTCGCCGGCATCAGCGCCGACTACTACCTGCGGCTGGAGCGGGGCCGCAACCGCAACCCGTCCGTGCAGGTGCTCGAGTCGATCGCCCGGGTGCTCCACCTCGACGACGACCATTTCGCCCACCTGCTCTCCCTGGTGGTGGAGATGTCCCGCAAGCGCCGACGCCGGCCGCGTAAGGAGACCCCACCGGCCGGCGCGCTCAAACTCCTGCACGCCCTCGTCCAGCCCGCTTTCATAGAGGACCGGTACTTCGATTTCCTGGCCTCGAACAGTCTCGCTAAGGTGCTTTCTCCCAGCCTCTCCGTGGGCGGCAATCAGTTGAGGGACCTGTTCCTGGAACCGGCCGAGCAGGCCCTGCATCCGGAATGGGAAGCCGTCACGGAATGTTTCATCGCCAACCTACGACAGGCCGTGGGTAACGATGTCGACGATCCGCGCTTCATCGAGCTCACCGGAGAACTCTCCCTGGCAAGCCCTCGATTCCGTCAGCTCTGGGCACGCCACGAGGTGCGCGGGCAGCGCGGGACTCCGATCCGGATGAATCACCCGCAAGTCGGCGAGCTGACCCTCAACCGGGAAAGGCTGAACATTGCCGGAACCGACAACCTAATGCTGGTCGTCTACCATTCGGACGCCGGCTCCAGCGATGCCGACAAACTCGCCCTCTTGGCTTCCGCAGGTCTGGCCGCCTCGAACACCGATCGAAGGCTCCGTCAGCCCAGCACTGAGGCGGGCAGCGCCGCGTCTGGCTGAACCCGCCAAGGCACCAGACGCAATGCGGAGCGAATAGCGCCCGCGACGAACGCTTTTGTCAGAGACCCCGAGAGGGACAACCGTGACAACAATCGGAATCATCGGCGCCGGTGAAGTCGGAAGTCAGATCGCGCGAGCGGCCATAGCGAACGGCTATGAGATCGTCATCGCCAACTCGCGAGGGCCGGAGACCCTTCGAGGGCTTACCTCCGAGCTGGGCCCGTCGGCGCGCGCCGCGTACGCCGCAGATGCCGCAGCGGCGGGAGACTTCGCGATCGTCGCCTACCCGTACGATCCCGACGACACTCTGCCCGTCAAGGAACTCGCCGGCAAGATCGTGCTGGACACGAACAACTACATGATCTGGCGCGACGGCAACTTCCCGCTGATCGACTCCGGCCGAAAGACGGTTCACGAGCTGCGCCAGGAACAGCTACCCACCTCGAAGATCGCCAAGGCGTTCACTCACATCCAAGCGCCCAGCCTGTTCCGGCTGGCCCGGCCCGCCGGCGCACGCGATCGGCTGGCGCTGGCGGTCTCGAGCGACTACCCCGAGGCCGTCGAGCTGGTCACCAGGTTGTACGACCAGTTCGGATTCGACACGGTCGACAACGGCCCGCTGAGTGAATCCTGGCGTAGCACTCCCGGCACGCCCATGTGGCAGCACCATGTGCACGGGCAGAGTCGTGAGGAACTCATCAGCAACCTGCGACGAGCGCAGCACAGGACCCTGCTGTGACGTTGCGCCTCCCCCGGCGCCACCCTGCTCCGGCCTCTGGCGATCCGAGCCATCACGTCACCATGCCCGTCGCGTCCGACACGCTGCGCGGGTGCGTCGTCCTACTGCGGCAGGCTGCAGTTATGTCGGCCCACCGGCAACGCACTCGTCGTGGGGTTCGAGCATGTCCATGGCCGCGCCGTTAACTAAAGGACGTCTCGTAACTCGATAGGTGGTCCATGGTGGATCATGTCGGGGTGCAGGTGATCTCGGCAGCTCGCCCGGAGTGGATCTTCCCG
>NZ_JBSGCD010000062.1:0-22320 GCF_053601675.1 Micromonospora sp. NPDC004704 | reverse complement strand
TCACGCGGGCCGCGCCGGCGGCGCTGGCGGAGAGCGCGGCGCGGCGCAGCAGGTGGCGCCGGGTCAGTACGGACATATGGCTTGTCTCCTCGTGTGTGGGGCCCATCCGCGAATGGCGCGTCCGGGAGCGCTCCCATCACAAGGTAGCGGCTGCCCAGGTGGTTTGCGTATGGGTTGTTCGGCTGGCGAAAGGCTTCGGGCTGGGCCTCGTCCATCGCCCGCGCCCACGTACCGGTGACCACGCCGTCGGGGCCCCTCGCGGCCGGGGGCGCACTGACTCTTTCGGCGCCGGGCACGCAACAGGTCGACCGGGTGGGCGCGGTGCGCCTGTCCTGTCGACCTATTTCCCCCTTGCCGAAGGGGGTATAGCGTGGGGACGGGGAGGGCAACCCCCGTCCCCACCATCAGTTACACACACGCACGAACGGAATTGGCGTCCAGGTCGTGCGTGTCGCGCGGGAGCCGGGCCACGCGAGTGGCTCTGGTTCCACCTCCTCTCGACGGTGGTGAGTCGGCTGACGGCGGAGTCCGGGCTGGCCCGTCGTCAGCCCCACGGCTGAGCGGTCAGCGCTGTCCCGGGGGCACCGGGTAGCGCCCGATCGGGAGGTCAAGGGCATCGCGATGCTGGTTCGCCCCATGCTTCCCGTAGGTGCTGTAGGTTCTAAGCACTTACATCGCTATCGATGGAAGCGCTCCCATCGACGTGATTGGACTGTATCCCGCGTCACGGGTTTGTGAAAGACCCAAAATAAGATCGAAACATCTGACCAACGTCGATGAAACCCCGATGTGCTTGCCTTGATCAGCCATCGGTGCAGGCCAATACCCTTCGGCTGGCTGTCCCGGATGGACCGCCCCGGCCTCCGGCTTGCTGCGGGAGCGCTCCCATGCAAGACTGTCGAATTATCGCGGAGCGGGAGCCACGCCGACCGCGGGCCGCCGAGGGCATCCGACACTTTTTTCGGTACGGCGCCCAGCACCGACCAGAGCCGCCACGTCCGGCGCGCCCTGCCGTCGATCGCCGACCCCGGTCCGGGACGGGTCGACCACCTTCCCCGGCGCCTCCCACCCCATGCGCACACTCACCACCCCACCCCGCGCACGGAGGCGCCCTGCCGAGGCGACAACGCCCCGGCCAGGTCCGCGAGGAGAAGTCAGCACATGAAGCTCATCGCAAGTAGACGCCGGGTGGCGATCCTCGCCACCGGCGTGCTGGCAGCGCTAGGCGTGGTCGTCGTCCCCGGCGTCGCCCAAGCGGCACCGGCCTGCGACGTGGTCTACGCGACCAACGACTGGAACAACGGGTTCAGCGCCAACGTCACCATCCGCAACACCGGCGACCCGATCAACGGCTGGACCCTGCGCTTCGCCTTCCCCGGCAACCAGCGGGTCACCCAGGGCTGGTCGGCAAACTGGACCCAGTCCGGCACCCAGGTCACCGCCACCAGCATGTCCTGGAACGGCAACCTGGCCACCGGCGCCTCCACCAGCATCGGCTTCAACGGTTCCTACTCCGGCACCAACGCCAAGCCCACGTCGTTCTCGGTCAACGGGGTCACCTGTGGTGGCACCACCACACCGCAACCGCCCACGGTGACCCTCAGCGTCCCGGCCGGACCGTTCGTGGCCCCGGCCGACGTACCGCTGACCGCCACCGCGAGCGACCCCGACGGCACCATCGCGAAGGTCGAGTTCTATCGCAACGGGCTGCTGGTCAACACCGACACCACGGCGCCGTACAGCTATCTGCTGGAGGACCAGCCGGCCGGCAGCTACACCGTCCAGGCCCGCGCGTACGACAACGCGAACCTGACCGCGACGGCCGAACGCGCCTTCACCGTCACCCCGGGCTCGGGTCCGGTCCTGGTGGCCACCCCCACCTCGGTGAACGTCACCGAGGGCAGCAGCGCGTCGGTGAACCTGAAGCTCAGTGCCGCGCCGACCGGCAACGTGGCGGTGACCCTGGCCCGTACCGGTGACACCGACGTCACCGTGACGCCCACCTCGACGACGCTGACCACGGCGAACTGGAACACCGGGGTCAACCTCACCGTCGCCGCGGCCGAGGACACCGACACCGCCGGCGGCACCGCCACCATCACCGCCTCGGCCAGCGGGTACGCGCCGCTGGCGATCGTCGCCACCGAGATCGACAACGACACACCCGGCGGCGGCGACAACATCTACACCGCCCGGTTCCTCGAGCAGTACGGCAAAATCAAGAACTCCGGCTACTTCAGCCCGGAGGGCGTGCCGTACCACTCGATCGAGACGCTGATCGTCGAGGCGCCCGACCACGGGCACGAGACCACCTCCGAGGCGTTCAGCTTCTGGATCTGGCTCGAGGCGCAGTACGGGCGGGCCACCCAGAACTGGGCCCCGTTCAACAACGCCTGGACGGTGATGGAGCGCTACATCATCCCGTCGCACAACGACCAGCCGACCGCCGGTGTGGCCGGTACCCCGCAGTACGCGGCCGAGTACAACCTGCCCAGCCAGTACCCGTCGCAGTTGCAGCCGTCGGTGCCGGTCGGCGTCGACCCGCTGCGCAACGAGCTCCAGTCGACGTACGGCACCGGTGACATCTACGGCATGCACTGGCTGCTCGACGTCGACAACACGTACGGGTTCGGCCGCTGCGGCGACGGGACCACCCGGCCGGCGTACATCAACACCTTCCAGCGGGGTCCGCAGGAGTCGGTCTGGGAGACCGTGCCGCAGCCGTCCTGCGACACGTTCGTCCACGGCGGCCCGAACGGCTTCCTCGACATCTCCATCGCCGACTCGGGCGCGCCGGCGAAGCAGTGGAAGTACACCAACGCCCCGGACGCCGACGCGCGTGCCATCCAGGCCGCGTACTGGGCGTTGACCTGGGCGAAGGAGCAGAACAAGCAGGCCGACGTGGCGGCCACCGTGGCCAAGGCGGCCAAGATGGGCGACTACCTGCGCTACGCCATGTACGACAAGTACTTCAAGCGGATCGGCAACTGCGTCGGGGCGACCGCCTGCCCGGCCGGTACCGGCAAGGACTCCGCGCACTACCTGATGTCCTGGTACTACGCCTGGGGCGGCGCCACCGACCCGGCCGCCGGCTGGTCGTGGCGGATCGGTTCCAGCCACAACCACTTCGGTTACCAGAACCCGTTCACCGCCTGGGCGTTGACCAACGTCCCGGAACTGCGGCCGCGTTCGGCGACCGCCGTGACGGACTGGACCAACAGCATGAACCGGCAGCTTGAGTTCTACCAGTGGCTGCAGTCGTCCGAGGGTGCCATCGCCGGTGGTGCGACGAACAGCTGGGACGGCGCGTACGCCCAGCCGCCGGCCGGCAAGCCGACCTTCTACGGCATGTTCTACGACGACCACCCGGTCTACGAGGACCCGGGCAGCAACGGTTGGTTCGGCATGCAGGTCTGGTCGCTGCACCGGGTCGCCGAGCTGTACTACGTGACCGGCAACGCCAAGGCCAAGGCCATCCTGGACAAGTGGGTGCCCTGGGCGATCGCCAACACCACCATCGGCACCGGCGGGAACTTCCAGATCCCGTCCGACATGTCGTGGACCGGTGCCCCGGCGACGTGGAACCCCACCAGCCCGGCGGCGAACACCAACCTGCACGTCACGGTGACTGCGAAGGGCACCGACGTCGGTGTCGGTGCGGCGTACGCCCGGACCCTGATGTGGTACGCGGCGAAGTCCGGCAACACGGCGGCGAAGACCACCGCCAAGGGGCTGCTCGACGCGATGTACGCGCACGCCGAGTCGAAGGGGATCTCGACCACCGAGACCCGGGCCGACTACCAGCGGTTCGACGACGTGTACAACGCCTCCACCGGGCAGGGCCTCTACCTGCCGCCGAACTGGACCGGCGACATGCCCAACGGTGACGCGATCGCCGCGGGCAAGAGCTTCGTGGACATCCGGTCGTTCTACCGCAACGACCCGGACTGGCCGAAGGTCCAGGCGTACCTCAACGGAGGTGCGGCACCCTCGTTCAACTACCACCGATTCTGGGCCCAGTCCGACATCGCGATGGCGTTCGCCGACTTCGGCAGCCTCTTCCCGAACGGCTGACCCTCCCTGAGCGGCCTGATTCCCACGGTCAGGCCAATCAGTGGTGAGCCGGCCGGCTTGGCCAACGCAGCGAACCGGCCGGCTCACCACCCCCGGCGCAACCGCCGGGACACGACCCCCGGGCGGGTGGCACCACGGTGTCACTCGCCCGGTTCCACCTACCGTACGGATGAATGATTGGCGGTCAGCGCTTTCCCGGCTCGCGCATGGCTCCGCTGCGATGTACCGTTTCTTCACGGAGAGGCCGCTCCCCCCGTGGCGGCCTCTCCGTCTATCTCCGCCCGATCCGTGCTGCCGTCCGGCGAGCTACCGGTCCGCCGTGATCTCCGCCGGCTCGACCGGGTGCCGCAGCCCCGGATGACCGGCCGGCAGGGTCCGCCGGATCACCCACCAGCTCACCGCGACGCAGGCGGCGACCAGCGGCCAGGTCAGCGCCACCCGGGCGCCGACCAGCGCCACCACCTGGTCGGCGGCGTAGAGCGGGACGAAGACCGCCAGCCGGATCAGGTACTGGCAGACCCACACCCAACTGCCCCGGCCGTACGCGCGCAGCAGGTCCGGGTCGCGCCGCCAACGTCCACGTTGGCCGAGCAGGGTGCCGACGACCACCCCGAGCAGCGGCCAGCGCAACCCGATGCTGACCAGCCAGGCGAGTGCGCTGGCCCCGTTCGACACGAGTTGGAGCAGGAAGAAGTCGCTGGCTCGCCCCGTACGCAGGACAACGAGGGCGGCGACGCAGACGGCGAGCAGGCCGACGAGGACCGAGGCGGGCCGGTCGCCGCGACGCAGCCGCCACCCGGCGACCGCGACTCCGACGACCAGTGCGGCGAGGGTGCCGTACCAGACCGAGCCGCCGGAGAGCAGCCAGCCGGAGCCGAAGGCAACCGGCGGTACGGTGGCGTCCCAGCCGCCGCGCCGCCCGCCGAGCAGGTCGGCGAGGGATTCCGGCCGGTCCCGGACGGTTGCCATCGACCACCTCCGCAAGTCTTAGGGGAGCCTAACTTATGGTGGCCCGGAGACCCCCTCGGATCTTGCGGTCACGGCTGCGCGCGGGCGATTCGACCGCCGAGTTGCCGTGCTCCGGGAGTTCGTTACGGTGACCGGATGCATGGGCGCAGAACGGCGTTGACGGTGACTTGGCTGGTTCTGCTGACCGTTGTTCAGGTGGCCGCGTTTGTGCTGCTCTGGCGGTTCGCCGTACGCACCGAGCACGGTCAACTACTCGACACCATCGCGCTCACCGGGAACAAGATCGGCCAGGACCGGATCGACGGGCTGGTCGGCACCGTACTCAACGCGATGTCGGTGGTCTCCCTGCTCGCCGCCACCCTGGTGATCGGCTTCATCGCGTTGATCCGGGGCCGGGTCGCGCTGGCCGTGGTCGCGACCCTGCTCGTCGTCGGGGCCAACGTCACCACCCAGGTCGCCAAGTACGTCATCCACCGACCGGACTTCGGCGTCGACCCGGAACGGGCCGCCGCCGGCAACAGCCTGCCCAGCGGGCACACCACGATCGCCGCCGCGGTCGCCGTGGCGCTGGTCCTGGTGCTGCCGCCCCGGGTCCGCGCCTGGGGCGCGCTGCTCGCCGTCGCGTACACGGCGCTGGCGGGGGTCGCGACCCTGTCGGCGGGTTGGCACCGGCCCAGTGACGCGGTCGCCTCGCTGCTCATCGTCGGTGCGTGGGCGGCCGTGGCCGGCATCCTGCTGCTGCTCTTCCAGCGGGAGCAGGCCCAGGTGGAGCCGGGGGACGCGCACTGGCGGGCGGTGACCCTGTTCGGGTTGGCCGGGTTGGCCCTGCTGGCCGTCGCCGGGTACGCGCTGTATTCGACCGACGAGGTGCTGGCCATCCCGGTCGACGAACTGAACCGGCCGAGGCTGTTCGACGCGTACCTGGGCGGTGCCGCGGCGATCGCCGGCACGGCCAGCCTGATGATGGCGTTGCTGCTGGTCAGCGTGCACCGGGTGGTGCCCCGGCACAACGGCTGACCGCCCCGAGCCGGGCTGGGCGCTAGCCCGACCGTCGCGTACGGAGGTCGCCCGCCGGTCGGGAGTCCCGACCGGCGGGCGACACTACGTCGTCAGCCGCGCCGCCACTTCTGGTTGGCGGTGCCGGCACAGTCCCAGAGCTGCAACTGCGCCCCGTCGCCCGAGTTCCAGTCCTTGATGTCGATGCACTTGTTCGCCTGCGGGTTGACCAGGTCACCGGCGGCGGAGAGGACGAACTGCTGGGCCGGGTTGCCGCTGCACGTGACGATCTGGATCGCCGCGCCGTTCGCGGTCGAGCCCCAGGCGACATCCATGCACTTGTTGTTCGAGGTCTGCAGCATCCCGTTGACGAACGTCCACCGCTGCGCGTTGGTGGAGTTGCACCCCCACATCTGCAGCAGGACCCCGTCGGAGAAGTTCGAGTTCGGTACGTCGATGCACCGGTTGTTCCAGTTGCTGACCAGCGCACTGGTGCTGCCCCCGCCGCCGCCGGAGGTGGTCAGCGAGAGGCCGTACACGCCGAGGATCTCGTTGACCGGCTGGAACCACATGGTGCCGCCGGACGAACAGTTGCCCGTACCGCCGGAGGTGACGCCCTGGGCCTGGTTGCCGGAGATCCACGAGCCGCCGGAGTCGCCGGGTTCGGCGCAGGCGTTGCTGCGGGACAGGCCGGAGACGGCCCCCTGGGCGTAGACGATGGTCTCGTTGCGGCCGAGGATGGTGCCGCAGCGCCACCCCGTCGTACGCCCGGACCGGCAGACCGAACTGCCGATCGCGGCGTCCTGGGAGCCGGCCACGACAACGTTGCCGCCGGAGTAGTTGTTGACCCACGGCTGCGGTGTCCAGGAGGCGTTCGTCCGGATCCACGCGTAGTCGTTGCCGGGGAACGACGAGCCGGCGAAGTTGCCCTGCGAGACGTTGTTGTAGCCGAGGGTCGGGCTGCCCGTGCCGCCGCAGTGTCCGGCGCTGACGAATCCACCGGCGACGGCGAAGCCGACCGAGCAGAGCGTGTTGCCGTTGATGACGTACTGGTCGCCGCCGCGGATGTCGTACATCGGCCGGGGCGCCTCGGCGGTCTCGACGACGGTGACCGTGCCCGCGCCGCTGGCCTCGGCGTACGCCCTGGCCGCCGCCGCGCCGCCGGGTCCGGCCGTGACCACGACGCGGTTGTTCGCGGTGTCGACGTACCAGCCGTGGACCGCGCCGCCGCGCAGTTTCGCCGCGTTCCGGTCGAGTTTGGCGTGCGCGGCGTCGAGGTCGGCCGCGCTGCGCGCGACGATCCGCACGTCCGCGCCGGCCGCGCGTACCGCCGTGGCCGCGGCCGGGTCGGTGACCGCGACCGTCAACCGATCTGCGCCGGTCGGGATCCAGGCGCCGGCGAAGGTCGTGCCGAGCCGGTCGCGCAGCCGTTTCTCGACCGCCGGTGCCGCCGCCTCGGTCGCCAGCCGGGCGGCGATCCGGTCGTCGGCGAGCCCGAGGTCCCGGCGCATCGCCGCGACCATGCCGGGGGCCATGTCGAACCGGGTGGTGGCGGCGGGTGCGCCGGGTGCGGGGGTGTCCGAGGCGTTGCTCGCGGGCGGGGCGAGGGTGGCCACGGTGAGTGCCACCGCGGCGATCCCGAGCGCCTTGACCGTACGGAACATGGGGGTCCTTCCGTGCACGCCGACGGCGCGTCCCCGGGACTGCGGGGACGGTGCGCAGCGTGCCGACTGGGGGAGTCAAAGAGGAAAGAGAGCGCTCTCTGCATCGGAGTCTTTCGATAAAAGGGGGTGAATGTCAAGGATTCAATAAAGGTTGTTAAGAGCGGGCCGAATTCGTCCGATGTGGACGTTCAAGGCCGCCCACTCCACGAGCAGCCGGACCGGGCCCGCGCCGGTAACGTCGTGCCCGTGGGAGACGAGACAGCTCTGCGACCCGTACTCGAAGCCGACCTGCCGTTCCTGAACCACCTGATCAACGACCCCGTCGCGAGCGGCGAGCACCAGTGGTACGGCTTCCACGACCCGCACGTCTACCGCAGGCGTTGGGACGAGAACGGGCTGCTGGGCGACGACGGCGGGGTCCTCATCGTCACCGCCGGGGACGACCGGCTCGGCCTGGTCTCCTGGCGCAAGGTGATGACCACCAGGAACGCCTTCTACTGGAACATCGGTGTCCTGCTCGCCCCCGAGGCGAGGGGCAGGGGACACGGCAGCCGAGCCCAGCGGCTGCTCGCCGAATACCTGTTCGCCCACACGTTGGTGAACAGGGTCGAGGCCACCACCGAGGTCGGCAACGTGGCCGAACAACGCGCGGCGGAGAAGGCCGGATTCACCCGCGAGGGCGTCCTGCGCGGCGCCGGTTTCCGCGCCGGGAAGTGGCACGACGGCGTCGTCTACGGCCTGCTGCGGGCCGAACTGGAGCGCGAGCCCCGATAGGACGCCGGCCCGATCCGACGGCGGGCCCGATCCGACGGCGGCCCGGTCGGGCGCCGGTCAGCGGCGACCGCGCAGGTGGGCCAGGACCACCGGGTCGATTCGGCCGGACACCATCCGCTCCTCCAGGTTCTCCACCCCGGCCCAGTCCGTCAGGGCGGCGTCGACAGCGGCGTCGCCGGTGTCCGCCGGGGCATGCCCGGCCGCCGTGAGCAGGGCCGCGACCTCGGCGGCCAGCTCACCGGTCAGGTCGAGCAGCGTCTGCGGGTCCGGCTTCTCGAAGAGCATGACGTGTACGTCGAGCAGTCGGGCCAGCTCCGCCACCGGATCCGGATGGTCGTCCACCCGCAGGTCCACCACGACGTCGCTGCTGCCCCCGTACCCGCCGCGTTTCGCCACCACCAGCAGCCCGGCGCTCTGCCGACCACGCCGGTCACCGCCGGCTCGGTCACCGGCGTGCAACGCGTCGACCAGCCGTTGCGCGAACCGCCGCCCGGTGTCGCCGCCCAGCCAGGCGTCCCGGATCGCGTCGACCACCTCCGGGCCGACCAGGATGTTGCCCTGCGCGGCCCACCCGTCGCCGGCCTGCCCACCGGCCCAGTCGTGACAGTCGTCCCCGGTGTAGGTGGCGGCACCGCCGTCGGCGTCGACAACACCGAGCTGCCGGGAGGCGCGACCGGAGTCGGCGGCGACCAGACCGGCGATCACGTCCGCCGCCCCGAGCCCGGTACGCAGCAGGGCCAGCCCCTGCGGCCCGTACGCCAGGTTGGCGTGCGCCTGGGTGGCCAGCGCGCCGACCTCGGCCTCGGCGGCCGGCACCACCGCACCGGCGGCGAGGAACTTGCTGGCCACGGCGACGCCGTGCAGCCGCCCGTCATCCGAGCGCGCCACGATCGAGAAGGTCACCCGGTGAGGCTACAACCCGACGGGGACCGCCGAGGACCTGCCTTGTCGGGACCGGCCGGGATGGACACCGGGGAGATATTGCCCGTACCCCCGACTACCGGGCACGATCGACCGGTGACGAAACGTTGGGGTATGACGGTGCCGTTCAGCGGGGTCCCGCTGGCCGATCACGCCGCGGTCTACACCGCGCTCGCCGAGGCCGGCTTCACCGACCTGTGGTCGGCGGAGGTGAACGGGGTGGACGCGTTCACCCCGCTCGCCCTGGCCGCCGCCTGGCGTCCCGACCTGCGCCTCGGTACGGCGATCGCGCCGGTCTTCACCCGTGGCCCCGGGCTGCTGGCGATGACCGCGGCGGCGCTGGCCGAAGCCGCACCGGGGCGCTTCGCGCTCGGTATCGGCGCCTCGTCGCCGGTGGTGGTGGGGGACTGGAACGCGGTCGACTTCGTCGACCCGTACCGGCGTACCCGGGACATGCTGCGGTTCCTGCGGGCGGCCCTGCGCGGCGAGGCGGTCGACGAGGTTTACGACACCTTCGCCGTACGCCGGTTCCGGCTGGAACGACCGCCGGCGGTGCCGCCGCCGATCCTGCTGGCGGCCCTGCGCCCCCGGATGCTGCGGCTGGCCAGCGCCGAGGCGGACGGGGTCATCCTCAACTGGTTGGCCGCCACGGACGTGCCCCGGGTCCTCGCCGAACTCGGCGAACGGCGGGAAGGTTTCGAGGTCGCGGCGCGGATCTTCGTCTGCCCGACCGAGGACGCCGCGTACGCCCGCAACCTGGGCCGGCGGATGATCACGAGCTATCTGACCGTGCCGGCGTACGCGGAGTTCCACCGCTGGCTCGGTCGGGAGTCCGTCCTCGGCCCGGTCTGGCAGGCGTGGGAGGCGGGGGACCGCCGGGCGGCCAGTGCGGCGGTGCCGGACGAGCTGATCGACGCGCTGGTTCTGCACGGGCCGCCGGAGGAGTGTCGGGCGCAGGTCGGCAGCTATGCCGAGGCCGGAGTGGACGTACCGGTCATCGCGCTGCTGCCCACGCCCGAACTCGCCACCGGTGGCCTCGCCCCGCTCGCCACCCTGATCTCCCAACTCGGTCCGGTGCAGTCTCCGGCGCAGGGGACGGCAGCCATCTCCGGGCAGGTGCAGAGTCCCGCGGAGGTGGCGATCGGCACGGCGTTGGCCGTGGACGGCGGCTGAGGGCGGTACGGCAGGATCGCCTTCCCTCGATCTTCTATACGGACTAGCGAGCCGGACCGCCAGAGGAACCGAGGGTCCCCGAATCCCCAGCCGTCTCGGCGCCCTTCTCCGTGCAACGTCGCCTTTCCGTGCAACGTCGCCGACGGACGCGGGTCAGCGGCGCCACCGCAGCGGACCGGGGTGCAGCGACCAGAGCGCCCGCCGCCACCAGGGTCGGACCGCCCGCAGCGCGGTGGCGTACGCGACCGCGAGAGTTCCGGCCCGCCGGGCCTGCTCGTCGTCGGCGGTGCCGGGCGCGAACGTGGCCACGTTGACCAGGGTGGCCAACTCGTCGATCGGTGGCACCGCCGTTCGGGGCTGCTCCGGCGCGGGTGGTGGAGTGGGTCGTGGCCCTGGCGACGGGCGCCGCCTCGGCGGCGGTGCGGACGTTGGCGGTGCGGGCGTCGCCTGTGCGGCGGGATCCACCGCCACCCGGGCCGCGTACGCCGCCACTTCCGTCGCGTCCAGGTGCGCCGCGACCGGATGACCGGCCAGCCGCAGCGCGTCGGTCACCTCCCGCCACGCCCCGGCGATCCGTTCCGCCGGGCTGCCCTGGTCGAGCCGGCGCCGCCGCAGCCCCCGCCGCATGATCATTACCGCAGCCACGAACGCGCCCAGGACCAGCAGCAGCGCCCCCGAACCGCCGCCGGCCAGCACGGGCAGCGAGGGGCCGGAACCGGCGGCCGGGGCGGCGGCCGGTCCGGGGGTGGCCGACGGGGTCGGTTCGACGGTCGGCGCCGGTTCGTCGGGTGCCGGCGGCGGTTCCTGCGGCTTCGGGGTGAAGTCCTCCTCGACCGGCCGGGGAACGGTGTCCGGGCGCGGCAGCGGGTCGAACGCCACCCAACCGAGTTCGTCGAAGAGGACCTCCGGCCAGGCGTACGCGTCGCCGCCGGTGACCGGACCCTCGCCGGTCGCCGAGTGGAACCCGACCACCACCCGGGTCGGCAGACCCATCAGCCGGCCGAGGACCGCGAACGTGGCCGCGAACTGCTCCGACGTGCCCCGCTGACCACCGCCCTCACGGGGTCCGAACAGGAAGAAGTTCAGGTTCGGGTACGCGTGCCCGCTCGGTGCGTCCGCCACCAGGCGGTAGTGCTCGGCGAGGAAGTCCTGGATCGCCACCGCCCGCGAGTACGGCGCCCCGTTGTCGGTGGCCAACTGGTCGGCGAGGCGCCGAACCGGATCGGGCACCCCTTCGGCGACCCGCAGCACCCGGGCCACCTGCTCACCCGCTGGTACGTTCGCCGAGGGGAGCAGGTTCACGTCGGGGTCCTCGCGGGCGGAGGTGACCGTGTACCGCAGCCCCGGCGTCAGCCCCTCCGGTCGGATCAGGGTCCCGCTGCCCTGGTCGTACGCGACCCGCGCCCCGGCGACCTCCCGGGGGGTCGGCACCGCCGGCAGCAGGCGTCCGGCCAGCTCACCGACGGTGACCTCCTGCTGGACCCGGTTCACCTCGACGTTGCTCGGCGGTTGCACCGCGGGCAGGATCCGCCCGGCGTTGCGGTACGTGGCACCGACCCGCCAGGTGACCCCGTCGTAGTCGCTGAGGACGGCGAGCCGCAGCCGAATCCCCCGGTCGAGGGGAGACGACGCGGCCGGGTCCGGATCACCGACCCGGCCTTCGGTGTCCTGCTCTCCGTCACCGGGCTGCTCGGGCGGGGTACCGGGGTCCCCGGCCGGCGGGACGGCGTCGTCGGCCGGCACCGCACCACCGGTGGTGTGCAGGTCGAGCAGCTTCTGGTCGGGGTTCAGCGCCCAACCGGAGATCCGGATCAGCGGGTTCTCGTCCAGACTGTCCACCTGGGGCGGTTGCACGTAGCGGCGCGGGTCGACCGGGGTGCTGCCGACCCGACCGGCGACCACCGGTGCCAGCAACGCGGCGAGTCCGACCACCAGCACCACCCCGGCGGCGGTCCCAGCGAGCATCCGTACCCGGATCGCGGCCCGTACCGCCGGGGGGATTGTCGTCTCGTCGCCGGCCGGTGCCGGGGGTACCGCGGCCACCGCCGGCACGGCCAAGCCGATCGCGGCGGCGGCGGCGAACGCCACCGTCCACCAGATCGCCGGCTCGGCGTTCGGACCCACCACGTACAGGGCACCGGCGTAGAGCAGGGCCGGCGGGGTGTAGCCGAGCAGGACCCGGCCGGCCCGCAGCGCCACCTCAGCCCCGGCCAGCCCGGCCAGCCAGGTCGCGACCAGCGGCACGATCACGGTGTCCGGGACCGGCTCGACCGGGATCATCGCGGTGAGCAGCCGGGGAATGCCGTTCCGACCGGCCTCGGCGACTAGGTCGGCGAAGTCGCCGGGCAGTTGCGCCCGCTGCGCCGCCAACCGCAGGGCGAACCCGACGTAGCCGACCATGGCCAGCACCGACACCGGGGCGACCAGCCAGGACGGCAGGCGCCGGGCGGCGACGCTCACCCCGACCGAACCGACCGCCGCGCCGAGCAGCAGTTGGCCCAGCAGCGGTCCGGCGTAGACCCGGCCGAGAACCGCACCGGCCAGGCCGATCATGGCGATCAGGGCCAACGGGACCGGGACCGCCCGCAGCACCGAGGGCACGTCCGGTCGGGTCACCACCGGCGTACCCCGTCCCACTCGGCGGCGAACTCGACCCCGTCGGCCACGTCGAGGACCCGTACCCCGGCCGGTTCGGCCGGCGTCCGCGCCGGGTCGCCGAAGACGGCGGCCAGCACCGACGGGTACGCCGCCCGCAGCGTCCCGAGCTGCCCCAGGTCGTCACGGCCACCCGGCCCGGTGAGGAAGATCAGGGTGTCGCCGAGCCGCTGCTCGCGCAACCGGTTGAGTACGGCCCGCAGCGGCTCACCGCCCCCGTCGGCCAGCTCCCGGTCCTCGCTGATGATCCGGGACGTCGTACGCAGCTCGGCGGCGGCGAGCCGGTCGAGGAAGTCGTCGCCCGTCCCCGAATCGGCGACCAGGACCAGGGTGACCGGCAGTTCCTCCCGGCGGGCGGCGGCCACCACCGAGGCGGCCGCCTCGCAGGCCGACTCGAAGCTCTCCGCGACCCCGTCGACCACCACGGGGTGGGCCGTGGCCCGGTCGTCGAGCAGCACCACGAGCTGCGGCAGGCTGGTGTCGAGGCTCTCCCGGACCATCAGCTCACCGATCCGGGCACTGGTACGCCAGTGCACCCGGCGCAGTTCGTCACCGACCACGTACTCCCGCAGTGAGTCGAAGGTGATCGAGCCGTGCGGCACCCGGTCCACCCGACCGTCCATGCTCCGCGCCACCCCCGCCGGTACGGCGGTCAGCGGGTGGATCCGTGGGTGCACCCACACCCGGGCCACGTCGCCGTGGGCGCGGGCGACCACCACCAGTCCCAGGGCGTCGCGGCCGGTGACCCGCAGCGGGCCGACCGGGACCACGCCCCGGCGGTGGGTCGGCACCGGGTAGCTGACCGTGGTGTCCCGACCGGGTCGCAGCCGCAGCAGGGGCACCGGCACCGGGCGGCTGCCGCACCGGTCCTCGGCGATCAGGTTCGCCGAACGGACCCGGCCACCGTTGCGGATCGTCAGCGTCATCCTCGCCGGTTCACCGCGACCAACCCGGTCCGGGTCGGCGACCCGGTTCACGTTCAGGCGGGGACGCCAGGCGGCGGCACCGACCGCACAGCCGACCGCGATCGCGGCGGCGGTGCCCAGCAGGGTCAGCTCGGGGTAACCGAACCGGAATCCGAGCAGCAGGAGGAGGCAGGCACCGACGAGCAGGCCGATGCCCCGGGAGGTGATCGTCATGGCGTGCCCGGATCAGGCTCCGGTCCGGGCGAGCTGACCGGAGGGGAGCGGGACCGGCACCGACGCCACCGCCTGGCGCAGCACGTCGGCGGCGGTCACCCCACGCACCTGGGCGTCGGGGGAGAGCAGGATCCGGTGTGCGAAGACCGGTTCGACCAGTGCCTTCAGGTCCTCCGGTTGGATCCAGGCCCGGCCGTCGATGAGCGCGTACGCACAGGCGGCGCGGGTCAGCGCGATCACCCCGCGTGGACTCACCCCGACCCGGACCTGCGCGTGGTTGCGGGTCGCGGCGGCCAACCGGACCGCGTACGCGTAGAGCGGGTCGGCGATGTGCACCCGTTGCGCCATCCGGACCATCTCGCCGACGGTGGCGGTGTCGGTGACCGGTTCGAGCGCCTCCGGGGAGCGGACCGTCGCGCCGCGCAGGACCTCGATCTCCACCGCCTCGTCCGGGTACCCGATGGTCAGCTTCACCAGGAACCGGTCGAGCTGCGCCTCCGGCAGCCGGTAGGTGCCGTCCATCTCGACCGGGTTCTGGGTCGCCACGACGAGGAACGGCTGCGGAACCGGGTGCCGTACGCCGTCGACGGTGACGGTCCGCTCCTCCATCACCTCCAGCAGCGCCGACTGGGTCTTCGGCGACGCCCGGTTGATCTCGTCGGCGATGACGATGTTCGCGAACACCGGTCCGGGATGGAACTCGAAACCACGGGTGGCCTGGTTGAAGATCGTCACCCCGGACACGTCGGACGGGAGCAGGTCCGGGGTGAACTGGATCCGCCGCCACTGCCCGCGTACGGTCGCCGCGATCGCCCGGGCCAGGGTCGTCTTACCGACCCCCGGTACGTCCTCCAGCAGCACGTGACCCTGCGCGAAGAGCGCGGTCAGGGCCAGCCGGACCACCTCCGGTTTGCCGAGCACCACCGAACTGACGGCGTCGGCGAGCCGGGCGGCCAACGCGGCGAAGCCCTGGACGTGCTGCGGGCTGAGCGGCTCGTGGCTGTTCATCGGCGGACGGTGCTCCTCGCGCGGTCGGTCCGGTTCGGTGGCGGTCGGATCTTCGGCGGCCGGTTGGCCGTTCAGCAGTTCGGCAGCACGTTGATGTTGTCGCCGCCCTCCAGGTTCAGCCACGCGAACGGAATGTACGGCCGGCCCCCGTTGTAGTTCACCTGGACCCACCACGCGCTGCGCTTCTGGCTGTTGTAGATGTACGAATCCACATCGTCGCCCTGCACCTTGCAGTACGCCTGCAGCCGCGTACCGGGCTTGGCCCACCCGGCCTGCTGCGCGTTCTCCTGCCGGGGCACCCGGAAGATCTCGTTGCCGTTGCGGCCGTCCCGATCCTCGTCGCAGTACGTGGCGGTGTCGCCGTTCTGCCCGTTGTTGCAGGTCGCGATCCCGAACTGGTCGTTGGTCTTTCGCGAGCCGGTGGCCGTGCCGGGACCCGCGGCGTTGTTCGCGGTGACGGTGAAGTCGTAGTCCGTGCCGGGCGTCAGCCCGGTGACCCGGATGCTGGAGCAGGCACCGGCGACCGCCGGCCGCCCGGTCAGCGTCACCGAACAGGTGGCCTGACCACCACCGGCGTCCACGGTGAAGTTGACCGTGACCGAGGTGACGTCGGCGGTGCTGCCGGTGACCGTCACCCGCGGCGGCGCCACCGTACGGGCCGTGTCGGTGGCGTCGGCGCCGGCACCGGCCTCGTTCACCGCATGCACCTTGATCGTGATCGTCTGGGCGTCGCCGAGCCCGGTCAGTTTCACCCGGGGCTCGGTCACCTCGGTGGTCTTGCCACCGGCCGTGACCACGTACTTCGTCACCGGTCGGCCGTTGTCGCGGGCGTCGGCCCAGACCGCCGAGATCGCCCCGGCCTCGCCGGCCACCGTGGTCGCGGCGAGATTCGTCGGGGCGTCCGGCTTGGCGAACGGAACCACCGAGTTGCTCACCGGCGACGGGGTCGAACCCGCCCCCTTCTCGTTGACCGCGACGACCTGGAACGCGTACTGGGTGCCGTAGTCGAGTTCACCGGCCGGGATGACCAGCTCGGTCTTGGTCGACTCACCGGCCAGGGAGGTCGCGCCGGCCGAGATCGCGGTCACCGCGTACCGGCCGATCTTGTAACCCTGACCGTTCGCCGCCGGCCACGACACCAGGACCGTCCCGTCGGGACGCTCCTGCGCGGTCACCCCCGCGGGCGGATCCGGCACCTCGGACGTCGGCACCACGGCGTTACTGGTCTTCGCCGGCCCGGTGCCCTTCGCGTTCACCGCCCGGACCGAGAACCGGTACGACTCCCCGTTGGTCAGGCCGGTGACCTCCAACGAGCGCTGGTTCGCCCCGACCTCGAACTCCTTGCCCGCACCCTCCACCACGTACCGGGTGATCGCCGAACCGTTGGCCGGCGCCGCCCGCCAACTCACCCGCGCCTGCGCATTCCCGGCCGCGGCCGTCACGTTCCTCGGCGCACCCGGCTTACCGACCAGCGGCTTCACCGGCGGGGCGGGCGGCGGGGCGACCGGCGGCGGATCCCCACCGAGAATGTCGTTCGCGTACTTGTTCACGGGTCGGGTCGCGTTCTTGTCGTCGACCACCTGCGCGTACGCCGAACTCGGCGCGTTGATGAACAGGTGGTTCTCCCGAACCTCCAGCTCCAACGGCCCGGTCGCCTCGGCGACCTTGATCGTGTCGACGATCTTGCCGGCCGAGTCGAACGAGTAGACCGTCCCGGTCTGGGCGTCGGCGCAGTAGAACCGACCCGCCCAGGCGACCGCCGGGGTCAGCGGACCCGCACCTGGAACCGCGAAGTGCTGCTGCACCGCGTTGTCACCGACGACGTAGACGTTCCGGTCGTCCGGGACAGTCACCGCCACCCGGTCACCGGTCGACCGCACCGGCAGCAGGCCCGGCCCGCTCGTGTCGAGCTTGACCGTACGCGGCTGCTCCTCGCCCCGCACCGTGGTCAGCACACCCGCCGTCCGGTCCAGCACGGCCACCCCGTCGTCCAGGGTGGAAAGGGCAAGATCGTGACTCGGTTCGGCGACCGTGAGGCTCCGTACCTCCTTCGGGCTCAACCCGGCACCGTCCCCACCGCCGGGGGAGGCCCCCGCCGACGGCACCGCAGCCGGCGTGATCGCCGAGATCGTGCCCTCGCTCGGCACCCCGATCCAGAGCCGCCCCTTGCCGTCGAAGGCACCGCCGGTGATTCCCGGCAGGAAACGCAACTGCTCGCCGATCGGCGCCAGCGACCGGGGGTCGAGTTGGCGCACGATGCCCTGGACCGCGTCCACCACGAACGCCGAGTCCTCGTGCAGCGCGACGTTGACCCCGAGCCCGGAGGTGGTCTGCGTCCGGGCGACAACCTGGAGCGTCGCAAGATCGAGAGAGCTGATCTGACCGGTGGTGAGATCGCGCAGCACCAGCATCCGGTCGGTCTGGGTCACCTGCATCGGGTGGCTGCGCCCCTGCGGCAACTGCATCCGGGTGTCCACCCGCGCGGTGATCCCGTTGACCCGGGCCAACTCGCTGCGCGCCGTGCTCCACAACCAGGAACTGGCGTCGTAGCTGGCGACCGCGTTGTCCGCCGCGCCGAGCCCGAGCACGGTCAACCCCATCGCCGCGACCAGTGCCCCCACGACGCCGATGGTGACGAGGCCACCGCGCATTCGGGACCGCCGGACCGGCGCCGGGCCGGACATCGACGGGTCGCTGCCGCCGGGCTCGTTGGTGCTCATGGTGCCGTTGTCTGTGGTGACCACAGCCGGCCGCCTCTCACCTGATCGCGGCCGGATCCGACCGCGCGCCTCCCAGAAACCGGGTGCCATCATATGGCCTGGTCAATCCGGGTGGGAACCCGCCGGGTAGGTCTGTGGACACAGCCGGCGCCGACAGTGGACCCCACCGGCGGACCTAACCGCGCTTGGTGCACACCTGCTCAGAGGTGGCAACAACCTCGGTCGAGTAGACGGCGACCACGGTGAAGCAGTAGTCGACCGTCGCGCTCAACCCATTGACCGTGTGCTTCGTACTGCCGGGCTTGAGGGTCGCCATCGGACCGAGCTGCTGCCCACTCCGGGCGCCCGCCACGATGAAGGACACCGTACCGCCGCTCGAGTCGACCCAGGTGATCGTGATCGCCGTACCCTCGTCGCGCAGGGCAAGGTTCGTCGGCGGACTTCCGCCGGCACCCGAATCCGGGTCGGCCCCCGCACTTTGTTCGGCGTCCGGCCCGGCCGGCGGCCCGTTGTTCGGCGTAGCCGGCGCGTTCAGCAGGGTGACGACCACCACCACGATCGCGGCCAGCACCGCCACGGCGGCCGCGATCCCGGCCGCGATCACCGCGCCGTGACCCCGGCTCGCCGGGCCCGGCGCCGGCGCCGCAGGGGGCGATGTCGTGATCACCTGGTACGGCGGCAGCTGCGGCGCCGACACCGAGCGGGTTGCCTCCGGGTCCGATACCGGCCACCCCCGTTGCACCGGTACGGCCCGGGTCGGAGCCCCGTCAACGACATCGGTGTACGTCACCTGAGGCGTGGGCTCGCCGGTGGACGGGTCCGGCCGCGTCGGTACCGGCTGTGCCGGTATCCGTTGTGTCGCCGTCGATTGTGTTGGCGTCGGTTGTGGTGGTGTCGGTTGTACCGGCTTCGGCTGGATCGGCGCCGGCTCCACCCGCTGCCCCGGCAGGGCCGGCGCGGTCCGGGACGGGGACGAGGTGAACCGCGGTGTTGCGTGTGGCGGTGTTGCCTGTGATGGGGCGGCCGAGGTTGGCCATGCCGCTACAGGAGGGTGCGAGGTGGTGGTCCCGTCGACCAGTGGCGGCACGGGCACCGGTGCGTTCGGCACGGTGCCCCCGGCGCCGCCGACCGCTGACGGACCTGCTGCTGTCCCGGTCCTGCTCGCGGGGAAGGTCGACGGACCTGCCGCTGTCCCGGTCCCGCTCGCGGGGAAGGTGACGGTGGCCGGTTCCGGAACCGCGCCGGTACCACCGGGCGAGGGCGACTCGCCGAGGTACTCGCGCGCCGCCCGTACCGTCCAGTGGTCGACACCGAGCGCCGCGGGCCCGGCGGTGGCAACCCGGGTGAAGTTGCGGCGGGCCTCGTGCCGGTTGCCCAGTTCCTCGGCGACCGTGCCAAGATCGAAGGAGATCGCCAGGAGCAGCGGATCGCCGTCGCCCCAACGCCGCAGACCGGCGGCGAGCGCCTCCTCCAGCACCCGCCGGGCAGCAGCCGGATCATCGGCCTGTACGTGCAGCCGGGCCAGCAGATGTCCGGTCGCCAGCACCTCCCGGTCATCCTCCCCGTACGCCGGCCGGCCCGCCTCGATCGCCTGGGCGAGCAGTCGGCGGGCGCCGGGGGAGTCACCGGCGTCGGCGAGCGCCTGCGCGTTGCGTCGGACGGCGGGCAGGGGAGGCGGCTGGGACACGTTCGTCATCGTGCCCGTCGGACCCGTCGGCACGCCACCCGGCCCGGTCCGGTTCCGCCCCGATCCGGTCGATCAGGGCACCTCTGGGGTGTCGGGTTCTGGACATCCTGCCGGCTTTCGGAGAACCTGCCGGCTTTCGGGAAACGTGCCGGCTTTCGGGAAACCTGCCGGGCTCCGGCAAGTTCTCGGGTCCGGGTGGCGGACCAGGCGGGCGGGACCCTAGGGCAGTGCGGCGGTGACGTCGAGCTCCACCAGTTGGTCAGTGAAGCCCAGCTGGGCCACCCCGAGCAGGGTGCTGGCGCTGGTGAACGCGGCGGCCAGTGGCGACTCCCGCAGACGCGACCAGACTCCACCGAGCACCGAGCGATCATCACTGACCACGTAAATCACCGTCCGTACGACATCCTCGGGTCCGGCACCGATCGAGGCCAGTACGGCCATCGTGTTCGTCACCACCTGGTTGACCTGGGCACCGACGTCTCCCGGACCCACCAACGCCCCGGTCGAATCGAGCGGACACTGCCCGGCGAGATAGGCCGTACGCCCAGCGGACACCACAGTCACGTGGTGGTACCCCGGAGTCCCGTGCAACCCCACCGGGTTCGTACGCGTGATCGTCATCGCGCCATGGTGCGCGGGAGTGGTGCCGGGGGCCACGGAATTTTCGCTTGATCGGATGTTTGGCCTGGTCAGCCGGGTGGGCGAGAGGCGTTGTGCATGATCCACGCCTGCCGTGTACAGTAATCCACCGTGCGGCCCGCCAGGCAGCTCACGGACGGTCTGACCGTTCCAAGGTCAACGGCGGGAAACGTATGTAAGTCCGGGTGGCGGAATGGCAGACGCGCTAGCTTGAGGTGCTAGTGCCCGTATAGGGCGTGGGGGTTCAAGTCCCCCCTCGGACACATCATTACCACATATCGATCATCGGTTCCGCGCGTTGACCTGCGCGGATGTTCCCTTGGTCGGTGCGCAGCGGTGTTGATCGCAGATGATGCTGATCTTGTTGCTGTGCAGGAACGCGGCGAGGTCGTGTGGGTTCAGGGCGTTTCCATCGAAGCTGGTATGAGTGGCCAGGTTGGCGATGATGTGGTCTTCCCTCCAGTAGAGGATTTTCTGTCGCTGGTTCGTGGGCTGTTGGGTGCTGGTGTGGCCGTGGCGGCATCGGTAGCCGGGGCGTTGGTTGACCCAGTGGGATTCCAGTTTCCGTCCGCAGGGTCGGCAGCGCAGCAGGCCGGTGAATAGGTAGCTGCGGGTGGTGCCGTCGCGGGTGGTCCGGCGGGAGTGAATGTTCTGGGCGGCGATGAAGTCGTGCTCGCTGACGAGCGGGGTGTGGACCTGCTCTTTGGAGACCACCCATTCCCTGGCGGAGTTCCATCGGGTGACCTTTCGTCCGTGGGGTGTGTCGTGGGTGGTGTTGATGTCGGTGTGTTGCCGGTTCCATACCTGCCGGCCGGTGTAGCGGGGGTTGGTGAGGATCGCGGAGACGGTGCGGAGGGTCCACCTCTCGCCGGTGCGGTGGCGGTTGCGGTCGGGGTCGACAGTGGATGGGCACGCCACGGCGGCGTCGTTGAGGGCGCGGGCGATGCCGGCGAGGCTGCGGCCGGTCAGGCGTTCGGTGAACATCCACCGCACGTGTGCGGCGGTGGCCGGGTCCGGTTCGAGACGCTGAACGCGTCGACCCCATCGGGCGTGTGCCCGGTTGGGGTGGGGGCCGGCGTCGGTGAGCCGGTAGCCGTAGGGTGGCCGGCCGCCGAGGTAGCGTCCCTGTTCCCGTGCCTGGGCTCGCATCGCGTTGATGACCCGGAACCGGGAACGCTGCACCTCGCGCTTTGACTGGGCACCCAGCAACATGATCAAGGCATGGTGGGTCGGGTCGCGGTGATCGACGGGCCCGTCCGTTTCGGGTAGCCACAACCGCACACCGTGCTGTTCCAGCAGTGGTGCCAGGTGCAGCAGTTGGTCGCCGGAGAACGCGCGCTCGTACTCACCGACCACGATCGCGTCGAACCCGCGATGCGGATCGGTGAGCTTGGCGAGTAGAGCGGCGGACTGTGGGCGCCGTCGCCAGCTACGTCGGCGGGAGCAGCCGACGTCGAAGTACTCGGCGACGATCGTCCCGTGAGCGGCGACCAGCTCGTTCGCGCAGTCGAGCTGCCACTGCCGGGACGTTTCCGGGTCCTGGTACTCGACCGTCGACATCCGACCGTAGAACGCGAACCGTAGACCACCCCGCCGACCAGCACGCGGCTGCACACCCGACCCTGGCTGCTCGCTCAACCACCGGGTCAACGAATCCTGGTCATCCGACATGCTGACTTTTATACCGAGGAATCCTCATAGTCGAGGCGGACAGGCGGTCCGCCTCCACCAGCCGCCTGCACGGTCGGCACGGGTCCAGGTAGGCGACCGAAAGTACAGCACCACCACGGGATTCACCGCGAACTTCTAAAGGACGTCTCGTAACTCGGTGAAGGCGTGGCCGGGTAAGGCTGCTGGTGTCACCCCGTCAGGATGATGTTGTGGATGTGGGCGATACCGGA
>NZ_JBSGCD010000061.1:0-23742 GCF_053601675.1 Micromonospora sp. NPDC004704 | reverse complement strand
GTATCGGGCCCTGCCGGCAGGGCCCGATACCCGGCTTGGGGGGAGGGGGCTGGGTGAGGGGTGGTGGGGTGGTGCGGGGTTAGACGTCGCCGAAGGTGTCGTAACGGATGTTGGCCGGGGGTACGTCGTGCTGGGCCAGCAGGCGCAGGATGGAACGGACCATGGGGGCCGAGCCGGAGACGAAGCAGTCGTGGGTGGTCCACGGGCCGTACCGGGCCAGGACCTCGGCCAGGTCGCCCCGCTCGCCGGTGAAACCGTCGTCGACGCTGCACGAGGGCAGGACCGACAACCAGGGATGTCGGGCGGCCAGTTCGTAGAGTTCGGTGAGGCCGTACAACTCGTCCTGGCTGTGGCCGCCGAAGAAGACGTGCACCCACCGGGTGCGGTTGTACAGGGTCAACTCCTCGACCAGTGCCTTGATCGGGGCGAGGCCGACACCGCCGGCGACGCACAGGATGTCCCGGTTCGACTTCCGGTCGAGGACCATCGACCCCATCGGGGCCGCCAACCGGAGCAGATCCCCGGGCTTGATCTTGCGGACCAGGCTGCTGGAGACCCAACCGGCGCCGACCGCCCGGACGTGGAACTCCATCACGTTGTCCTCGGTCGGCGCGTTCGCGACCGAGTACGTACGCCACAGTCGTGGCTGGTAGCGGGGCACTTCGATGCTGACGTACTGGCCGGCACGGTAGGGCAGGGGGAACTGGAGCGGGCGGCAGGTGAAGACCGCCACGTCCCGGCCCCGCCGCTCATGGGTCAGCACCTCGGCATGCCAGAACGGCGGATTGGTGTCGTCGGCGGCACCCGCGATCATCTTCTCCGCGATCACCGCGTACGCGTCGCGCCACGCCTGGTCGTACTCGATGGTCCACTGCTCACCCCCGGCGGTCCGCAACGCGACCAGCAAGGCCTCGCCGACGAGCGCGTAGTGCTCGGGGCTGACGTGGTACTTCCGGTGATCGCGACCGAGCCCGCGCAGGAAGTCGTCGAACCGCTCCGGATCGTCCAGCGTCTGCATCGAGGTGACGATCGCCTCCAACAGCCGGTCCCGCTGGCCGTCCATCTGTACGGGGAACAGCTCGCGCAGTTGCGGGTTGGAGAGGAAGAGGCGGGCGTAGAAATGTCCTGCGATCTTGGACCGGTCCTCTTCGACCAGGGTCCAACTCTCCTTCAACACCTGCGCCAGGTTGTCCATTGCGCCCTTCTCGATGACGACGTGCGGCCGGCGCACGTGCGAGCTGATCGGATGGCGGGACCATGGGGCTGTCCGTCCCGATCAGGATGGACACTCTCCGTGGATGTCGGTCGCACAGAATGTGCGATCGACTCCGGGACGGGGGTGGCGCGTAAAACTTTCGGGTCCGGGGAGGTCGAGTCACGGGGGCGTGAGGCAGAGTGGTCGGGTGACGGTTGAGCTCGCCAGGCCGGTGTCCCGCCGGACCATCGGCACCGAGGTCCTGCTGGTACTCGGCGTCTCCCTCGGCCAGTCCGCGATCTACGCGATGGTGAACATCATCGGCCGGCTCACCGCCGACCGGCCGCTGTCCCAGCAGACCGCCACACTCAACGCGTCCCAGTCGGCCCGGCCGTGGCTCGACCTCACGTACCAGCTACTGAACATCGTGTTCGCGCTGGTTCCGGTGCTGCTCGCCGTACACCTGCTCAACCGCGACCGGGGCGACGCCCGCCTGACCCTCGGCCTGGACGCCCACCGGCCGGGCCAGGACCTGGCCCGGGGCGCGGGCCTGGCCGCGCTGATCGGCCTGCCCGGCCTCGGCCTGTTCTATGTCGCGGCCAAACTGGGGATCAACGTCTCGGTGGTTCCGACCGCCCTGCGCGACCTGTGGTGGACCGTCCCGGTGCTGGTGCTGGCGGCCGCACAGAACGCGATCCTGGAGGAGATCGTCGTCGTCGGCTACCTGGTGACCCGGCTGCGCGACCTCGGGTGGCGGGTCGGCGCGGTGATCGCGACGAGCGCGCTGCTACGCGGTTCCTACCACCTGTACCAGGGCTTCGGCGCGTTCATCGGCAACGCGATCATGGGCGTGATCTTCAGCCTCTTCTACCTGCGGACGAAGCGGGTCCTGCCGCTCGTGGTCGCGCACACGCTGCTCGACGTCGTCGCCTTTGTCGGCTATTCCGCCCTACCGTCGAGCTGGCTCGACTGGCTGTAGTCGATCATTCGCTGGCGGCGCGTTCAGTTGCCGCCGACCGCTCCACCGCTCACTCTTGCGGTGCGGTAGCGGGTCACCGCTCGCGCGGCCAACCGCTGCGCCGCGGCCGAGTCACCAGCGGCGGCGGCGAGCATCGCCGCACCGGGCAGCAGCCGGGCAGCCAGCCGCAGCATCACCCAACCACCGGCCTGCGCGGCGAGCGGTGTGGCCAGCCGCCAACCCGCCTCCGCCAACCGGTGCAGACCGCCACCGTCGCCATCCGGGGCCGCCGCCACCGCGGCGGCGAGGGCGTCGCGGGCGCTCCCGTCGTCCGGATGCACCTGGGTCAGGACCAGCAGGTCGACCGCCCGCTCCGGATCGGTCGGATCGCGGTCGTAGGCGGCCGCCAGGTGCAGCACCAGCTCAGCATGGGTCCAGGAGACCGCGGCCAGTTCGGCGAGCGGCGCGAACAGGCCGGCGGCAGCCGACGCCGCGCCACCCGCGCCGGCCAGCCGGACGAACCGGGTGGTGACCAGCCGAGCCAGGCCGTCCGGGGTCGCGGTGGGATAACTCGCCCTGGTCCGGGCCGACCAGGCCGCGGCCGTCGGCCCCAGCGCCCGTACGGCGGCGAGTGCCAGCAGCTCGGGGGCAAATCCGGGGTGCTCGAACAGGCGGGCGGTGATCGGTGGTCGGCCTTCTTCCCGCGTACGCACCAACGCCCGCTGGTCAGCCTCCGGCGCCTCGACCCTCGGTTCGGCCCCGGTCGGTTCGGCCGTTGCCGGTCGGGTGGTTCCCGGTTCGACGGTTGTGGGGTTGAGGGTTGCCGGTTCGGTGTCTCCTGGGGCGGCGGCCGCCGGTTCGGCGGTTGCCGGGTGGGGCTGTGTTGGCGGTGTCTGGGCGGGGACGGCCACGGGCTCGGCGCGTTTGGTCGCCTTCGAGACCTTTGTCGGCTTCATGGCGGCCCTCTTGCGGGCGGCTCGCTTGACCGGTGCCTGGGCCGGTGCCGGCTCGGCTACCGCACCGGGGCCGGGTTCGGACGTCGGCGGGGTGATGGGGAGCGGGGTGGAGGAGAGGGCGGCCGGGGTGGTGTCCTCGGGCTGGCCCGGCTCCTGCGGCGCGACCTTCTTCGACGCGGTCGTCTTTGGCGTGATGCTCTTGGGAGCGGTTGTCCTGGCGGCGGTGACCTTGGTGGGCGTCGTCTTGGCGGGGGTGGCCTCGGCGGCGGCCTTGGCAGCGGCGGCCTTGGCAGCGGTGGCCTTGGCAGCGGTGGCCTTGGCGGCGGTGGTCGACTTTCGCGGGGCGGTCGTCTTCCGGGCTGCCTTGACGGGTGGGGGCTCGGGCTGGTCGGCGGGTAGATCACCGGTGCTGTCCGAGGGGGTCGGGTTCCGGGTCGGCTCAACGGGAGGCGGCGCCGGGCGGGCCGGCTGCTCCTCGGACGGGGGCTGGAAGAGCACCGCCGGTGCGGCCCTGCCCGTACGTGGCGCGGTCGGTGGTGGCGGGTCCGGCTGCGGCGGGGCGGTGAAGGCTGCCTTCGGCGTACGGGAGCGGGGTGCTGACTTCGCCTGCGGTCGGCGGCCGGGCGGGGGGTCGGTGGGCGGCTGCTCCTCCATGTCCAGCGAGCCTAGTCCGGTTCATCGAGGTTCACCTCCCGGAAAGTTGGCCGGTACGAGCCGGCGCGCGGCGCTCGGCGGCGCGTCGCGTACGCCGCGCGGGATACTCGCTTTGCCTCCCCCGGTGGGGGACCTGTATTCTCGGTCGGCGGTGGTCTGCTGACCACCGGGGAGACTTCGCCTAGTCTGGTCTATGGCGCCGCACTGCTAATGCGGTTGGGGTCTTAAAGCCCCTCCCGGGTTCGAATCCCGGAGTCTCCGCGCGAGATTGGCTTGTGTATGCTGATCGAGCACCTGCGCCCGTAGCTCAACGGATAGAGCATCTGACTACGGATCAGAAGGTTAGGGGTTCGAGTCCCTTCGGGCGCACAAGATCAAACGACGTCTGACCTGCGGAAACGCGGTCAGGCGTTTTTTGTTGATTGTCCCTCATGGACGGTGGGTGCCACGTGGGTGTCATGGATGCGCCGTCACTCTCTGTAATCTCGCTTGGGTCGCATGGGTGTTGACCTGGCGTTTTGTGGTGGGGCTATCGCTTCTTGGCGGGCGCGCGTTTGTTTTTTGGGCGGGGGTTGGGGCGGTTGTTCTGGCCCCTCTTCCTGATCTTCTCGCGGGTGCGGCGGGCTGCGGCGAGGACCAGCCGGGCGGTCGCCTCGGCGCACTTACGCTGGGCATATGGCAGGACGCTGGTGTAGGTGTCGGCGGTGGTGACGATGCTTGCGTGGCCTAGTAGATCTTGCACGGTTTTGAGGTCGGCACCGGCTTCGTGGGCGAGGGATGCCGTGCCGTGGCGGAGGTCGTGGAGCCGGATCGGTGGGACGTCGGCTCGCTTGACGAGGCGGGTGAAGTGCCGGGTGGCGTAGCCGGGGTGTAGCGGCCTGCCGTCGGGGCGGATGAACACGTAGCCGCTGTCGTAGCAGGCTTTGCCTGCCACCTCCCGGGCGGCCTGTTGCTGACGCTGGCGGCGTAGGTGCTCGCGGAGCACGGCCACGGTGTGTTTGTCGAGGGCGACTGCGCGCGTGCTGGCGGCTGTTTTGGGCTCTCCCTCGATGACCTGGTGGCCGACGGTGGTGCGGCTGCGGAAGATGAACAGCACGCCGTGGTCGAGGTCGATGTCGGACCAGCGGAGGCCGCACGCCTCGCCGCGGCGTAGGCCGCGTAGGGCTATGAGCCACCACAGGGCGAAGAGCCGGTCGGTGGTGACCGCGTCGAGGAACGCGGCGAGATGAGGCGCGGTCCAGACGGCCACCGCCGGCCGTCGGCCGGTTGCCCGCCATTCCGCGACGCGCGCCGGTGTCCAGACCTGGGCGTGCGGCTTGCGGTAGGACGGGAGTTCGAGGTGCCGGATCGGGTTGGCGTCGAGTAGCCCCTCCCGGACAGCGAGGTTGAGCGCCGCTCGGAGGGTCGTCCGGAGGTGCTGCAGGCACGAGGGAGACTGTGGCTTGCCTCGTCCGTTGGTGGTCTGCGCGATGTCGTCGAAGCCGCTACGGATTCGGCGGATGTTGAGGTCGGCCAGGGTGATCCGGCCCATGTGCGGGATGAGGAACTGTTCGACGTCCCGGGTGTACTGGGCCTTGGTGGTCTGCTTGATCTTGGTGCGGGTGGACAGCCAGTACCGTAGCCACCGTTCGAGGGTCCATCCCTGGGCGGTGCGTTCCTCGCCGGTCTGGGTCAGCCACTCGTCGCGTGCTTGGCTGGCGGCGGTCTTCGAGCGGAAGCCGCCTCGGCGTGCCCGGGCGGGCTTGCTGAAGGCGTCGGTTGCGGAGCAGTCGAAGTACCAGGTGCCGTGGCCGCGTTCCGACAGGCGGGTGCAGTTCTGCTCCAGTCGTTTCTTCGTGTCGTTGTGCCGGCAGCCGCACCGCTTGTAGAGCTTTCCCGAACCAGCCATGATTCCTCCACATTTCATATGGTTCTTCAGAATTGTGAGCGCTGATCACATTCTCGCCCGAGGTGTGGGGAAGCAGGCGGACCGTTGGTCCGACAACGGTTGATTTTCGATGCGAGCCTGAAAGGCTTGGCAGAGCCAAGCAAGGCCAGCAATTCTGCGCCGGCGGGAGGACACAGGACCTTCGTGGGACGCCTGGTCGTTCTTTTTCGTCTTGGCTGCTGCCTTCGTCTTCGACACGCCTCGCAGGCCAGACCGCTGGTCACGGTGAGACCGAGCAGGTTGTCTGGGTACGGCATCATTCCCATGTGATGACGCGATTGCGGAAGGTGCTCGCGGTGGCAGGCGGATTGGGCCTTGTCGCCGCGCTGCTAATCCAGGTGCCGACATCGTGGTGGTCGGCGGGGTGAGACGCGATGCTGGCGAACGGTCCGCTGGCGGTGCTGATCGTGGTGAGCTCGTCCTGCCTCGTTGTCGGTAGCCGGGCTACGGAACGTATCGCCGCGATCGTGGGGCGGCGTCGCATCGCGCTGGATGAGGCGCGATCGTCGGCGCCGCTGCCACCAGAGCGGTCGCTGCGGCCGATCCCCACCTGGACGATCTTCGTTGGGGCACTGCTCGTTGCCCTGGTCACCCACCGTACCGCCGGCTGGTGGCGGAGCGGTGGAACGGGCACAGCTACGGGTGGAGACCATCCGGACGGGCCTGTCGATCGGGGCCGGGGTGGCGGGTGGACTAGCTTTGCTGCTCGCACTACGCCGGCAACAGGTGGCCGAGCGGACGCAACAGGCCACTGAGTACGACGCCGGCGAAAAGCGGGTTACCGAGCTGTACGTCAAGGCAGCCGATGGTCGGCTCAGACAAGGTCCGGTCTGACTCGCTGGTCTTTACGCCCTGGAACGCCTCACGAATGACAACCCGGCGCACCGGCAAGCATCGTAGAGGTGTTTTGCGCCTGCCTGGCTGACGCCGCCGGGCGGCTGGAGTGGGCACCGCCCGCTCTGCCCAGCTCGGTCCACGACCTGACTGCGGCGGAGGACATCGGCGCTGTCCGGTGATCCGCCCCGCCGGCACTGGCCGATGCGACGCCTCTGTGATCCTGCCACCACGCCCAGTGACTGCTGCCGGATTTGTTGACCCCCATCGGCGACACCGCGGCGTCCCGGCTCCGGCTTACGCCATGCCGGCGTGGCAAGTCGGCTGACCTCGCGGTGTTAGCTCTCGGCCGGACCACGGGAGGGAATGGGGTGTGACCTTCAGGTGCGCGGGCACGTTGTCGGGGGCGGCACATACCGCCGTCACTCACCGAGGTCGATGTTGACACGGGCCGTCATGCATGTTTCGCTCTAGTTCAGGTCAGCGAACGTCAATCGACGTTCCCAAATACGGGGGACTCATGAAACGTGTCAGCACCTAGTCGCGCCTTTAGGGCGGACTGCAGTCATCCCCCGAGCCCCGTTAAATCAGACCAGGGGTGGATTCCGCGCGCGGCTACGACGAAGCGGATGCCCGGCTTTCCTGTAGCTGAGCATCCTTGCCTGCGCGGAGAATAGGGCGTATCCAACGCTGTGCAAACCTGTTCCGGGCGGCGATATCCCGCGTGCCTGGTGCGGGTAGAACTGCTGCGGCCCAAGGCAAGAATGCCGCAGTTCACGATGCGTCGCGACGATCGCAATCGACTCCCTGTCCCATTGTCCCAGCATGGAGGATCACCTCACCGTGAGCACTGACCCGGTTACCACTGCAGCCGCACCCTCCGACCTGACCATGGACGGCCTCACTCGGGTACTGTTCGGACACGCAGCATTCCAGTATCTGAATGCCGCCTGCGAGCTGGGGTTGTTGGACGTCCTGCTCGACGACCCCAAGCTGACGAAGCCGGAGATCGGCCAACGCCTCGGCCTCGACGAGCGGGCCAACGACATTCTTCTCCTCGGCTGTACGGCGCTCGGCCTCACCAAGAAGACGGACGGCCAGTATGAGGTCACACGGGTCCTGGCCGACATGAAGGGTAATGGCGATCTGCAGCGCTTGAAGGACACCGTCGCCTTCGAACAGTACATCGTTTACGAGGGGCAACTCGACTTCACGGAGTCGCTGCGGCGCAACCGGAACGTGGGCCTGCGCCGAGTCCGTGGCACCGGCGCCAACCTCTACCACCGCTTGTCGGAGAACCCCGAGCTTGAGCGGGTCTTCTACGCCTACATGCGCTCCTGGTCGGAGCTCGCGAACAGGGAGCTGACCAGGGAACTCGACCTGAGTGGGGCGAAGCACCTGCTCGATTGCGGTGGCGGCGACGCCGTCAACGCCATCGCCCTCGCGAAAGCGAACCCGCATCTCCAGGTCACGGTCATGGAGATTCCGGCGACGGCGCGAATCACTAAACGACGGATCGCCGACGAAGGACTCAGTGACCAGATCGACGTGGTCGCGGGCGATATGTTCAAGGATCCGTTCCCGAGTCAGTGCGATGTGATTCTCTTCGCTCACCAGATGGTTATTTGGACGCTCGAGGAGAACACGCATCTGATGCGTCGGGCCTATCAGGCGTTGCCTGAGGGTGGCCAGTTGGTCATCAGCAACTCCATGTCGAACGACGAAGGCGATGGACCGACGGTGGCCGCCCTCGACAGCGTCTACTTCGCGTCCCTGCCCTCGGAAGGCGGCATGATCTACTCGTGGGAACAGCATGAAAAATGTATGCGCGAGGCCGGCTTCAAAAACATCAGCCGCAAGCAGTTCAGTGGCTGGACGCCGCACGGGATGATTTTGGGCCAGCGGCCGTAGTTGGCGGTTGACATGCCGAGGGGGCACCCGGGTCCGGGACCGTAGAAGGTTCCACCGTGCCTTTGGGAAGGAGGGCGTCCATGAAGTCCATGCCGCACGAAGATCAGCGCCGTTCGACGGAACCAGCAGTAGGCGGTCGCGTCTATGACAGGCAAAGGCACGGTGTCCACAACCTCCAGCGAGCGGAAGTGATCGCGGACCCGTACCGCTACATCCAACAGCTCCAGGAACTGGGCCCGGTGTTCTACGACGAGACTAGTCGGGTCTGGGTCTGCACCGGCTACGAGGAGTCGGTGAAGGTGCTGACCCGTCACGCCACCTTCTCGTCCGCCAGACTGATCAACTCGGAGGAGTTGCAGAGCAGAGGGCTGGGCGAAGCCGCTGACGTCGTAGGGATGCTGCAGAAGCAGCTCCTCTTCAATGACCCACCTGCTCATACCGCGGTCCGCGAAGCTCTCCGGGAGCAGTTCTCCGGCTCCCGTGTTCGCGCCTGGGGCCACGTCATGCAGGACATCGTCCGTCGGGCACTGGCAGGTCTACCAGCACACGGAACCGCGGACATTATCGCCGACTTCGCCGCCAACCTCTCCTCGCCGCTGATCGCCGCTCTGTTGGGGATGGAGGGACGGGAGAGTGAGATATGCCGGTGGGCGGACGCTTATGAGACTCTCCTCGGCAGCGTCTCCGCCCTGCCCGACGTACGCGACAAGACAGTCATACCGGTGCTCACCGACGCATTGGCAGCCCTGCAGGCGGCCGGCCGTGACCGGCTGGACGGCGAGCAGGAGGACCTCCTCAGCACGCTGGTCCGAGCAGGGCGTCCGCACGAACTCGACAAGTCTGGTGTCGACGAGCTCCTGTACGAGGTCGCGGCGAATTGTGTCGTCCTTGCCGGTGGCGGCTACCAGACGTTGACCCATCTGGTATCGACCGGGTTGCGCCTGTTCGACCGACACCCCGAGCAACAACGGCTCCTTCGCGAAGACCCCGATCTCATCGATTCGGCCGTAAACGAGATCTTGAGGTTGGACGGCTCGAGCCAGTACATCGCTCGTCGGGTCACGGAGCCGGCGCTCCTCGGTGGTCACGAGATCGCGGCCGGACAAAGTGTCCTCGTCCACCTCGGTGCAGCGAACGTGGATTCACGGAAATTTACGGATCCACTGGCCTTTGACATCCGACGAGGGGAGGCCCGGCACTTGGGCTTCGGGTTCGGCCGCCACTACTGCATTGGCGCACCGTACGCCGAGCGTCTCGCCGGGATAGCGATTCTTCAGTTCCTAAAAAAGTATTCAGATTACAGCTTTGGCGGTGATACCGACGCCTTGCGTTGGGGTCCCCACCCCAACACCCGCTGTCTGGCGTCGGCGCCGGTCCGGCTCGGCCGGCCCGAGGACCGGCCCGCGGATTCTGCTTCTCCTACTCGCCCCGCGTATGCAGACGGTCATGCGGATAGACAGGGGAGCGGAATCGCGGAGGCCGCAGCCACCTTGCGTTGGAGCGGCACTGTCCGGGGTCAAGCCGACCACGATCCCTGGCACGTGAAATTCTCCGAACAGGCGAAGCTACAGCCGGACAACATCGCGGTGGAAGCCGAGATCGAAGCCCTTACTTATCGCGAGCTGGACCGTCGAAGCAACACACTCGCGTATCAGTTGCGCAGCCTCGGTGTGCAGCCGGAAACAGTAGTCGCCATCGTGATGGAACGGGGGACGGACTTCGTCTGTGCCGTGCTCGCCGTCGCGAAGGCGGGTGGCTCCTTCGTCCTGGCCGATGTCACCTGTCCCCAGGACCGACTTGCCGGAATGCTGGAGGAGTCAAAGTCGTCCCTGGTGCTGACCGACGCCGCATCGTTCGCAACGTCTCAAGCCTTCTCGCTACGCACACCCACGGTGGTCGTCTCGACCTCACCGGACCACGAGTCGGCGCCGGTTACTGGAGTCAACGTAGGAAACACCGCCTATGTCGTCTTTACGAGCGGATCTACCGGCCAGCCGAAGGCGATCACCATCAGCCACGAGGGTGTGTCGAACCTGCACGAGGGACTGAACGACATCTTTCGTCTTAGCCCCACCGACCGGGTGCTGCAGTTCCTGTCGCCGAACTTCGACGGGTGCATCTCAGACATCGTCCTGACCCTCCTGTCAGGAGCGACCCTCGTGTTCGCGGACAGAACCAAGCTGCAGGTGGGTCCCCCGTTGGCCAGGACGCTGAAGCACCGAAGGATCACCTCCGTCATCCTGACGCCGTCGGTGTGGTCGAGCCTGCCGTACACTGACCTTCCCGACCTCAGGATCGGGGCTGCGGCCGGCGAACGACTCGCTTCACCCATCGTTCGAAAATGGCATGGCCCGCATCGACGTTTCCTGAATATCTATGGTCCGGCGGAAGCGGCGGCGCTGACCGCGTGGCATGAGTGCGGCGGCAGTGACGATAGGCCGCCCATTGGGCGGCCGGCGACGAACAAAAGGGTATACGTGCTCGACGGCGACCGTCCCGTGCCCGTCGGGGTAGAGGGAGAGCTGTGTATCGGTGGCATTGGTTTGGGTCGCTATCTCAATCGCCCTGACCTGATGGAGGAGCGGTTTGCGGCGGACCACTTCGTGGACAGGCCCGGCCAGCTCATCTATCGCACGGGAGATCGTTGCCGGTGGCGGCCGGACGGGACCTTGGAGTTCATCGGACGAGCCGACCGGCAGGTGAAGATCAGGGGCCACCGAATTGAACTGAACGAGGTGGAAAACGTCATCGCCGAGTTCCCGCAGGTCTCCGCCTGCACCGTCTATGAGGCAGAGGGGCAGTTGAGAGCCAGCGTCGTGGTCGCCGAAGGCACGCTCGACGAAGAAGCTCTGCGGCGATTTCTCGCGCCACGCCTGTACCCCCCGATGATACCGACTGTGTTCCAGCAGGTCGAGGACAGCGGGCGCACCATCAACGGCAAGGCCGACTGGCAGATGCCTCAGGTCAGCGGCCGCGACGATCGCTCCACCAGCAGCGACCCGGGCACCCCGACCTTGCAGGCAGCGGAGCAACCCGACGGCGCAGACACGGCGTGGAACCGGGCCCGCGCGACCTGGGCCGTGGCCCAGTTGTTCGCCCAGTGCCTGCGGCTGCCGCTCTACCGGGTCAGGAGTCAGTCCGACTTCTACTCACTCGGCGGGGACTCACTTTCCACTGCCGAGCTCTTTACTCTGATCAAAGATAGGTTTGGAGTCGCCATGGAGTTCGAGTCCCTGTTAAACAGTTGTACGCCGGAGGGTCTGGCTGAGGAGATCTGCCAACAGTTCCCGCCACAGAGACCCGCTCCGCCTCCCTCGACCCGGGTCGCCGGGTGAGTAGCGAGCGAGGGCCGGACACATCTCAGCTTCGGGTCGAGGTCGGCGGCCCGGAGGATTCCGCCGAAGGCAGCGTGCTGTATGTGCACGGCACACTCGATTCGTCGGTGAGCTTCATCCGGGGCTCCCGCAGATACCTGCCTCAGTGGCGCTCGCTCGCGTACGACCGTCGTGGGTGGGGCCACTCGCCCCGGGCCGGGCACGCCACGTGCGGGCTGGGCAGGCACGTGGCCGACCTGCAGGACATCCTGGCCAGGCACCAGCCCGACATCGTCGTCGGTCACAGCTACGGCGGCCTGGTCGCGCTCAATGCTCTCGGGCAGTCGCCGGCGCTGGCCGGTGCGCTCGTGGTGTACGAGCCGCCGATCCGCTGGCTCCCGTGGTGGCCTGACCTGGCGCCATGGGAAGCGCTCGTCCGGGAGGTGGACGCCGAGGACCCGACGGAAGCCGTCAGAAGACTGCGCAGCGCACTGCTGGGCCGGGAGGTGACGAGGGGCAGCAGCCGACCGGACGCCGACCTCGAGGACGGCCAGGCACTACTGGCCGAGATGTCCGACGCTGAACTCAACACCGTGGGATTCGAGCCGCTCACTTTCGGCGTCCCGACTGTCGCGGCGGCTGGCGTGAACTCGCTGGAGCACGATCGCAGCACTACTCGTGGCCTGGCCGAACTTGTCCTGCGTGGCGTGTATGTCGAGCTCCCACGTGCGACACACATCGCTCATATCACGGATCCAGAGGCGTTCTTCGGTCTCGTACGACGCGCAGAGGACTTGCGGCGCCAGGCGAAGTCCGCGGGATCTGATCACCACCTGACGTTGTCGAACCAAACGTGACACGTGCAAAGAGGGAGCCTGCAGTGACATTCGATCTTGCCGCACGGTACCTGCCCGGGATGTCCATCAGTGACTTCGAGCGGAGCTTTCGAGACCGCTTTCCGTACATGGCATCGACGCTCTGGCTGAGTCGTCCGGGACGAAACGAAGTGCTGGGGCCGATGTTCGCGGAGCCGAACGAGTTCGAGTCCAACAGCACCGGCCGCGGAGATTCGTACCGGCAGGCTCACCAGCAGAGCATGGTGAAGGCGGTCGGAGTGGCGCAGCTTCTGGAGCTGGCGTCCGGCGAGTCGAGTGCCGACGGGCTGCCGCCGGACTACCTTCTCCTGGACGTCCTCGGTGGTGACGGAACCGTCGCCCGGGCGGCGAGTCAGCTGCCGCACTGGTCCAGCCCTCGCCACTGGATCCTGACCGGCGATCTTTCGGGGCAGATGATCCGACAAGCTCTGGCGTACGAGCTACCGGCGGTTCGACTGGCTGCGCAGTTCCTCCTGTGCCGCGACGAAACGTTCGGGGGCGTGCTCTTCGCCTACGGTTCCCACCACATACCCGTGCATCAGCGCACTGCCTCGTACGCGGACGCCTTCCGCGTACTCCGGCCAGGCGGGCGCCTGGTCGTCCATGACTTCGAGATCGGCTCACCGACGGCGAACTGGTTCGAGACCGTGGTCGACACCTATTCGCCGAACGGGCACAAGTACACGCACTTCAGTCGCGCCGAACTGGAGACGGGGATGGCGGCGGCCGGATTTGCGGACGTCGCGGTCAAGCTGATCTACGACCCGATCGTCGTACATGCACGCGACGCTCACGACGCGCGACTAAGCATATTGAACTACCTCCTGGACTCATACGGTCTGACCTGCGACGAGCAGGACGCCGGCTCCGTCGTGGACTGGGTCGAGGACCATGTGGCCAAGTGCTTACAGTACGGGTCGTCCGGACTGGAGCAATTCGGCTCGGTCGTGTCCCCGCCCGTGCGTGACAGCGGAACCTTGTCCGTGTTCGAGACAGCGGACGGCTGGGTCGGCGAGTTGCCCCGCACCGCCCTTGTCGGAGTTGGACGTAAGGATTGATCTCGAGCGACCTCGCGACCCTCCGGTGCTTGCGCTTTCGGCTGCGTACGGAACAACAACAACTTTCCCCAGATCGTCGAACCGGGAGGCCGTGATGACTGAGCCAGAGATCTCGAGCCCCATCACGAAGGACGGCAAGCAGTTGGTCTTCAGCCCATCGCGATATGAGTCGCAGATGGGTTACTCGCGGGGTGTCCGCGTCGGCAACCAGATATTTGTCGCCGGCACCACCGCTATCGATGCGAATGGAAAAGCGTGCGCCGAGGACGTGGGTGCGCAAACCGACTACGTCATCAGGAAGATCCAGGCCACGCTTCACCAGTTGGGAGGAGAACTGCACCACGTCGTCAGTACTGTGACGCACCTGACGGATCTCAGCTACTTCGACGACTACGCACGAATGTTCCAGAAGTACTTCGGCGACATTACGCCCGTGAACACCACGGTCCAGGCGCCGCTCCTCCGGCCGGAACTCCTCGTCGAGATCACTGCGACTGCGGTTCTCGTGCAGTCGACCGACAGCACGAGCTTGAGTACCAGCTAGCGTCGCGCTGTCCGGGAACGATATCTGTTGCGCGCCCGCAGGCGGCTTCCATGAGGCTGCCCGGTTGGTGATCCGAAGCAAGAATGCCCGGTTAGGCGTGCCCGATCTCGAGCTTGCGAATGAGAGGTAACAAGGTGTGTGGGATCGCCGTCGTGGTAGATCGCGAGTTGGTGCAGACGGGCGACGACCGTGCTGCGGCTCGGGACAACGAGCTGATCCGTATGCTGGAGAGGATCCGGCATCGTGGGGATGCTGATCATTTTGGGGAGCGGGGTTTGGGAGCTCGCTTCTCGATGGGGACGAACCGGTTGGCCATCGTCGACCGTCCGCATGCGGCCCAGCCGTTGTCCGACGAGGCGGGACAGGTCTGGTTGGTGTTCAGTGGAGAGTTGTACGGCTTCCGAAGCATCCGACAGGAGCTGGAGGAGCTCGGGCATACCTTCCGCACAAACTCCGACACTGAGGTGGTACTGCGTTCCTACCTCGAGTGGGGAATCCCGTTCCTGCGGAAACTGAACGGCATGTTCGCGTTCGTCATCTGCGACAGCAGGGACGGATCGTTCCTAGCGGTGCGGGACCATGTCGGCATCAAACCGCTGTACTACCAGCTCCAGGACGGGGTCTATCGGTTCGCCTCCGAGCAGAAATGTCTGCTCGATCATCCCGCGCCCATTCGTCCGGTGCCGCCCGGGACCTACGTCCACAACGGCAGGGAGGTCCGCTACTTCGAGCTGGACGAGCAGCAGGTCCCGATCGCGAGCTCTGCGGCTTCCCGTAGGTATCGGGAGATCTTCGAGGACGCGGTTCGTAAGCAGGTCGACACTGACCTTCCGCTTGCCGTTCCGTTCAGCGGCGGCATCGACAGCGCGGCGGTATTGCAAGCGGCGCGGAGGTATCACCCCGACGTCACCGCCTTCACGGTCGGCTTCGAGGGAGCCGCAGATGTGGAGGTGGCGAGACGTTACTGCGAAGACTTCGGGGTCAAGCAGCATATCGTCCACTTAAACCGCTCGGATCTCATCGACATCATTCCCCGGATTGTTCACGGGGCCGAGTTGTTCGAGGTCGTGGACATCATCGACGCCTGCACGCAGTATCTCATCTATCAGGCCGTCAGAAAACACGGCATCAAGGTGGCCATCTGCGGGGACGGAGCCGACGAGGTGCTGGCCGGGTACGACCTGTTCAAGACGCATACGGATCCGGTCGGTCTGATGAAGTACCGGGTGGGCAACCTCCACCGCACCGATCTGCAACGGGTGGACCGCTCGAGCATGATGAACTCCGTCGAGGCGCGTGTGCCGTTCCTGGACCGCCATCTTCTCGAGTTCGCGTATTCTCTGCCGATGGATCTGAAGATCCGTGACGGCGTCGAGAAGTGGGTTCTTCGGGAGGCCATGCGCGACCGCCTGCCCGCCTACATCGTCGACCGACCCAAGATCCGCATGCCGGACGGCAGTGGCATCAAGAACGTCGTCATCAACTATGCGCGTGAGCATGTGGACGTGGACGACCGGGTCGCCCGCGGGATCGGCATCACCAGCACGGAAGGTGCCTATTTTCTCGACATCTTCTTGAAGGCAGGCTTCCCGCCGCCGGCCGAACGGTTCAAGCGACCCGTGGATGACTACGCGGCGAACGGCTACTTCGAATTCATTTCCTAGTACGCCGTCGCGTCAGTGGCCACGGACCCGGCAGTTGGGACGCGTTGAAGCTGTGCACAGTGTCTTTTCGGGAGGAGTTTTCAGATGTCATACCTCGACCCCGCCATCGCGGTCATAGATCCGGTTGCAGCGGCTGGGCCCTACGGCGGGGAAGGCACCGCCCTCGGCTTCAGAGTGATCTGTGTCCTGACGCAGGAATACCGCACCCCCTACATCACGCAGACGTTCGATCCGGCGGACTTCAGCGAGGTCTACCAACACTCCTCCATCGACGAGACGGTGGCGTTCCTGAAGGGCCGCGGTGTCGTCGCGGTCGTCCCGGGAGCTCCACCGTCTCTCAAGATCGTAGACGTGCTGGCTGAGTCGCTCGGGCTTATCGGCAATCCGACCGAGAGTCTGGAGGCCCGAAGGAACAAGCGTGTGATGAAGGAGTACTGGACACGGCACGGGGTCCCGTGTGCCGCGTTCCACGAGTCAGGGGATCTGGAGTCGATCATCTCCTGGGCTGACGGGCACCGCTATCCGGTGGTTCTCAAGCCGAATGCCTCGGTCGGGGGCGTCCATGTCTTCGTGTGCGCGAACCGGCAGGAGGTCGTCGACGCCTTCAACGTGATCGTGAGTCAGGCCGACCCCTACCACCAGCGGTTTTCGACGGTGCTGGCCGAAGAATACCTGGATGGCGACGAGTATTTCATGGACCTGGCGCACGCAGGTGACGGCGAGGCCGTGCCGATAGCCTTCGCCAAGTACGAAAAGATCCAGCGGGACGGAAACGCGAGCATCTACCGAAACATGTTCTCACTTCCGTTGGACGATCCGATCGCCCTAGCGGCCCTGCCGTACGTGAGGTCGGTCAACGACGCGCTCGACGTGCGTTACGGGATCAACGACACCGAATTCAAGATGACGTCACGCGGCTTGCGGGTCGTTGAGGTCAACAACCGCCTTCCGGGTGCCAGCGTTCCCTTGATGATCCAGAAGTGCTCGGGCCTCAACGTCTTCCAGGAGAACATCAGGATCTTCGTCGACGGGCGCCGTACGTCCGGGGACCACCACTTCGAGCGCCACTACAACATCTGTTGCCTCATTAACGACGAGCCTGGTGTGGTGCAGAGCTATGCGGGGCTCGAAGGGGTCAGGGAGCTTCCCTCGTACGACGGCGAGAGGATGATCGCTCCGCAGGGCGTTCACTGGCCGGTCACCCGAGACCTGGATGGCTGCTGGGGGCTGATCCGTCTCGTACATGAGGACCGGGAGCAGTTGTTCCGCGACGCAGAGGCGGTGCACGGCATGATGCGACTCCTGGTGGCCTAGTGTGCTGAGTCTTTGATTCGTTTGCAGTACGTCGCGAGGCTGTTGAGGATCTCGTCGGCGGTCTTGGTCCAGACGTACGGGCGTGGTTGCTCGTTCCAGATGGCCAGCCAGGCCCGGATGTCCTTCTCCAGGGCGACGACGCTGCGGTGGACCCCACGGCGGATGAGTTTGTTGGTTATCTCGGCGAAGAACCGTTCGACGAGGTTGAGCCAACTCGCGCTGGTCGGGGTGAAGTGCAGGTGGAAGCGGGGGTTGCGGAGCAGCCACCGCTTCACCGCCGGGGTCTTGTGCGTGGCGTAGTTGTCCAGCACCAGGTGCACGTCCAGATCACCGGGCACCGCCCCGTCGATCTTCCGCAGGAACTTCAGGAACTCCTGCTGCCGGTGCCGGCGGTGCACCGACCCGATCACCGTCCCGGTGGCCAGGTCCAACGCCGCGAACAGGCTCGTCACACCCGCCCGCAGGTAGTCGTGACTACGGCGTTCCGGCACACCGGGCTGCATCGGTAACACCGGCTGCGACCGGTCCAGGGCCTGGATCTGCGACTTCTCATCAACACACAGCACCAACGCCCGTTCCGGCGGGTCGAGATACAACCCGACGACGTCACGGACCTTGTCGACGAACAACGGATCCGTCGACAACTTGAACGACTCCGCCCGCCACGGCTGCAACCCGAACGTCCGCCAGATCCGCGACACCGTCGACTGCGACAGGCCCGTCGCCGCCGCCATCGACCGACTCGACCAGTGCGTCGCGTTACGGGGCGTCGACTCCAACGTCTCCACGATCACCCGTTCCACGTCCGCGTCACTGACCTGGCGTGGACGACCCGGCCGCGGCTCGTCATACAAACCATCGACCCGATGGACGACAAACCGCGACCGCCACGTGCCGACCGTCGGCAACGACACACCGAGCAGCCGTGACACCTCACTATTCGACAGACCCTGGGCGCAAGCCAGGATGATCCGCGCCCGCGTCGCGAGGGCCTGCGCGGTCGAACGCCTACGAGTCAACGCCTCCAACGCGTCCCGCTCGGCGCCCGTCAACTCCAGCAGGGCCAGCTTCGGCCCACGACCATCACCCATACCAGAACTAACAGGAAACTACGGACTCAGGACACTAGTGTGCTGAGTCTTTGATTCGTTTGCAGTACGTCGCGAGGCTGTTGAGGATCTCGTCGGCGGTCTTGGTCCAGACGTACGGGCGTGGTTGCTCGTTCCAGATGGCCAGCCAGGCCCGGATGTCCTTCTCCAGGGCGACGACGCTGCGGTGGACCCCACGGCGGATGAGTTTGTTGGTTATCTCGGCGAAGAACCGTTCGACGAGGTTGAGCCAACTCGCGCTGGTCGGGGTGAAGTGCAGGTGGAAGCGGGGGTTGCGGAGCAGCCACCGCTTCACCGCCGGGGTCTTGTGCGTGGCGTAGTTGTCCAGCACCAGGTGCACGTCCAGATCACCGGGCACCGCCCCGTCGATCTTCCGCAGGAACTTCAGGAACTCCTGCTGCCGGTGCCGGCGGTGCACCGACCCGATCACCGTCCCGGTGGCCAGGTCCAACGCCGCGAACAGGCTCGTCACACCCGCCCGCAGGTAGTCGTGACTACGGCGTTCCGGCACACCGGGCTGCATCGGTAACACCGGCTGCGACCGGTCCAGGGCCTGGATCTGCGACTTCTCATCAACACACAGCACCAACGCCCGTTCCGGCGGGTCGAGATACAACCCGACGACGTCACGGACCTTGTCGACGAACAACGGATCCGTCGACAACTTGAACGACTCCGCCCGCCACGGCTGCAACCCGAACGTCCGCCAGATCCGCGACACCGTCGACTGCGACAGGCCCGTCGCCGCCGCCATCGACCGACTCGACCAGTGCGTCGCGTTACGGGGCGTCGACTCCAACGTCTCCACGATCACCCGTTCCACGTCCGCGTCACTGACCTGGCGTGGACGACCCGGCCGCGGCTCGTCATACAAACCATCGACCCGATGGACGACAAACCGCGACCGCCACGTGCCGACCGTCGGCAACGACACACCGAGCAGCCGTGACACCTCACTATTCGACAGACCCTGGGCGCAAGCCAGGATGATCCGCGCCCGCGTCGCGAGGGCCTGCGCGGTCGAACGCCTACGAGTCAACGCCTCCAACGCGTCCCGCTCGGCGCCCGTCAACTCCAGCAGGGCCAGCTTCGGCCCACGACCATCACCCATACCAGAACTAACAGGAAACTACGGACTCAGGACACTAGTAGTGCTTTGTTAGGTCGTTGCGGCGTGTCGCTTGTGTGGGCATTCGTGACGATGTTTGGCTATGGGTGTGGATGAGCTGGGGCTCGCTCGGGTGCGGGCGCAACTGGAGGACTTCGCGGCGGAGGCGTTCGCGGGGTTACCACGCTCGGATCAGCGGGCGACCGGTCTGCGGTATCTGCGGGGGTTGATGCTGGACGGCCGGCGCAAGTCGATGCAGCCGATGGCGCAAAGGCTCGGGGTCGATCACCAGCAACTCCAACAGTTCCTGACCTCGTCGACCTGGGATGTGAAGGGTGTACGGCGGCGGCTGGCGACGGCTGCGGTTGACCTGGTGGCAGCACAAGTCTGGGTGGTCGACGACACCGGGTTCCCGAAGGACGGCAGAGCTTCGGCGTGTGTATCGCGGCAGTATTCCGGCACGCTCGGTAAGGTCGCCAACTGCCAGATCGCCGTCACCGTCCACGCCGCGACCGACGCCGCCTCAGCGGTGCTGGACTGGCGACTGTTCGTCCCGGAGTCCTGGGACGACACCTGCGTACCCGACACCAGCTTTGGGCGTGGAGGACCGGGCGGAGATCGTCGGTTGCACCGGGCGCGACAGATGGCGATCAAGGCCATCTGTCGCCGGTTGGGGGTCTCGCGTAACACGGTATGCAGGGCCTTGGCCGGTCATGGGCCGCCTCGCGATCAGCGGGCGGCGAAGCGCTCGATTGTGGACGCGGTGGAGCCGCAGATCCGGGCCTTGTTGGCGGAGTTCCCGGACATGCCGACGACGGTGATCATGGAGCGGGTCGCGTGGACTCGCGGCAGGACGGTGTTTGCCGATCGCATGCAGCAGCTGCGGTCGCTGTTCCGCCACCCGGATCCGGTTAACGCAGCCGTTTTGGCTCCGCTCTGGCCAGGTCGCCGTCGGGGCCGATGAGCTGGAATCATTGATGGCGAACTCGCGCAAGGGCAGCCGGCGAAGGCCGCTGTCCGATGAAGACGGCGCCGCTGGCTGGCGTTTCTGCGGTCGCTGACCGCCCACGGCGTGGCCGGGGTTCAGTCACCCTCATCTGGGCGATCTTCGACCAGCAACGCCGACCGAAATCTCGACCGCATCAATGTGGTGTGTGTCACAATGTGGTAGACCTGGATTGGTGCCTGTCTGACGTCCTCCTCTTGCTGAGAGTCCTCATTGAGGATCCTGGCGCGGCGCTGGAGCGGGGTAGGGCCTCCGCCTCTAACTCTTGTAGGGGGCGGCAACCATTGCGCAGGATCGGCCTCTGAGTACTGTTGGCGCTGCGCATAGACGGCTGGCCGATCCGCCGAGCAGGTAATACCGTCATCCGCATGCCGGAGCTGTTACTGCCGACCGTAGGGCTGGTGCGCGGACTTCGTCGAGTGTCGCGGCGACCAGGGTTCCGGCGTGCACGAGGACGGCTTCGGCCTGAGGGCTGCGCTGAGCCTGGACCGTGTCCTCATTCCCCTGCTCTGCGGGCACCTTGCCTCAGCGGTCAATAGCGAACGCACAGGCGGCGTCCCAGAGGGGCATTCGTGACACCGAGCGTGGTGCGGTAAGACATGACTCGATCACCCTCATCCGGTGACCCTCGCCGTAACGCTCGACGGATGGTTATGAAATCCCGGTCGGTCAGCAACGAACTCTGGCTGCAAACGCCCCTCGATTCCAAGTGATCGTCGGGTAGGCGAGTCATCACATCTCTCTTTTCATGTCACGTCAGCGAACGCCACGGGAATCATTCGTCTTAGCAGGTCGCCCTGGAGGTATAGGTCATGTTGGATGTGAAGCCTTACCGGGACACACTCGCGCTGCCGGGGTTGCGGCCCCTGCTGCTGGTCGCGATCCTCGCCCGGGTCCCGGTGGCGGCCACCGCGGTGGCGATGACGCTGCACGTACTCGATCTGGGTAGCGGATATTTCGCCGCCGGACTGGTCGGGGCCGCGCTGACGGTCGGTTCGGCGCTCGGCGCACCGCTGCTCGGCCGGCTGGTCGACCGGCGCGGCCTGCGGCCGATGCTGCTGCTGACCACGGCGGTCTCGGCGCTGTTCTGGGGCACGGCGCCGGTCCTGCCGTACCCGGTGCTGCTCGGTGCCGCGTTCGTCGGCGGGCTGCTCACCCTCCCGGTCTTCTCCGTGGTCCGGCAGTCGATCGCCGCGCTGGTCCCGCCGACCCAGCGCCGTCAGGCGTACGCGCTGGACTCGATGTCGGTCGAACTCAGCTTCATGATCGGTCCGGCGGCGGCGGTGGCCCTGGCCACCAGTGTCTCGCCCACCCTGACCATGTATGCCGTCGGCGGCGGCATCGTGCTGGCCGGACTCACCCTGCTGGTGCTCAACCCGCCGACCCGGGCCCGGGACGAGGAGACGACGCCGGCGCAGCCGCTGCCCCGCCGGGAATGGCTGACCCCACGGCTGATCGGGCTGCTCGCTGGTGGCGCGGCCAGCACGCTGGTGATCGCCGGCACCGAAGTGGCGGTGGTGGCGGTGCTGCGTGACGCCGGTCAGGTCGACTGGACCGGCGTGGTGCTGGCGCTCTGGGCCTCGTACTCGTTGGTCGGCGGCTTCACCTACGGAGCGCTGTCCCGCCCGGTTCCGTCGCTGAGCCTTGCCCTGCTGCTCGGTCTGGTCACCATTCCGGTCGGTCTGGGCAGCGGCGAATGGTGGCTGCTGGCCCTAGTGCTGCTGCCGTCCGGGGCGCTCACCGCGCCGACCATAGCCGCCACCGCCGACGCGGTGAGCCGGCTGGTGCCGGCGAGCGTACGGGGTGAGGCGATGGGCCTGCACGGTTCGGCGATGGTGGTGGGGCTGGCGCTCGGCACCCCGCTGGCCGGGGCGGTGATCGATGCCTCCGTACCGGCCTGGGGGTTCGCCGCGACGGGTTTGCTCGGCGCGCTGATCGCACTGGCGGTGGTACCGGCCGAGTTGCGTCACCGGCGGTCCGACGCTGCCGCCGCCGAAGTCACCCTCACCCACACCGCCGGCCCCACGCCCGATTCCGTCTCCGTTCGAGCATCCACCGGATCAGAAGGTTAGGGGTTCGAGTCCCTTCGGGCACACAAGATCAAATGGCGTCTGACCTGGGGAACCCCAGGTCAGACGCCTGCGTCGCGCCGAGGTTCGCCGCCTGCTGAGGGGTGAGCGGGATTGTTGTGCGGTCCCAGCAGCCCGACACCAACGTTGCGGCCAGGTGCCGGACCGTGTCGTGGTCCATTCCGCTGATCTTGCTCAGATCGGCGGTGGGCTGTTCCGGGTTGTCGATGGCCAACGTCACCGATGGCGGCTCGTCACCGTGCCCGTCGGGCGAGTTGAACGCTTCAAGGTCGACCGTGCGAGCTTGAGGTCGTCGGCATCATCGATTTGGATGCCGTACACGGCGGCCATATGCCGGGTGTGCAGGCGGTCGCCGTCTTCTGTGTGGCAGTTTCCCTCGCACCACACCGGGCACGGCGGCTGGGCTGGCTTTGTGGGTGGAAGCAGGTAGCCGGCGTGTGACCACATGGCGAAGTCCATCACCGCGTCCACCGCCTGCTGTTCGGTGCAGTTCAACCGCGAGGCCCGCTCGGGGACGCTCAGGCCCTGCTGGGTGAGGAGCTCGGCGATCGCGCCGCGGAGCACGCTGATCTTCTGTCCGGCCGTCAGGCCCTCGTCATGGACCACCCGGTCGAGCAGGTCTCGGTCGGGGCTCGGTCGATCCGGCGTCGGTGCTGGGCCGGCCAACGACTGGGCGGCCGCGATCGGCTGGTTGTCTCCATCGCGGGCCAGGGCCACGACCCGGCCGATTGCCGTCCGCACCTGTTCGGCCTCGTCGAGCGTGAGGCACAACACCGCCGCCGCGCCCTCGATCGAGAACTTCACCACCGGCTCGAACGCGTCGGCGCGCTGTTCCATGTCGACCTCCAACTGCTGCGGCCGGTACGCCTGGGCGCTGCACGACTCTCCGGCCGTACTCACCGAGTGATGCAGCGACAGCAGCACAGGTGGCGAGTCGTCTGGCCAGTGGAGCCGATCATCGAGTTCGTCGCCGTCCAGATGGATCGCGATGCACCAGGGTGGGCACGCCCGCTTCAGCCAGTACGGCCGGTGCGTTTGTCGGGCTACCGCGACTGCCTCTCTGATTGATGTAGCGAGGTAGCCGGCGTCGGCCAGGCTGACCGGATCCGAGGCGGATATGAACAGCTCCGCTAAAGGACGTCTCGTAACTCGATAGGTGGTCCATGGTGGATCATGTCGGTGTGCAGGTGATCTCGGCAGCTCGCCCGGAGTGGATCTTCCCGTT
>NZ_JBSGCD010000060.1:0-24607 GCF_053601675.1 Micromonospora sp. NPDC004704 | reverse complement strand
TTTTCTTTTTTTTTTGTGCGGGTTTTTTTCCTTGGGGGTTTTTTTGGGGGGGTGGGGGGGGGGGGGGGGGGGCCGTTTGGGGGGGGGGGGGGGGGCCCCACCGTGCCCACTCTGGGCCGTCACGCTTGATCCCCGCCGTGGGCACGGTGGGCCCCACCCTGTCGAAGCACTCGGGTGGTGTGCGTGGCCTTGCGACGATCAGGGTGTTGTCGAGGTCACTCAGTCCCGGGATGGGGGCGGCACATGGAGCAAACCCGCGAGGTGGTAGACGGTCGGCCGTCCTGGGCAGGCCAAGGCGACCTGAACAACGTCTATCAGGAGATTTGCGCCAACATCAGGGCGACGGACGATGTCAGTCTCAAGCTTCTGGCGGCGATCCCGCTGGTGACCGGTGTGGGCATCGTGTTGCTCATGCGCGCTCCCGGGGCGGAGATACCCGACACCGCGATTGTGCTGCTGAGTCTCTGTGCCGCGCTGGTTACCTTCGCCGTCTACCGGTGGGAACGCAAGAACATGGCGAACTGCCGTCACTTCCGACTGTGGGCGGCCACCCTGGAGCGGGACTTCTACGGACTGCGCCTGGAGGATCTGGACTCCGCTCCGGAGGTCCTCCCACACGCGCGCATACGGACGCCGCGCTTCCTAGGGTTGGTATGGACCAAGACGGAGGCGCTCCAACTGCTGTACGGGGCGGCGATCCTGGGATGGCTGTCCGCTGGCGTCTACTCGATGGCCGTTTGACAACCGCGAAAGAGATCGTTTCCGGAGGCGCTGAGTCTGCTGGTGGTCTGGGTGGGGCCCACCGTGCCCACGGCGGGGATCAAGCGTGACGGCCCAGAGTGGGCACGGTGGGCCCCACTCCCCCCATGAGCTGCCCTCGATCTGGGCTCGTCCGGGTGGGCGAGTGACAATGGGTGGGTCCAGTGGCGTCACAGTGAGGTGGCCGATGAGTCAACTGCCAGGTTCGGTGTCGATCCGCGAGGTGGGACCGCGCGACGGGTTGCAGAACGAGGACCCGATTCCGACGGATGCGAAGGTGCGGCTGCTCGACGCGCTCTCCGCCACCGGTGTGGGGCGGATCGAGGCGGTGTCGTTCGTGCATCCGAGGGCGATTCCGGCGATGGCCGACGCCGACGAGGTCTGGCGGGCGGCCGTACGGGCACCGGAGGTGCGTTACTCCGCGCTGGTGCCGAACTCGCGCGGGGCGCAGCGGGCGTTGGCGGCCGGGTTCACCGAGATCGAGGTGGTGGTGTCGGCCAGCGACACGCACAACCGGCGGAACGTGAACCGGTCGACGGCTGAGTCGTTGGACGACATCGCGGAGCTGATCGAGCTGCTGCACGGGGCAGGTGCCTCGGTCGAGGTGATCGTGGCGACGAGCTTCGGGTGTCCGTACGAGGGGGATGTCGCGCCGGAGCGGGTGGCGGGGATCGTAGACCGGGTGGTTGCCGATGGTGCCGATCGGGTTGCGTTCGGTGACACGACGGGGATGGGTACGCCGCGTCGGGTGCGGGAGCTGGTGACGGCGGTTCGGTCCGCCCAGCCGGACGTGCCGGTGTTGCTGCACTTCCACAACACCCGGGGTACGGGTCTGGCGAACATCCTGACGGCGTTGGAGCTGGGCATCACCGAGTTTGACGCCAGCATCGGCGGGCTCGGCGGGTGTCCGTACGCGCCGGGGGCGAGCGGGAACGTGGCCACCGAGGAGGTGGTGCACATGCTGCACGACATGGGGATCGAGACCGGGATCGACCTGGACCGGTTGATCGAGGTGGCGGAGTTGGCGGAGAAGTTGGTCGGGCGGCAGTTGCCGTCGGGAGTGTTGCGCGCTGGTCCGCGTACCAGATTGGTCTGATCCGGCGGACGGTGACCTGTGTTGCTCGGCTCGATGCGCTAGCCTAACGACCGTTAAGTAGACTTGTGGTGTCCCGGCTGCGGCCGGGACACCGGGTCGGTTGGTCGGGGTGCGGTGAGGAGTCGGCGTGACGCTCGACGGTGAGGCGCTGGAACAGCTCCGTAAGCGGGTCCGGGGCGGTGGCGCGGAGAAGTACCACGCGGCGAACGCGGCCAAGGGCAAGCTCTTCGCCCGGGAGCGGGTCGCGCTCCTGGTGGACGAGGGCTCCTTCGTCGAGGACGGGATCTACGCCAACGCGCTCGCCGACGGGTTGCCGGCCGACGGGGTGATCACCGGTCAGGCGACCATCGACGGCCGGCGGGTCTGCCTGATGGCGAACGACTCCACGGTCAAGGCCGGTAGCTGGGGTGCCCGTACGGTCGAGAAGATCATCCGGATCATCGAGCGGGCGTACGCGGCCGGCATGCCGATGGTCTACCTGGTCGACTCGGCCGGGGCGCGGATCACCGACCAGGTGGACCTGTTCCCGGGGCGGCGGGGCGCCGGCAAGATCTTCTGGAACCAGGTACGCGCCTCGGGCTCGATCCCGCAGGTCTGCGCCCTGTTCGGGCCGAGCGCGGCCGGTGGCGCGTACATTCCGGCGTTCTGTGACGTGGTTGCCATGGTCGAGGGCAACGCGAGCATGTATCTCGGTTCGGATCGCATGGTCGAGATGGTGACCGGCGAGAAGACCACGCTGGAGGAGATGGGCGGCGCGCGGGTGCACTGCGCCGAGTCGGGCGTGGGGCACTTCCTGTGCAAGACCGAGGCCGACGCGCTGGACGTGGTGCGGAACTACCTGTCGTACCTGCCGGCGAACTGGACGCAGGAGCCGCCGGCCGCCGAGGCGGCCGAGCCGCCCGCGTCGGTCGATCTGGCCGCGCTGGTGCCGGCGAGCGAGCGGCAGGCGTTCGACATGCGCCGGTACGTCAAGGGCCTGCTCGACGCCGACTCGTTCCTGGAGATCCAGGCGCTCTGGGCCAAGGAGCTGACGATCGGGTTCGGCCGGCTGAACGGCGAGGTCGTGGGTGTCGTCGCGAACAACTCGATGTTCAAGGGCGGCGTGCTCTTCGTCGACTCGGCCGACAAGGCGACCCGGTTCGTCCAGCTCTGCGACGCGTTCAACGTACCGCTGCTCTTCCTCTCCGACGTGCCCGGATTCATGGTTGGCACGGCGGTGGAGAAGCAGGGCATCATCCGGCACGGCGCGAAGATGATCACGGCGATCTCGGAGGCGACCGTACCGAAGATCTGCGTGGTGGTGCGCAAGGCGTACGGCGCGGGTCTCTACGCGATGGCCGGTCCCGGCTTCGAGCCGGACGCGACGATCGCCCTGCCCACGGCGAAGATCGCGGTGATGGGGGCCGAGGCGGCGGTGAACGCGGTCTACGCCAACAAGATCGCCGCGATCGAGGACCCGGACGAGCGGGCCGCGTTCGTCGCGGCGAAGCGGGCCGAGTACGAGCGCGACATCGACATCGTGCGGCTGGCCAGCGAACTTGTCATCGACGCGATCGTGGAGCCGCACGAGCTGCGGACCGAACTGGTCCGGCGGTACGCCGCGGCCAAGGGCAAGGACCGCCAGTTCTCCCGGCGGCGACACGGCGTCACCCCGGTCTGACCGGTTTCGTTTTCGCCGGTAGGCCGCCACAAGTGAGCCGACCGGCACCCGTGTTCCACGTTGTACCGCCTACGAGGAGGAACCCATGGACTTCCGGCTCACCGAGGAGCAGGAGGCGCTCCGGCAGACCGTACGGGAGTTCGCCCGCGAGGTGGTCGCCCCGGTCATCGGCGAACACTACGAAAAGCACACGTTCCCGTACGAGGTCATCCGGGAGATGGGCAAGATGGGCCTGTTCGGGCTCCCCTTCCCGGAGGAGCGCGGCGGCATGGGCGGTGACTACTTCGCGCTCTGCCTGACCCTGGAGGAACTGGCCCGGGTCGACTCCAGCGTGGCGATCACCCTGGAGGCGGCGATCTCGCTCGGCGCGATGCCGATCTTCCGCTTCGGTACCGAGGCGCAGAAGGAGCAGTGGCTGCCGAGGCTGCTCAGCGGTGAGGCGCTGGCCGGGTTCGGGCTGACCGAGCCGGGGACCGGGTCCGACGCCGGTGGCACCACCACCCGCGCGGTCCTGGACGGCGACGAGTGGGTGATCAACGGTTCGAAGGCGTTCATCACGAACTCCGGTACCGACATCACCGCGCTGGTCACGGTCACCGCGGTGACCGGCATCAAGGAGGACGGCTCGAAGGAGCTGTCCACCATCATCGTCCCGTCGGGTACGCCCGGCTTCACCGTCGCACCTGGTTACTCGAAGGTCGGCTGGTGTGCCTCCGACACCCACGAGCTGACCTTCGACGACTGCCGGGTGCCGGCGGCGAACCTGCTCGGCACCCGTGGCCGGGGCTTCGCCCAGTTCCTCCAGATCCTCGACGAGGGCCGGATCGCCATCGCCGCACTCGCCGTCGGGCTCGCCCAGGGCTGCGTCGACGAGTCGATCCGGTACGCCAAGGAGCGGCACGCGTTCGGCCAGCCGATCGCGAAGAACCAGGCGATCCAGTTCAAGATCGCCGACATGGAGTTGCGCGCCCACATGGCCCGGTTGGCGTACTACGACGCCGCCGCGCGGATGCTGGCCGGCGAGGACTTCAAGCGCCAGGCCGCCATCGCCAAGCTGTACGCCAGCGAGAGCGCGGTGGACAACGCCCGCGAGGCGACGCAGATCCACGGCGGGTACGGCTTCATGAACGAGTTCCCGGTGGCCCGGTTCTGGCGCGACTCGAAGATCCTCGAAATCGGCGAGGGTACGTCCGAGGTCCAGCGCATGATCATCGCCCGCGACCTGGGCCTCTAACCCACCCCCAGACCCACGTGCCCCCGCCCCCGTGCCCCGACGATCTTGCAGTTGTGGCGCCCGAATTGAGGCACTGGCCCCGATTCGTTCACGACCACAAGTGCAAGATCGCCGGGGAGGGGGTTAGCGCCACTGTTCGAGGGCGGTGACTGCTAGGCGGGTGAAGTCGTCGATGAGGGCGGGGATGGAACTGGTGTCCTCCCAGCCGCTGTCGTTGAGTACCGTGACCACGTCACCCACCCGTACGACGACAATTCGTTGGGTAACGCGGTGGTCGGTTGGGTTTCCGTCGATGTCGAGGGACGGGCGGTCGGTCTCCAGCAGGATCGCCTGGTCGCCGTACGAGGGCGGTGGCAGCGTACGCATGGTGGTCGGGATGTCGCCGGCCCGAAACGACTTGCACGAGGCTGCTGCGGTCGCGAACTCGTCCATGAACTGCTTTGCCGCGCCCGTGGTGTAGGCGGTGATCGTCTGGTAGAGGGTGCCGTGAGGGACGTAGTCCGGTAGATCCTCCGGTCGTTTGTAGAGCGACCGAACCGCTTTGCGTCCGATCATCTCGTCGTCCAACGCGGTGAACATGTCGTCCCGGCAGAGTTTGGGCAGCGCCTCGCCGTTTGCCGTGGCGACCCTGGTTTCCGACTTCCGGGTGTTCGGCGGTGGCGTGAAGAAGGCCGCGAGTGGGATCGAGATGGACGCCGCTCGTCCCGGTGACCGTGGCGGGCCGGACGTCCCCTGCGGCGGGGTGGTGGGCGGGAGTGCGGTCGGGGTGCCGCCGTCGGGTGTCGGGGACGCCGAAGGCGTCGGCGTCGGCGTCGGTGTCGGGGTCGGCACCGGAATGCCCACCTGCGGGGTCGGCGGGGGCGGGTCGAAGAGGATGGCGGGGGTCACCGCCACGCCGGCAACCGCGACCGTCGCCGCCGCACCGACCAGCGCCACACGGGTACGCGACCGACGATCGGCCCGCTGCCGCAAGTTTTGCGGGTTGGCGAGGAGCATGCCGTCGACCTCGGCCGCGAGGTCGGCGAAACGGTCGGTGAGATCAGGCATCGTGTACCTCCAAGGGCCGGTCGGGAGCCAGGTCGCCGAGTTGTGCCGCGAGTCGATCCCGGCCCCGGGACAGCAGGGATTTGACGGTGCCCGAAGCGATGCCGACCTCCGCGCGGCGATCTCGTCCACCGTCAGGTCGACCAGGTAGTGCAGCGCCAGCACCTGCCGTTGCCGGGCCGGTAGCTGGCGTAACGCCGTCACCAGCAGCACGGTGTTCTCACTGGGCGGTGCCGCGATTCCGGTGGACCGGTCGGTACGGGCGATCGCGGCCCACAGCCCGGTCAGCCGGCGCCACCGGTCGGTGGCGAGTCGGGTCACGGTCAGCCGTACCCACGCCTCCGGGTACGGATGGCTGGCCAGGGTTTCCCACCGTTGCCAGGCCCTGGTGTACGCCTCCTGCACCGCGTCCTGCGCCTCGGTCCTGTCCCCGACGATGGCGACCGCGTACCGCAGTGTTCGCGGTGCGGAGCCTCGGTAGAACTCGTCGAAGCTTTGTGGATCCCTCACCTACCGCCACGCTCCCCCCAAGTGGCTCATGCGCTTTCCCGGTTGACGGGTGGGAGGATGGCTCGGTTGCGGCCGAGGCAAGATTGTTTCAGCGCTGGCGGAGATGTGCAGCTCAGGTCGTGGTGAGCAGGCTGCGGAGAGTGGCGTGGTCCGGGGCTTGCGCCAGGACGGTCGACATCAGGCGGGTGGCGTCGAGCTGCTGCCCGCTCGGGCTGACCAGTACGCCGCGCACCGCCGGATGTTCGAGCTGCCAACCCCGACGGAGTAGGGCGTACTCGATCAGGTGGGGTACCGCCCGGGGCGCTTCCGGGTCGGTGAGCCGGATCTCGTCCACGTTCTCGACTCCGGCCGGGCCGAGAGAGCCGCCGACGGCCTCGACCGCCTCCTCGGCACTCCGCCGGGACCGTCGGATCCACCAGTCGGCCGGGGCGCCTGTGAAGGTGGTCCACCGGACCCAGGCGAGAGCGTTCAGTTCGTGGTGGCTGCGCCGGACCAGGCGGCGGTACGCACGCCGGTCCAGGGGCAGCACCGTCACCGGGTCGGCCGGCGCGTGCAGGGCCATCGGCTCCGCGCCGAGTACGGTCAGCGCCCGGGTCAGCCCAGGGTGCAGCGTGGCCAGCGCCGCTGCCGCGCCGGGGTCCCACGTCGGCCGGTCGATGCCGTGTCGTACCACCTGCCGCCAGCCGTCGTCGAGATCCTCGAAGGCGGGGTTGGAGAACCAGAACCACCGGCGGGGCGGGGTGGCCGAGTCGATCAGGAAGCTGGCGTACGCGGACCAGACGACGTCGCCGAGCACGATGCCGTACGCCGCCGTTTCGAGATCTCCGGCGCCGGTCCGCGCGGCCCGGTCGGCGCGTTGGCCCACTTCGGCGGCGAACGGAGCCAGTGCCCGCTGGTACCGGCCCGCCTCACCGGCCCGCGACTCCACCGTGTCCCGCCACCGGTTCCACAGCCGGGTGACCAACCAGGCCCGAGGGTACGAGAGCAGCGTGAGCTGGTGACCGACCAGGGCGCGTAGTTGCGCGGTGGAGAGGCAGGCGACCAGCGGCAGGCCGATCTCCAACGTCCGGCGGCGACCGGTGGCCCTGGCCCGGACCAGTGGTTGACCGATCAGGGTGATTCGACCCGGTGGGTCCACGCCGAGCCGGGCTGCGGTCTCGGCGACGAGTGCGCACAGCGCCGGCTGGTCGGTTGCGGTCACCGGTACGCCGGAACGGATCCTCTGCACCAGGTCCTGCGTCAGGGCACCGACCAGGAGACCGAGAAGCAGCGGCGGGCCGGGAATGAGGAAGGTGTCCAGGGCGGCGAGCAGGATCGCCAGGACGAGCAGCCACAGAAGTTCCCGCAGCGTCGCGCCGAGCCGTACGGCCAGCCTGATGGCCCGCCAGGTGGTCAGCCCGCCGGGAAGGGACGGCGCTCCCGCTTCGATGGTCATCACCGGGATTGTGGGTGTCCGAAGCAAGCCGATCAATGCCGCTCCGTTTCGGACTCCGGACCGGGTGACCGGTCCGAATGCGCGAATCGGACGTTCGGACTGACCGGTTGCGGGCTGGCGCACGCGTGAACCGGGTGCTTGCATCGACGGGACAAACGCGCAAAGCGGCCGTACGGGTCGCCGGGGAGGTCTCGGTCATGTTCGCTGCACTCGGGCGTTCGATGTGGCGCTGGCGGTGGCCGGTGCTGGGAGCGTGGCTCGTCCTCGTGCTCGCCGGTGCGACCCTCGGCGGACAGGTCTTCGACCGGTTGTCGAGTACGGACAACCTGCGGTCGGACGCCGAGTCGCAGGTGGCGCAGGCTCGGATCGACCAGCTCCTGCCCGAGGGGCCGATCGTGGTGGCCGTGGTCCGGGACCGGGACCCGTACGACCCGCCGCTGGTGGAGAGCGTCACCAAGATTTCCGCCGAGCTGCGCACCCTGCCGGGTGTGGCCGGTGTGGACGATCTCTACAGCGCGCCGGGCGGGCAGATCGGCGCCGACAACCGCAGCACCCTGGTCCGGGTCGAGCTGGTCGACGGGCAGTCGGACGTCGAGCGGGAACGGGTCGAGGACCGGGTGACCGAGCTGCTGCGTCGGATCGACGCGCCGCAGGTCCTGGTCGGCGGCGAGAAGCTGGCCGAGCGGGCGTTCGCCGACCAGGCGATCCGGGACGCGGCGGTGGGCGAGTCGATCGCGCTGGTGGTGCTTCTGGTGGTCCTCGTGGTGATAGTCGGAGGGTTCCTGGCCGGGGCGATCCCGCTGCTGGCGGCGCTCGGCGCGGTCGCGGTGACGCTGCTCGGCCTGCTCGGCCTGGCCTCGGTGACCGAGGTCGGCGAGTTCACCGTCAACGTGGTCACCCTGCTCGGCATCGGCCTGAGCGTCGACTACGCGCTGCTGCTGCTGTTCCGGTTCCGGGAGGAGCGGGACGCCGACCCGGACGCCGGTCCGGCGGAGTTGCTCGGCCGTACGTTGGCCAGCGCCGGGCGGGCGGTGCTGATCTCCGGGCTCGCCGTGGCGGCCGCGATGACCGGGCTGTTCGTCTTCGCCGAGCCGCTGCTGGCGGCGATGGCGCTGGGCGGTACCCTGGTCGTGGCGCTGGCGACGCTGGCCGGGCTGACCGCCGTACCGGCGCTCATCGCGGTCGGCCACCGGCGGATTCCGGCGGCGGGCGCGCGGACCTGGGCCACCCGCGCGGTCGGCGCGGTTGTCGGCCTGGCCCGCCTGGTCCGCCCCGCACGGTCCACCCCCGTTTCGGGTATGCCGCAGCGCCCACACCCGCGTTCCGCCCCGGTCGGCGGGGGACTGCTCGTCCGGTTGGCCACGTTCGCCCAGTCCCGGCCGGGGCCGGTGGTCGTCACCGTCTCGGCCGGACTGCTCCTGCTCTCCCTGCCCTTCCTGTTCGGCGCGAACCTGGCCAACTCCGACGCGCGGGCGCTGCCGTCGGACATGGAGGCACGCCAGGTGCACGACGTGCTGCTGCGCGACTTCGAGTCCGGCCGGGCCCAACCGGTGGTCGTGGTGGTCAGCGCCGACCCGGCCACCTCGGCCGTACGCGACCTGATGAACCAGCTCAACCGGCTCCCGCACGTGATCCAGATGCAGCCCCGGCCGGACGTCCCCGGCAACGCGCTGGTGATCGACCTGACGCCGGAGGGCGCCACCGCCGGCCCGGAGTCCCGCGAACTGGTCCGCGCGGTACGGGCCCTGGACGCCCCGGTGCCGTTGCTGGTGGGTGGCGCCGCCGCCGAACTGGTCGACTACCGGTCGTCGGTGGCGCAGCGACTGCCGCTGGCCGTACTGGTGTTGTTGCTGGTCACCGGGGTGCTGCTGTTCGTGCTGACCGGTTCGGTGGTGATCGGGGTCAAGGCGCTGGTGATGAACGCGCTGACCCTGCTCGCCACGCTCGGCATCCTGGTGGTGGTCTTCCAGTGGGGTGTCGGGTCGGCCCTGCTCGGCGTCGAGTCGTGGGGTGCGATCGACCTGACCACGCCCGTCCTGCTCTTCGTTTTCGTGTACGGGCTCTCCATGGACTACGAGGTCTTCCTGCTGTCCAGGATCCGCGAGGAGTGGCTGCGCTGGTCGGGGCAGGTGACGGCGGCGGGTCGGGCGAGTGCCGGTGACCGGGCGGTGCTGGCCGGGATCACCCGTACCGGGCCGGTGGTGACCGCCGCCGCGATCTGCATCGTCGTCGTTTTCCTCGGCTTCCTGCTCGGTGACCTGACCGCGGTCAAGGAGATCGGCTTCGGCATGGCGGTCGCGGTGATCCTGGACGTGACGGTCGTACGCGGACTCCTGCTGCCGGCACTGATGAGCCTGCTCGGCGAGTGGAACTGGTGGGCCCCGGGGCCGCTGCGCCGGCTGCACGAGCGGTGGTCGGGTGGGCGTGGACCGGCGGCGGTGACCGTTCCCGTACCGGCCGGAGTCGGCCGTTGAGCCGGGACACATCCGATCCGGCACGGTGATGTTGACCGATTCCTGACCGGATGCTGACCGGTTCCCGACATCTGCGGCGGTAACTGTCGGGTATCCGGTGCATTCCCCGTCGGCACCGCGACGCATGCCTGCCCCGGGTGGGGCGGTGTGCGTACTCTTCCTGCCCATGACTCCGGATCATGGGTCGGAGCGGGACGCCACCTGCTTCCCCGAGCTGCTGCGCACCCTGCGCCGGGCAGCCGGGATGACCCAGGCCGACCTCGCCGTACGGGCCGGGGTCGGAGTCCGGACCGTACGGGATCTGGAGCGGGGACGAGCGCAGCGCCCGCAACGAACCACGGTCGAACTGCTCGCCTCCGCGCTCCGCCTCGCCGGCGCCGAACGGGCGGAGTTCATCGTCTCGGCGCGGGGGCAGAACCCCGCCGGTACGGAGCCCGGATCGGCGAACCCGGTCGGCATCGCGGGGAGCGGTGCAGGGACGGTGAACAACGGCGTACCGGCGGCGGTGCCGGTCGGCCGACCGGCGGCAACCGGTCTCGGCCTGCCCGCGCCGGGGGCACTCATCGGTCGGGACGTGGAGGTACCGGAGCTTGCCGGGTTGCTGACCGGCGGCACCGGCGCGGCACCCTCGGTGGTCAGCCTGGTCGGGCTCGCCGGGGTCGGCAAGACCGCCCTGGCACTGGCCGTCGCCGATCGGGTGACACCGCAGCACCCGGGCGGGGTGGCCGGGATCGTGGTCACCGACCTGTCCACCGAGAGCGACGTCCTGTCGGCGGTCGCCACCGTGTTCGGCGTCGGCCGGGCACAGGACCTGGCCGCCCGGCTCGCCGGTGGACCGTCGCTGTTGCTGGTCGACGCGGTGGAGCGGGCACCGGGGGCGGTGGCCGGGGCGCTGCACCGGCTGATCGCCGGGGCGCCGACGTTACGGGTGCTGGCCACCGGGCGGCATCCGGTCGGGTTGGCCGGTGAGCGGGTCTGGCCGGTGGCGCCGCTGGAGGTGCCGCCCGCCGATGCCCCCGCCGAACTGGCCGTGGTCGCCCCCTATCCGGCGGTCGAACTCTTCCTGGCCCGGCTGCGCCAGGTACGGCGGGAGCCCCCGCAGCCGGACGAACTCGACGCCCTGCTCAACCTGGTACGCCGGCTCGGCGGGTTGCCGCTCGCGATCGAGCTGGCGGCGGCGCGCGGCGGCATCCTTGACCTCAACGGGATCCTGGACCGGTACGGGGACCGGGTGCTGGATCTCGCCCGCCCGGCGGCGGTGCACGAGGCGGTCGCGTTGACCCTGCGGGACGCGGTGGCCGCCTCGTACCGGTTGCTCGATCCGGACGACCAGGTGGCCCTGCGCCGGCTGTCGGTCTTCCGGAACCGGTGGTCGGTCGAGCTGGCCGAGGCGATGCTGACCGGTGAGTCCGACCGGGCCGGGCGACAGTTGCCCGCGGACCCGGTGCCGCTGCTCGACCGCCTCCTGGCGCTCGGCCTGCTCAGCGCACGGGGGCGGGGCCCGTTCCGGTTCCGGCTGGTCGACGTGGTGCGCGACTTCGCCGCCGAGACGGCCGCGGTCGACGGGGAGCAGGTGGTGATCCGGCGCCGGCACGCGCGGGTGTTCGCCGGGCTGGCCGCCCGGACCGCGCCCGAGCTGACCGGGCCGAATCCGGGCACTGCGGTGAGCCGGTTGGACGAGGTCTCCAGCGACCTCTGGGCCGCACTGGCGCACGCCGCGACCGACGACCCGCACACCGCGTTGCGCCTGGCGGCGAGCCTGGTCCGGTGGTGGCGGTTCCGGGGCAGGGACGTCGCCGGGCGGCAGTGGCTGCGCCGGTTGCTGGACGATCCGCGTACCGCACAGGCCGATCCGACCGTACGGGCCTGGGCCCGGGTGGGGGTGGCGCAGCTCGCCGCCGCACACGGTGCCGGTCCGCAGGAACTTCCGGCGGCGCGGGCGGCACTGGACTGGTTCCACGAGAACCGGGACGTGGGCGGCGAACTGGCCGCGCTCGGTGTGCTCTGTGGGCTGTGGACGGCCACCGGTGGGTACGGCGAGGCGAGGCGGCTGGGCGAGACGATGCTGACCCTCGCCGGCCGCAACGGTCGGGCCAGGGACATGGGAGTGGCGCAGCACTACCTGACCTGGCACGAGATCAGGGGCGCGGACCTGACCGCGGCACGGCGGCGGCTGGCCGCGATGGACCTGCTCGGCGCCCAGTGCGGGGACGAGCGGCTGCGGGCCCTGGCGCGGGCGAACCTGGCCGAGGTGGCCCGCCTCGACGGCCGGTACGCCGACGCCGTCAACCAGGGCCGGCGCGTGGTCGCCGCACTGAGCGAGTACGGCGATCCGACCCACCGCCGTCAGGTGCTCGGCACGGTCGGGTTGGCCCTGGCCCAGGACGGCCGGCTGGCCGAGGCGAGCGCGGTCCTGGCCGAGTTGCGGATGGACGGCGTGTCACCGGTGACGTCGGTGGACTTCCGGTCTCCGGTCGGCGCGCTCGACGCGGGACGGCCGCTCGTGGACGACCGGGGCGGTGGTGAGGACGGGACCTGCGCCCTGATCGAGGCGATCCTCGCCGTGCAGCGCGCCGACCGTGAGTGGGCGGTCGAGTGGTACGCCGCCGCGGCCGGCGCGTACGCCACCGGCGGTGACCTGCGGGGTGCGGCGGAGGCGTTGGTCGGGCTGGTCGCGACCACCGACGACCCGGAGGTACGGACGGTGCTGCTGGCCCGGATCGACCAGGTCTGCCGCGAGGGTGCGATCACCCTGCTGCCCCGGGAGCGGGCGGCCCTCGACGCGGTGCCGGTCGTGCCGCCGGCCGCCCCGGTCGACCCGAGGGACGGCTGAGAAAGGTCTGGTTCCGGGCGTGGCGCGAGCGAGACTGCCCCCCGACAGCCCCTCACTTACTCCCGCTCGCGCCACTCCCCCCGGAGCCCCCGTCCGATGGACACTAGTACGACCAGGCGCGTAGTTCGTCCGGTAACGCGGCTAATGCCGAAGTGCACGAATGACTTCTGCCGGTTTTTCTGCCGGTCCCAGGTGGAGATCACCGGACATCGTCCTGCGATCGGAGCCCCGAGCGCATCGGTTGACCGGTGTACGACGGGGGTTCGGGGCTAATCGCCCGACGCCGGGTCGCTCACCCCGGTGCTGCCGGCGGTGGCGCCCGGATTCACCGCGTCCCGTACGTCGCGCAGCGCGCCGAGCAGGCCGCGCAGGGACTTCGGGTCGAGTTGCGAGGTGAACCACCGCTCGATCAACGCCAGGTGGCCGGGAAGGGTTTCCTCCAGGCGGGTTATCCCGGCGGGGGTCACCACCGCGTAGAGACTGCGGCGGTCGGACGGGCAGGCGTGGCGGCAGAGCAGCCCGTCGCGTTCCATCCGGTCGACAACGCGGGTGACACCGCTGGTGGAGAGGGAGGTCTGGGCGGCGAGGTCGCTCATCCGGAGTCGCCGCTCGGGTGACCGGGCCAGGCGCATCAGCACCTCGAACTCGACGGGCGAGAGTCCGTGCTCGTCGAACTGGGTGGCGAACCGGGAGGTCAGCCCGGCGTGCACCTCCATCAGCAGCCCGAGGGCGGTGATCCGGGGGTCGTCGGAGAGCTCGTCGGTCGATGCCACCGCTACATCCTAGCAATGCTTGACAACGGGAATATTGCTCAGTCTATAGTTGCTCAGTCAGTCGTTGACGTACTCAATCATCCCCTCGGAAGGGTCACGATCATGACCAGCAGCACGAACCCCGCCACCCGTAGCTGGGACGGCCTGACCATCCCGGCCGCTGGCACCTACCTGCTCGACCAGGCGCACAAGCGCGTCGGCTTCGTGGCTCGGCACATGATGGTGAGCAAGGTCCGGGGCGAGTTCACCGAGGCGACCGCGACCATCACCGTCGCCGAGGATCCGCTGCAGTCGTCGGTGACCGCGACCATCTCGGCCGCCAGCATCACCACCGGTCAGGCCGACCGCGACGCCCACCTCAACAGCGGCGACTTCTTCGAGGTGGAGAAGCACCCCAACCTGGAATACCGGAGCACCGGCGTCAAGTCGCACAGCGGCGACGAGTTCGTGCTCGCCGGTGAGCTGAGCATCCGTGGTGTCACCCACCCGGTCGACCTGAAGGTCGAGTTCCACGGCGTCGGCACCAGCCCGTTCGGGCAGGAGATCTTCGGGTTCACCGCGACCACCGAGATCGACCGTGAGGACTGGGGCCTGACCTGGAACGTGGGCCTGGAGACCGGCGGTGTGCTGGTCGGCAAGAAGGTCAAGATCGAGATCGAGGGCGAAGCCATCCGTCAGGCCTGATCGACTCTCTATGTAGGACAGTGTGCGGGCTGTGCCGCGCACTCCACGCCCGCCCCGGCGACCGGAGATCCGGTCCCGGGGCGGACGAATATGAGACCGATTGCGAGCGCCGACTGACTCTGTGCGATCGTTGGGCCCGCGCTGCTGGCCGCCCTCCGGCCGGCACTGTCGCTGATCTGGTCGGATGCGGTCCTTACTCGTACCGTAATAGTTCGGTCGCGGTAAGAATCCGGGCATCGACTCCTCCGGGCTGCGCCGACAGCGCTTAGCGCCGGGGAGGACACATGGGCACAGAGGTCGGACAAAGCATATTTTCCCGTGCGGATCGCATCCGCTACCGGCAGAAGGTTCGCCGCTGCCTGGATGTCTTCGCGCTGATGCTCGACGACTTCGGCTTCGACGCCGAACGGCCGACCACCGGCCTCGAGATCGAGCTGAACCTGGTCGACGCCGACGCCGAACCGGCGATGCGCAACGAGGAGATCCTCGCCAACCTCGGCGACCCGATGTTCCAGACCGAACTGGGACAGTTCAACCTGGAGTTCAACGCCCGACCCCGCCTCATCGAGGGCGCCGGTTTCACCGACTACGAACGGGACCTGCGGCTCAGCCTGGACCGCGCCGACGACCGGGCGGTCAAGGCCGACGCATCCGTCATCCTGATCGGCATCCTGCCCACCCTCACCGAACGGCACCTGGTCGCCGACAACCTCTCCACCAACACGCGGTACCGCATCCTGAACGACCAGATCGTCGCCGCCCGGGGCGAGGACATCGAGATGGACATCCGGGGGGTCGAACGGCTGCACACCCAGACCGACTCGATCGCGCCCGAGGCGGCCTGCACCAGCATCCAACTCCACCTCCAGGTGGCGCCGGACAACTTCGCCAGCTACTGGAACGCCTCCCAGGCCATCGCCGGCATCCAGGTCGCGATCGGCGCGAACTCGCCGTACCTCTACGAACGGCAACTCTGGGCGGAGACCCGGGTCGCGGTCTTCGAGCAGGCGACCGACACCCGGCCGGACGAGCTCAAAGCCCAGGGCGTACGACCACGGGTCTGGTTCGGCGAGCGGTGGATCACCTCGATCTTCGACCTGTTCGAGGAGAACGTCCGGTACTTTCCCCCGCTGCTGCCGATCTGCGAGGAAGAGGACCCGGTCGAGGTCCTGCACCGCGGCGGGGTGCCACATCTGGCCGAACTGCGGCTGCACAACGGAACCGTCTACCGGTGGAACCGCCCGGTGTACGACATCATGAACGGCCGCCCCCACCTGCGGGTGGAGAACCGGGTCCTGCCGGCCGGACCGACCATCGTCGACATGCTGGCCAACGCCGCGTTCTACTTCGGCCTGGCCCGTGAACTGGCCGAGGCGGAACGGCCGATCTGGAGCCAGCTCACCTTCAGCGCGGCCGAGGAGAACTTCCACGCCGCCGCCCGGCGCGGCATCGACGCCACCGTCTACTGGCCCCGACTCGGCGAGGTAAGGGTCACCGACCTGGTCCTCGACGTACTGCTGCCCCGTGCCGCAGTGGGGCTGGACCGGTTCGGTGTGGCACCGGCGGAGCGGGACCGGCTGCTCGGCATCATCGAGCAGCGTTGCCGTACGCGTCGCAACGGTGCCGTCTGGCAGACAAAGTCGGTGTGGGCGGCCGAGCATCACCACGGGCTGGACCGATCGGCGGCGTTACACCGGATGTTGCAGCGCTACGGCGAACTCCAGCGCACCAACGAACCCGTACACACCTGGCCGATCGACTGACCGGACGCTCGTGCGCCGGGTACGCCGTCGGTCGTACCTCTGAGTCAGCGGGCGCGGCGACCGAACCGGGCCGACCGGCCCTTCGGCTTCGCCTCGTCCGGCTGGTCCGGTCCGGCTGACGGGTCCGGCGTCGTACCGCCCTCGCCGTCCGGGCGATCGGACCCGGTCGCGGCGTCCCGAGGCTCGGTGTCCCGGCGGGGCTCCGGGGCGGTCTGCGCGGACCCGTCCGCCGGCCACAACGTGGCAACCGGTGTGGCCGGGCGGTCCCGGAGTTGCTCGGTCGAGCCGAACCGCTCGGTGGCCGGCTCGGTGTCGTACGACCGGGGGGTGTGACCGTCACCGTCACCGACCCGGCTGTCGGACGCGGCGGGCAGCCGCACCGGCACCCCACCCGGTTCCGGGGAGTCCGCCGACCCGGACCCGGCAGGGTCCACGGTCACCGGCCGGGCCGTCGAGGCGCGCTGCGCCAGCGTCGCCACCAGGGCCGAACCGGCCAGGCCGGCGATCACCGCGTACGGCGCGGCCAGGTGCGCCGACACCTGCTCGGCCCGGATCCCCACCAACCTCGGCGCGGCCAGGAAGTACGCGGTGGCGACCAGCAGCGGTCCCGCCACACCGGAAACGACGGCGCCGACCCGACGCTCGGGCAACCGCGCCGTCGTACGGGCGGCGAGCGCCCCGATCAGCAGCGCCGAGCCGAGCGAGAGAGCCGCGCCGGGCCAGTAGAAGTAGTCACGGAACCAGAACCGTTCGCTGTCCGAGGTGATCTGCCAGACGCCGAGTTGCGCGCTGCCCAGGCCGCGTCCGGACAGGACACCGTCGACCACCGACACGACGGCGAGCAGCCACAGCCAACCGCTCGTGGCGATCACGTTCCCGGCGACGGCCGGCGAGGAGAGCGCCCAGATCGCCATCACCAGCCCGAGCATCACGCCGATGACCGCGTAGCCGGCGGCGATGCTCTGCGGCGAGACACTGTCGGCGCGGGTCGCCGCCCTGGCCGGTACGGCAACCAGCGCGACGGTGACCAGCCCGCCGACCGCACTCGCCAGTGCCAACGCTATCCGCCACAGTCCGGTGGTGAGGGTCTGTCCGGATGGTGCCGGGGTCCCCGCCGTGGCGGGGCGCGCGGTCTCGGGCGCACCGATCCGCTGCGCCGCGATGGCACCGGCAACCGTCGAGGTGGCGGCGATCCAGGTGGCCCAGGCGAGGCTCGCCACCCAGGACGCCTCGCTCGTTCCGCTCGCCGACGGCAGCCAGGCGATGATGCCGAGCCCGTAGCCGAGCCCCAACTGCGCGGCACCAGCGCCCGCAGCTACGCCGATCGCTATGGCGACCGATCCTCCCCAGCCCCGTACGGCCATGCCGGGCAGCGTAGCGTCCACCCGCCGGCAGGGCGAGTCGCGACATTGGGCCGTGCTGGCATCCTTACGGAGGGTGCGCATCGACGCCCGATTGGATCCCGGATGCCGTCAGCCAGCACACTTCATCAGTCAGATGGTGATTGTCGGCGGGCGGTTCGGGGCCCGGATGGTGAGGCAGTGGTCGACATGACGGATGGGAACGCGAGCTGGCAGACCTCGTCGCCGGTCGAGCAGCCGGATCGGCCGCGCCGGGGGGCGATGGTCGCCGGGGCGGCGGTGGCGACGGTGCTGCTCGCCACCATCGGGGCGATCGGCGGTTGGGCACTGGCCAACAGCGAGGGCAGCGATCCGACCACCGGCGCCGGTCCGGAGGCAACCAGCAGCATCGAACCGTCCCCGACAAAGACGAAGACCCGCCCGCCCACCTCACCGCCGAAGACCGCGCCGACGTCCAAGGCGCCCGCCGGTCAGTTCGCGCTGCCCGACCTGACGGGGCAGAGCTTCGAACGGGTACGTCAGGACCTGCGCGAGTTGGGGCTCGGCTGGACTCTGATGTTCGGGGACTCCGGCGAGGATCCGACGGTGGTGCGTACCGATCCTCCAGCCAACACGAATGTCCGCAAGGGCACCAGCGTGAAGGTGTACGTGTCCGGAGCGGCGCCGATGACGGACGTACCGGAGGTGACCGGCCTCAGTTGTGACCAGGCGAAGGCGGTCCTGGTCGACGCGGGATTCGGGATCGAGTACCGCACCGGCAAGACCGGCCCGGTGCTGCGGCAGGAGCCGGGGCCGAACGAGAAGCGCCGGTGGAACGAGTCGATCGTGATCTACTGCGGCAGCGTGCCGAACCTGCCGGGACAGCCGACACCTGCGGCTACCTAGCCGGTCACCCGGCCGCCTGGTTGCTCGACCGGGCTGCGGGTGGCCCCGGCCGGGGACGGTGTCCGCTTTCGGTGGTGCGACGGCTGACTGACCGAGCAGCCGGATAAATTGGACGGGCGCAGTTTGTCGGGGAGAGGACGTTGCCATGGCGAAGGACGGTCATCAGCCACGGGACGTGCCCGAGGATCCTCCGGTCGAGCCGACCCGGCAGCCGAAGGAGCCCACCGACGAGCAGACGGAGCCCACCGAGGGCCCGGCCGAACCGGCGGACCGGGCGGACGAGGCTGCGGGATCGGCGACGGGAGCCGCTGACCCGGCGGACAAGCCTGACGAGTCTGCCGAGCCCACGGACTTGGCCCAGCCCACGGAGTCTGCCGAGCCCACGGACGGGGCGAAGGAGCCTGCCGATACCTCGGAGGGGCAGGTCGAGGAGCCGACTGAGGCTGTCGACGTGTCGGAGGAACCCGCCGGGCCCCCGACAAACGACCGGGAGTCCGAGTCGGTTACCGACGGGGACGCTGAGTCGGCGCAGTCGGGGTCGGCACCCGCGACGGACGCCGTGGATCGGCAGCCCACGGGCGACGAGACGGCGTTGCTGCTGGGCACTCCCGCCGGTTCGTCCGCCGACGAGACGGTGGCGCTGCCGGACCCGTCGTCTGCCCCCGGCGGGGACGCGACGCAGGTGCTGCCCACACCCCCTGCCCCCGGCGGGGACGCGACGCAGGTGCTGCCCACACCCCCTGCCCCCGGCGGGGACGCGACGCAGGTGCTGCCGACGCCGCCCGCCACCTCCGGCACCGACGAAACCGTGGCGTTGCCCGGCCCGTCTGCCGGCACGGGCGTCGACGAGACGGTGGCGTTGCCTCCGTCACCGGACTCGGCGAGCGACGAGACGACGGCGTTGCCCCGTCCATCCGCTGGTCCGAGCGTTGACGAGACGGTGGCGTTGCCGCGCCCGCCTGCTGCTCAGGGCGCCGACGAGACGGTGGCGTTGCCCCGACCCTCGGCTGCTCAGGGCGTTGACGAGACGGTGGCGTTGCCCCGACCCTCGGCTGCTCAGGGCGGTGACGAGACGGTGGCGTTGCCCGGTCCGTCTGCCGGCCCGGGACCGGATGAGACGCAGGTGTTGCCGACACCGTCCGCGTCGACCCCGCCCGCCGCTTCGGGTGGTGACGAAACCGTGGCGCTGCCCCCGGCGGCGGGTTCGGCGAGCGACGAGACGATGGCGTTGCCCCGGCCGCCCGCCGAATCGGGCGGCGACGAGACGATGCCGCTGCCGGGCCGGTCGTCCGGCTCGGATAGTGATCAAACCATGGCGATTCCGCGTCCACCGGTCGGTCCGGCGAGCGACGTGACGGCCAAGCTGCCGCGACGTACGTCCGACGGGTTGAGCCGTACGTCGACGTTCCCGGCGGTCCGCGACGGGGGCCAGCCGCCGGGCGGAGCCTGGTCGGGGCGGGCGGGTGTGCCGCCGCCCGACGTACGCGGACCGGCGCCCGCCGAGTGGCCCGGCGACGACGGGAGGTCCAACCGGCGCTGGTGGTTCCCGATTCTCGTGGGCCTGATCGCGCTGATCCTGCTCGGTGTCCTGGCGGTTGCCATCTGGCTGATCGCACAGGCGAATCCGGGTGACAGCGGACCCGCACCGGTCAAGCCGTCACCGAGCCCGACCGCCACCGCCGTGCGGACCTCGGCGGCGCCGACGACGCCCCCGCCGACTCCCACCGAGACCGCCCCCAGCACCGTTGCGGTGCCACCGGTCATCGGGCTGAGTCAGGAGGAGGCCCAGGCACTGCTCGACCAGGCGGGACTCCCCTTCCAGGTGCAGTTCCGCGAGTCGAACCGCCCGGCCGGGACGGTCATCGCCTGCGACCCGCGGCCGAGTTCGCTCATCGCGGTCGGAACGCAGGTCACCCTGACGGTTGCCGAGCCGCCGGCGCCGACGACGCCCACCCCGACTCCGTCGCCGACCGACGGGCCGCCGGTCACGCCCGATCCGACACCGACCGCCTGACCACTCGACTCCGTCGAGACCGCTCACCGGCGCCGTTGAAAGATCACCGGCACCGGCACCGTTTGGGATCACCAGAGCCGGCGGCGGCGGCCGACCATGGTGAGCCCGATCGCCGCGATGACGAGCCCGAGCAGGCCCGAGTAGAGCAGTGAACGCTGGTAGCCGTTCGGAAGTCGATCGGTGGCCTGGCCGGGGCCGGTGGGATGGGGGCCCGCCCGGGTGGCGTACGGAGCCGAGCCGCCCGAGCCGCCCGCGGGGGCGGTTGGCTCGATCGGGGATGGGATCGGGGCGACCATGTCCGGTGGCACGATGGATCGCTCGGGTACGGAGGTGGGTGGCAGGGGTGCCGGCCACCCGTCCGGCGCGGACGGCCGGACCTGGTCCGGCAGGGGGTACGACGGCCACGCGGACCCCGTGTCGGGGGTGTGCCACGGTGGCGGGGGTGCGGGCAGGGCGGCCGGGCCGACGGAGCGGGAAACGGCGTTGCCACAGCCGGCAGCCATGCCGCCGAGCAGCATGGCGAGTACGGGAACGAGCACGACGGGCAGCGTCGGGTGAAACCGAGCGCCGGATTTCGTGGCCATGGCCACCCCTGCGGTTCGGGGACTCGCGTACGGGCGGATCGCCGTCCGACTCGTCTGATTTGTGAGCCGTGCGGTCTTCCCGAGTCTATGGGGGTGGGCCCTGCGGCACCGGCGGAACGGACCGGATCCCGGCGTGCCGTACGGGTGCTGGTGGTGGCGGTCAGCCCACCCGTACCCGGATGGGTGACGCGTTGCGGCCGGGGACCGTACGTGGCCCGGCGTTGACGTGCCGGGCCGCGGGCGCAGTCAGCCGGACCGCACGCAGCCCGTCCAGCTGTACGAAGATCGAGCGGCGGGCGACCGCGTCCAGCGCCGTGTTGAGTTCGTATCCGTCGAGCCAGATCCAGCCGTCATAGGTGGGCCAGTCATGTGCTCGGATCACGCGGAAGAGGATCGGCTCGGCGAACTGGACGCTCGCCGCGCGGGTCACCTGGAGGACGTCACCTGAGCGGGGAGGAAGCACATCGACTCCTGTCCGAACTGACCTTGGTTGGACGATTGAGCTGGTGAGCTTGGCCGCGGGTCCGACGGGATGTCGGACGCGCGGTATCCCGCCGCCCGCAGCGGTGGGATGGGGCGCTGGCCGAGCCGGGCCCGGACCGGTTCCAGCCTGGGCGTCGGCCCGGCCAGCACCCGTCGACTCCGGGACCGCGCCAGCCGCCGTAGCCGCATGACGTACAGCGGCGGGGTCATTACCCCGGAGTTTGTCCCGGGCTGGTAGCGCGGAGGGCGGTCCCGTCCGGTATGCAGGGAGGGCCGGTGCACGACCTCGCTGGATCGAAACGCTGAGTAACCCGAGCCATACGGACAGGGTGCACGAAGAGCGTGATCAATGCAAGTTGCAGCATGGCTCTTGCGCGTCGGGTGTCGGCGATGCTTGAAGTGTCGCGTGTGGACCCGGCAGACTGGGGCCCGTCTCCGCCGCCGCGGCCGGCTGACGTGTGCGTTTATCCCGCCGCGAACCTGATCGCCCGCCGCCCAGACGGTCGCGCACCGCGGCGGGCAGAACTGATGCGCGATCGACCGGAGGTGACCCGGTGTCTGAGCGCCGGAGCCCGACAATCCGCCGCCGCCGATTGGGAGCTGAGTTGCGCCGGCTCCGAGAGGCGGCCGGAGTGACAATCGAGGTGGTCGCCGAGCGGCTGGAATGCTCGCAATCGAAGATCTCACGTATTGAGACAGGTCATACCACCGCAACCGTTCGTGACGTACGCGACATGATCAGCATTTACGGCATCGTCGGTGCCGAGAGCGAGGACCTGCTCCAGATCGCCCGGGAGGCTCGGCAGAAGGGTTGGTGGGCCTCCTACAGCACCGTACTGACCAGCGCATACGTCGGGTTCGAGGCGGCTGCCGGCTCGATCCGGGCGTACGAGCAGCAGGTCGTGCCGGGTCTTCTGCAGACCGAGGACTACGCCAAGGCGATGATCCGGTCGGCCCGGCCCGACATCACCGCGGACGAAGTCGAGCAGCGGGTCCGTGTCCGGTTGAGTCGTCAGTCGTTACTGCACCAAGACGATCCGATCGACGTGTGGGTGGTGCTCGATGAGACGGTGGTGAGTCGGCCGGTCGGTGGCGACGAGGTCATGCGCGACCAGCTGAAGCGGCTGGTGGAAGCGGCCGATCAGCCGAATGTGACGATCCAGATCCTGCCGTTCGACGTCGGCGCGCATGCCGGCATGGACGGCACCTTCACGATTCTCGACTTTCCGGAGCCGGGCGACCCGCCGGTGGTGTACGCCGAAAATGCCACGGGTGGGCTCTTCCTGGAGAAGCCCGACGAATTGCAGAAGTACGCCTTTATTTTCGATCACATTCGAGCAGCGGCAATCCGTCCGGAGGATTCCGTAGCTCTTATTGCGAAGTTGGCAGAGGAGCCATTGTGGAAGAAGTGGAGACAAAGGGGTTTCGCGTAGACCTCAGTCGCGCAGCCTGGTACAAGAGCTCGCGCAGCGGGCCGAACTGTGACAACTGCGTCGAGGTGGCCTTCGTGAGTGGCGCGATCGCCGTTCGTGACTCGAAGAACGCGGCCGGGCCAGCCCTGATCTTCACGCCGGACGAGTGGGACGCCTTCGTCGGCGGTGCCAAGGACGGCGAGTTCGACCTGGGCTAGTCGGACGTACCATGCGGGCCACTTTGAGCGCGGTCACCCGGTCGGGTGCCCGCGCTCTCCATGTCCGGGCGGTCCGGCCCCGAGGGCAGCGCAGCCGGTCGGGCGGGAGTGCTGGCGTTCCCGCCGCAGGTCAACGCGGGTCTGGTTGGCCACTGATCGGAGTGACGCCGTCGCCACCGTCGGCCCGGGTCGTTGTACCAGGCGGCGCGGCATCCGCTGGGCCAACCCGCCGCGCGGGTTCGCGACGGAGCGAGGCAGGCGACACCCATGACGATCGGGTCGGAAAACCTGGGCAATGGTTCGGTGACACCGGACCGGCTCGCCGGTAAGTACCGTGGCGCCCGACGAGACGGCGTACTCGGCGACGACGGCCCTCCCGGCCAGGACCTCGGCTCGCACGACAGCGAGGCGGCCGAACTGGGATCGACCGCGGCGGTCGACCGGCCGCCGAAACTCCCGTCGCTCGATCTGGACGGCCTCACCGAGCCCGTGTATCCGCCGTCCGACTGGACCGAACCGCAAATCGAGTCACTGGTCGACCACCCATTGTTGCGTGGTCTGCTGCTCGAATTGCCGTCGAAGGGCTCGATGCCCCGGCAGGAATGGCTGGACCGGTGGTTCGAGGCCGCTCGGGCAATTCTGGAACTGCTATACGTGCAGGACGCGGGTCGCCCGCGCTGACGACGGCGGGGCCGCCGGTCGTACCGCGATCGAGCTTTCCGCCAGCCGGCTGTGGCGCAGGGCGTGCCGTACGCCGATGAAACTCACCACGGCCAGGCCCGCGGTGAGCGCGAACCCGGTCAGGGCCGGTGCGGTCAGCGGGACCACCGAGGTGGACGCGGCCAACGCCGGCAGCGTCGACAGCCCGGCCACCTGAAGCGGCAGCGCGATCATCGGATGCGCCGCGTCGGCCCGGAGCAGGGGCGGGACCGGGGCGTCCGGGGCCGCGGCGAAGGCACCGGCGCCGGCCCGCAGCCGGCGCAGCCGCCGTACGGTCAGCAACGCCACGGCCGTCGCGGGCACGGCGGACAGCACCAGGACCAGCGGTGCCCGGTCGGCCACGGTCGGACCCGCCGCGATCAGCGCGGCCAGCCCGAGCAGGGCCATCGCCCCGAGCCCGGTCATCGTCAGGGCCAGCAACCAGGTGGTACGGCGACGCAGCGCGCGGGGACTGTCCAGTTGCGGCAGTCCATCCGCGACGATGCCGGCGGTGAGCCACACCAGGGCCACCGCGATCAGCACGGCCAGGTCGAAATCCATGAATCCAGGATTGCCCAGTCCCGCAATCGGGGGATCAGGGCCGTGCCCTGGGCCGCCCCCGGAGTTCGTCCAGTAGGGGTAGGGCCGGGGCGCCGGCTCCGGGTCGCGACCCGGAGCCGGCGCGG
>NZ_JBSGCD010000059.1:0-25832 GCF_053601675.1 Micromonospora sp. NPDC004704 | reverse complement strand
AAGCCGGTGGCGAAGAAGGACGTTCCGCCCCCGCCGGCCGTCCGACCCGCTCCGGCCGACTGCACCGGGCCGAAGTATCGAGCGGATCAAGCTTGACGGCGCTCGCCGGGCACGGTCGGCCCGACCCACCCGTCAATCAGGCCCGACCCACCCCGTCACACAGCCCGAGCCACGCAGATCCGAGCATCCAACCGAGGACCAGCCTCGTACACCATGTAGGACACCCCGCCATCCGTACCGAAGCTCGGCGACGCCACCCGACCGTTGTCCGAAGCGATCGGCGTGTGGAACACCCCCAGATGCACCTCACGATCGAAGTTGAGACCAACCTCGGTGAGGTGCATCCGCCCGTCACCCCCGTGGTAGACCACGTACGCGGTGCCGTTGCGGGTGAGCAGGTGTGGTGCGGCGATGTCTGCCAGCCCGTCGCCGGACGGTGAGATCAACGGGTTCGGGGCGAACTGCCACTGGTCCCACCCGTTCGGCGACCATCCCCAGAAGATCTTCCGAGTCCCCGGCCGTACGGTGTGCGCGCCCATGAACAGCATCACGTACTTGTTGTTGCGGCCGGCGATCCGGTGCTCGAACACCCGGGCGTAGGAGGTCTCGGTGGTGTTCGGGACGAGGTTGGTGCTCAGGATCGGCGTCTCGTTGGTGAAGGTGATCCCGTCAGTGGACCGGGCGACCCGGGTGGTGGTGTTCTCGCCGTGGAAGTAGAGGAAGAACTCCCTGCTGGAGGCGTTCCAGACGACGTGCGGTGAGGAGACGTGGCTGACCGTCGTGGTCGGCAGCACCCGGTCGACGATCGGGTTGCCGGGGTGCTCGGTGTAGGGACCTTCGAGCCGGTCGGCGTAGGCGAGGCAGATCCCGCCGGGTGCGTCGTGCGGGGCGTAGTAGAGGTAGTAGCGGCCACGGGCCCCGGAGATCTTGTCGTAGACCCCGCGTACGCAGGGGAAGATCGTCTCCCCGGTCGGGTTGTAGGCCAGCGGGCGGTCGAACGCGTCGCGGACGTACCGGTAGCTCGGGAAGCCGGCCGGGCCGGCGAGCGCCGGACCGCCCGCGACCAGGGCGCCGAGGCCGGCGCCGGTCGCGGTCGCGGTGCCGAGCAGCGCGGCGCCGCGCAACAGCCCACGCCGGCTCAGGCCGCCGTCGGGCCGCTGCGGGGTCGGATTCGGGTACGGGTGAACCATGGGTGTCTCCGATCGTGAGGGGACGCTCGTCGATCGTGCAGTGGCCGCTTGACGTCACCTTGGGTGAGCAGGCCGTCCGCCCGGGACAGTGGGTTGTGGTCGATGAGTCTGCGCCGGGGCGGTACGGCCGTCAAGGCGCTAATACGAATTATCACCGCGAGTTTGTCGCGAACGAATCCCGAGTGAGGTCTTGACGTGAGCGGTTGGTCGGCCGCAAGATTTCACCTCGACGTAGCTAATGCGTATTAGCCCAGAAACGAATGGACACGCACAGTGACCGGACCCCGTAGGCGAGTCACCCAGCAGGACATCGCCCGGATGACCGGCGTCAGCCAGGCGACCGTCTCGCTGGTGCTGAACGGCCGCGACGACGGCACCGTACGGATCGCGCCGGAAACCCGCGAACGGGTGCTGCACGCCATCCGCACCACCGGCTACGTCGCCGACCCGGTCGCCCGGCGCCTCGCCGCCCGGCACAACCGCATCCTCGGCGTCTTCACCTACGAACCGGTCTTCCCCGCCGGCACCGGCGACTTCTACCACCCGTTCCTGGTCGGCATCGAGGAGTGCGCCGAGCGGCTCGGCTGCGACCTGCTCCTGCTCACCAGCGCCCCGGTCGCCGACGGTCACCGGCGGATCTTCCACGACGACAACCGGCTGCGCCTCGCCGACGGGTGCGTCCTGCTCGGCCGCTCGCTCGACCGGAACGAGTTGGCCCGGCTGGTCGCCGAGGGGCAACCCTTCGTCTCGGTCGGCCGCCGCGACGACGCCGGTGGTCCGGTGCCGTACGTCGGCGCCGACTATCCCGCGGCTACCTCGGCGGTCGTACGCCGCGCCCTCGACGCCGGCCACACCGCGCTGGCCTACCTCGGACAGGGCGCGGGCCCCGAGTCGCACGCGGACCGGATGACCGGCTTCCGGGCCGCGCTCGACAACGCCGGCCTACCCCCGAGGCACGAGCCGACCGCGGACCGCTCCCCCGCCGAGTTGCTCGACACCCTGCTCGCCACCGGGATCACCGCCGCCGTCGTCGAGGAGTACGCCGACGGCGTGGCGATCGCGCAGGTGGCCCGCGAACGCGGACTGGACGTGCCGCGCGACCTGTCGATCCTGGCGCTCGGCGACCCGACCCGACCCGCGGCCGCCACCGACCTCGACTTCACCGGCTTCCGGATCCCCCGCCGCGAGATGGGCTGGCAGGCCGTCGAGGTGCTGACCGGGCTGATCGAGGGCGGACCGGAGGGCGCGCCGCAACTGCTGGTGCCCTGCCAGCCGGTCGACGGCGCCACCCTGGCGTCCCCGGCGGCACCGAAATGAAAGGACAGATCTTGTCAGACATGCGGGCCGAGGTACTGATCGTCGGCGGCGGGCTCGGTGGCGTCGCCGCCGCACTCGCCGCGCTGCGGGCCGGCCGATCGGTGGTGCTGACCGAGGAGTACGACTGGCTCGGTGGCCAGCTCACCAGCCAGGCCGTGCCGCCGGACGAGCACTCCTGGGTCGAGCAGTTCGGCGTGACCGCGAGCTACCGCTCACTGCGTGACGGCATCCGGGACTACTACCGCCGCTACTACCCGCTCACCGAACGGGCCCGGAACACGGTCGCGCTCAACCCCGGTGCCGGGCACGTCAGCCGGCTCTGCCACGAGCCCCGGGTCGCGGTCGCGGTGATCGAGGCGATGCTCGCGCCGTACCTGGGTGCGGGGCGGTTGCGGCTGCTCCAGCCGTACCGGCCGGTGGGTGCCGACACCGACGGCGACCGGGTGACCGGGGTGACCCTGGCGCACCGGGACAGCGACGAGCGGGTGCACGTGACCGCCCCGTACGTGCTCGACGCCACCGAGACCGGGGAGCTGCTGCCCCTGACCGGCACCGAGTACGTCACCGGGTTCGAGTCGCGGGCCGAGACCGGTGAGCCGAGCGCACCGGACGAGGCCCAACCGACCAACATGCAGGCGGTCTCGGTCTGCTTCGCGATCGACCACGTCGACGGCGACCACACCATCGACCGGCCGGCCCGGTACGACTTCTGGCGCGCGTACCAGCCGGCGTTCTGGGGGGACAGGATGCTGTCGTTCCGCTCCCCCAACCCGCGCACGCTCGAGATCTCCGAGCGGAGCTTCACCCCCAACCCGGACGACGACCCGTGGCTGGTCCAGGCCGACCAGCGGGTCAGCGCCGGTGACGGCAACCTCTGGACGTTCCGCCGGATCGCCGCCCGGCGCTCGTTCCGGCCGGGCGCGTACGACAGCGACATCTGCCTGGTCAACTGGCCGATGATCGACTACTTCGAGAGCCCGGTGATCGACGTACCGGACCCCGAGCGGCACATCGCGGCGGCCCGGGAACTCTCCCTGTCGGTGCTGTACTGGCTACAGACCGAGGCGCCCCGCACGGACGGCGGGGCCGGGTTCCCCGGGCTGCGGCTGCGCGGCGACGTCACCGGCAACGGGGGAATCAGCAACGGCGGCGACCTGACGCACAGCGGGCTCGCCCAGGCCCCGTACATCCGGGAGGCCCGGCGGATCCGGGCCGAGTACACCGTGGTCGAACAGGACCTCTCCCTGGACGTACGCGGTGACAAGGGCGCGGCCAGTTACGCGGACTCGGTCGGCGTCGGCATGTACCGGATCGACCTGCACCCCTCCACCGGCGGGGACAACTACGTCGACGTGGCCTCGTGCCCGTTCGAGATCCCGCTCGGCGCCCTCATCCCCCGGCGGGTGGAGAACCTGCTGCCCGCCGGAAAGAACATCGGCACCACCCACATCACCAACGGTTCGTACCGCCTGCACCCCGTGGAGTGGAACGTCGGCGAGGTTGCCGGCCTGCTCGCGGACTTCTGCCTGGCCCGGCGGGTCACCCCCCGCGCGGTGCGTTACACCCCCGGCCTGCTGGCCGACTTCCAGAACCGCCTCGCCGAGGACGGTGTCGAGCTGCGCTGGCCCGACGTCGCCGGCTACTGAGGGAGGACCTTGATGAAGAACCGGTTGACGGCCGTCGTCGCGCTCACCGCGCTGCTCGGCCTGAGCGGCTGCGGAGGCGGCGACAGCGGCGGCTCCGACGGCCCGGTCTCGCTGCGGATGACCACCTGGTCGGCGAACGAGGCCCACCTGAAGCTGTTCAACGAGATCGCCGCCGAGTACCGCGCCACCCACCCGGACGTCACCGCGATCACCTTCGACCCGATCCCGTTCGAGAGCTACACCACCACCCTGACCACCCAGATAGCCGGCGGTAACCCGCCCGACCTGGCCTGGGTGCTGGAGAACGCGGCCCCCGACTTCGTCTCCTCCGGTGCCCTGGTGCCGCTGGACGACACCCTCAAGGGCACCGACGGTTACCACTTCGACGAGCTGACCCCGGCCGCGACCAAGCTCTGGCAACGCGACGGCAAGCTGTACGGCTACCCCTTCTCCACCTCGCCGTTCGGCATCTTCGTCAACACCGACCTGGTCAAGGCGGCGGGCGCGAAAAGCCCGGCCGAGCTGATCGCCGCCGGCACCTGGAACTGGGACAACGCCATCGCCACCGCGTCCGCCGTGGCGTCCGAGACCGGCAAGGCCGGTCTGGTCGTACGCGACTTCGACTACAAGGGCTGGGACAACCTCTCCACCGTGTGGACCGGTTGGGGTGCCCAGGCGTGGAGCGCGGACGGCAAAACCTGCGGTTTCAACGCCCCGGAGATGGTCGAGGCGATGACCTTCCTGCACAACGCCATCTTCACCGCCAAGGCGCTGCCCGGCCCCGGCACCGCCGCCGACTTCTTCGCCGGTGAGGCCGGCATGACCATCACCCAGATCTCCCGGGCGTCGCTGCTGGAGAAGCAGACGTTCGGGTGGGACCTGGTGCCGCTGCCGGCCGGGCCGAAGGGCGGCTACTCGGTGATCGGGCAGGGCGGCATGGGCGTACTGAAGAAGGGCAAGCACACCGACGCGGCAGCCGACTTCCTGGCGTACCTGACCAATCCCACGAACTCGGCGAAGCTGGCGCAGTTCTTCCCGCCGCCGCGTACGCCGCTGCTCACCGCGGAGACCCTGGCCAAGACCAACCCGCTGCTCAAGCCGGAGCAGTTGCAGAAGGTGGTGATCGACGGGATCGCCAACGGGGTGGTCAAGCCGAGCCACAGCGGTCAGGCCGAGCTGAGCCAGGCCGTACGGGCGGCGCTCGACCCGCTGTGGAAGGCCGACGCCAACGTCAAGGGTGTACTCGACGGGGTCTGCTCGGCGATCAACCCGCTCCTGGGCAAGTAGGGGATCACCGATGCCGGTCCTGACGGACAACGCGGCGGGCCGGGTCGACACCCGGCCCGCCCCGGGCGAGACCCCGCCGCAGCGGCGCGCGTGGTGGACGTCGCGCCGGCGGGACCAGCTCGCCGGCCTGCTCTTCGTCACCCCACAGCTCATCGGTACGGCACTGTTCGTGCTGCTCCCGCTGGGCCTGGTGGTCTGGTACAGCCTGCACGAGTGGAACGTGCTCGCCGACACCTTCGACTTCGTCGGTACGGACAACTACCGCAAGCTCGTCGACGACCCGAACCTGCCCTCGGTGCTGCGCTCCACCGCGTACTTCTCCGTCGGCCTGGTCGTGCTCAACCTCGGGCTGGCCCTGCTGCTCGCCGTACTGCTCAACCAGAAACTGCGCGGCACCGTCGTGTTCCGTACGCTGTTCTTCTCCCCGGTGGTGGTCTCGCTCGTCGCCTGGACCATCGTGTGGGGTTTCCTGTTGCAGGACAACGGCGGGGTCAACGGCGTCGCCGGGATGGTCGGCGCGGACGGACCCAACTGGCTGCGCGGTGAGTGGACCGCGATGCTGTCGGTGATCGTGGTGCAGGTGGTCAAGAACGTCGGCCTGAACATGGTGCTCTTCCTGGCCGCGTTGCAGGGCGTTCCGGCCGAGTTGTACGAGGCGGCGACGGTCGAGGGCGCCAGCCGGTGGACCCAGTTCCGCCGGATCACCGTGCCGCTGATCAGCCCGACCATCCTGCTGACCTCGATCATCACGGTGGCCGGCGCGTTGCAGGTCTTCGCCCAGATCGCCGTCCTGACCCAGGGCGGGCCGGGCACCTCGACCACCGTGCTCGTCTACTACCTCTACCAGCAGGCGTTCCAGTTCCACCAGTTCGGCTACGGGTCCACCCTGTCCGTGCTGCTGTTCGCAATCGTGTTGACGCTGACCGTCGTGCAGTGGCGGATGCGCAGGAGGTGGGTCTTCCATGAACAGTAGGCTGTCGCTGCGGGCCCGGTTGACGCTCTACGGCGTCATCTGCCTGCTGGCCGTACCGTTCGTCTTCCCGACCTGGTGGATGATCACCTCGTCGTTCAAGCCGGTCGCCGACATCTTCGCCTTCCCGCCGTCGCTGATCCCGACCGAGTGGAGCTTCTCGGCGTACCGGCGGGTGTTCGAGTTGCAGCCGTTCGCCCGGCAGTACTTCAACAGCGCGTACATCGCGGCGGTGGTGACCATCGGCACGCTCGCGGTGTCGGCCCTGGCCGGGTACGCCTTCGCCCGGATCCGGTTCCGGGGACAGCAGTTCCTGTTCCTGGTGGTGCTGGTCGGTCTGCTCATCCCGAGCGAGGTGACGATCGTGCCGCTGTTCCAGCTGTTCAACTCGCTCGGCCTGGTCGACACCCACTGGCCGCTGATCCTGGTGCCGATGCTCGGCGCGCCGAGCGTGCTGGCCACCTTCATCATGCGGCAGTTCTTCATCACCCTGCCGGCGGAGTTGGAGGAGGCGGCCCGGGTCGACGGGCTCGGCCGGCTGGCGACGTTCTGGCGGATCGCGCTGCCGCTGGCCCGGCCGGCGCTCGGCGCGGTGGCGATCTTCACCTTCCTGCACAGCTGGAACCTCTACCTGGAGCCGATCGTCTTCCTGTCGAGTCCGGAGAAGTTCACCCTGCCCCAGGCGCTGACCCAGTTCGTCGACGCGTACGGCGGCCCGATGTGGGACGTACAGCTCTCGGCGGCGTCGATGACCGCGCTGCCGGTACTGGTGGTCTTCGTCCTCGCCCAGCGCCAGTTCATCGAGGGGTTGGCCCACACGGGGCTCAAGGGCTGACAGCCGGTGGATGTTGGCGCGGCGGTCTCTACCGTCGCGCCAACACCGGTCAGCGGAGTTCGCCTTCGAGCAGGCCCATGGTGAACTTGTCGTGCCACCTGCCGTCCCGGCGGAACGTCTGGCGCAACCTGCCCTCGTCGACGAACCCCACCTTCCGGTAGACGTGGTGGGCGGCGTGGTTCTCGGCCACCACGGTCAGCGTGATCTTGTGCAGGCGCATCTTGTCGAAGCCGTACCGACAGACCGTACGCATCGCGTCGGTGGCGTAGCCCTTTCCCCAGTAGTCCTTTTCGCCGAGGTAGATGTCCAGGTCGGCACAGCCGGTCTCCGGCTCGGCGCCGTGCAGCCGGACCAGGCCGATGAGCCTGGTGTCCTCGACGACCTCGATCCCGAACAGGACGTCTCCGTAGTCGTTGCGCGGGCGCTCCTGCATCCACGTGGTGACCCGGGTCAGCGTCTGGGCGTACCCGTCGTCCATCCAGCGCATCACCTCCGGATCGTGGTTCCACCGCCACAGCGCCTCGGCGTCCGACGGCTCCATCGCGCGCAGCTTCACCAGGTTCCCCAGTACGAACACACCCCGGCCCTTCGTCCACTTCGATGGTTGGTTCCGGAAACCGCCAGTGGTAGCCGGAAACCGCCAGTGGTAGCAGGAGGCCGAGGTGGCGGTCAACGCGAATAGCGTCAACGGACCCCGACGACGCCTCCCGACACCGGGCTCGACGGCAGTTCGTCCGCCCGGAAGTCGGTGAGGTCGCGCAGGTGCCGAATCGGTGAGGCCAGCAGGATCAGTGGCATGCAGAGGGTCGCCAGTCTCCCCCACCGGACCGGGCGACGCCTGGACGGTCCTCTACTTCTTCCCCGGCGCCTTCGCGCCCGGCACCCAGGGCTACCCGCCCGGTTGGGCCGACATTCCGGGTGCGAGGGGCTGCACCCTGGAATCGCTCACCTACGCGTCCCGGTTCGCCGACTTCGAGTCGGCCGGCGCCACCGTCCGGGGCGTCAGCACGCAGCGCCCCGACGAGTTGGCCGCCTTCGTGACGCACTCGAGGTTGCCCTACCCGCTCCTGTCGGACCAGGACAGCAAGCTCGCGGCCGGGCTGCTGTTACCGACGTTCCGGGCGGCCGGCGTCGACCGCTTCAAGCGCTTCACCCTGCTGGTCGACCCCGACTCGGTGATCCGCGCGACGCAGTTTCCGATCACGGACCCGGCCGGCTCCGTCGCGGAGATGCTCACTCTCGTGCACGACCGCTGAGAGCGGCACGGCCCGTCGCCTGCAAACCCGCGATACCCTCGTCGCCTCGACGCACTGGAGACCGAGGTCTACCGCACCGCCGCGCACACCGCACCCACGGCGTGGCGGACCGACGAGAGGAACACCCGGCATGACCCGTCCACCCACCGGCCGTCTGTTCCCCACCGCCACCGGAAGCGATCTCGTCCTCAGCCGGACGTTCCGGGCGCCGATCGAGGACGTCTGGGCCAGCGTCACCGAATCCGAGCGCACGGCCCGCTGGTTCGGCCCGTGGCAGGGCGACCCGGCGCCGGGCAGGACAATCAAGGTCCAGATGGCGTACGAGGAGACCGCTCCCTGGTCCGACATGCTCATCGAGGCGTGTGAGCCGCCGCGCCGGCTGGCCGTGTCGACCGTGGACGAGGCCGGCTCGTGGCGACTGGAACTGCTCCTGGCCGAGGTCGACGGCAGCACCGAACTCACGCTCGTGCACCACCTGGAGACCGAGGACGGGGTGGGCGAGGTCGGCCCCGGCTGGGAGTACTACCTGGACATGCTCGCAGCCGCGCGCGACGGATCGCCCACGCCCGTGTTCGACGACTACTACCCGGCGATGAAGCCCTACTTCGACGGACTGACCACCGCTGGCTGAGCGGAGGCGTACCTGTCGTGGTGGCGCAGCCAGCGGCTCATCTCGTCCAGCCGCGGCCTGCCCTGCGGGGTGAAGTCGAGCAGAGTGTCGGTGCCGTGCAGCACGGTCGGGCCGTCGCCGTATCCGGAGTACGTGTGGAAGACCGTCGCGTCGTGCTGGACGAAGACGGTCAGGCCGCTCTGCTCGCCCCGGGTCACCCACTCCTCGCCGTTTTGCAGCAGGGTCTCCCTGTCCTGGTAGTTGTACTCGACCGGGGCGACGCTCTCGTCCTGCGTCACGTGGAAGTCGTAGTTGAAGTCGCTGCCGAAGGACGAGTACCAGGGCATCGTCCAACCCATCCGCGCCCTGAACCTCTCGATCCCGGCGTACGGGGCACGGGAGACGAGGGCGAACGTGGTGTCCCTGCGGTGCAGATGGGACAGGTTGCCGATGCTGTCCACCAGGTAGGAGCAGAACTTGCAGCCGGCCTCCCACGCGGGGTCGAACATGAAGTGGTACACGATCAACTGGCTTCGCCCCTCGAAGAGCTCCGGCAGGGTCACCTTGCCGTCCGGCCCCTCGAACACGTACTCCTTGTCGACCTCGACCACCGGCAGCGCCTGCCGCTCGGCGCTGACCTCGGCCAGCACCCGCGCGGCCTGCTCCTCGTTGGCGAGCAGCCGTCTGCGAGCCACCAACCAGGCGTCCCTCGACACCACCTGGATGTCACCCATGCCGCTTTCCCTTCTCGACGTGCCCCCGGTGGAGGCTCCGTAGACAGGTCGGAGCGGAGATCCGGTCGGCGACACGAGGCGGCGAACTTTTTCCGCCGACGCCCTGGCCGGCTGGTACATTCCCGTCGGTTACCGGCCCCCGAACAGGTAGGACGGACGTTGAAGTACCTGCTGATGGTCTGTGTTGACGAGTCGATCGAGCTGACCCCCGAGGAAGACGCCGCCGAGATGGAAGCCGTCGGCGCCTGGGCCCGGGAGATGGACAACCGTGGGGTACGCGTACTGGGCGATCGTCTGCGCCCGGTCAGTGATGCCACCTCGGTCCAGTTGCGCGGCGGCGAACTGCTGATCTCCGACGGTCCGTTCGCCGAGACGAAGGAGCAGATGGCGGGCTTCGACGTGATCGAGTGCGCCGATCTGAAGGAGGCGATCGAGGTGGCGTCGAAGCACCCCGGCGCCAAGCTCGGCACCATCGAACTGCGGCCGTTCTGGCCGGAGGAATAAGTGCGGGTTGACCGGGGTCAGCCGCCGGCCGCCCCGACGGTGTCGGTGACCACCCGGTCGGCGCGCTCCTCGAGATAGCGCCGCTCCAGCACGTTTGTCGTCAGACGGGCGGCCAGGGCGTACGAGGACCGTGCCGCCACCGGCTCGCCCGCCAGCTCCAGCAGATGGGCGCGGGTCGCCTCCAGCCGGTGGTGTCCGGCCAACCGGTCGTCCATGGCCAGTTTCCGGAGCAGGCCGAGTGCGGCCCTCGGCCCGTGCACCATGGCGACCGCCACCGCACGGTTGAGCGCCACCATCGGGCCGAGCGACATCCGTTGCAGCAGGTCGTAGAGGCCGAGGATCTGCGGCCAGTCGGTGTCCTGCGCCCGTTCCGCCTCGGCATGCACGGCCGCGATCGCCGCCTGCAACTGGAACGGCCCGGCCGACCCGCGCGGCAGCGTACGGGTCAACAGCGCCACTCCCTCCCGTACGGCCTGCCGGTCCCACCGGCTGCGGTCCTGCTCGTCCAGCGGGATCAGGCTGCCGTCCGGCCGGGTACGCGCCGGCCGACGGGCATCGGTGAGCAGCATCAACGCGAGCAGACCGGCGACCTCGCCGTCGTCCGGCTGTAACCGGTGCAGTTCGCGGGTCAGCCGGATCGCCTCACCGGTCAGGTCGTCTCGCTGCAACCGGGGACCCGACGTGGTGGTGTACCCCTCGTTGAAGATCAGGTAGAGGACGTGCGTGACCACCCGGAGCCGGGCCGGCCGCTCCTGCTCGGGCGGCAGCTCGAACGGCACACCGCTGGCCCTGATCCGCTGCTTGGCCCGGCTGATCCGTTGTTTCATCGTCGGCTCGGCGGTGAGGAACGCGCGGGCGATCTGCTCCGTGGACAGCCCCCCGACGGCCCGTAGGGTCAGGGCGGCCTGGGAGACCGGTGACAGCGCGGGGTGGCAGCACAGGAACAGCAGGATCAGCGTGTCGTCGGAGTCCGGTGGTTGATCCGTGTCCGGACCCGGCACCCACTGCCGGTCCGATGGCCGCAACGCCGCGTCTGTCACCTCCCGGCGCCGACGGGCGGCGTCGCTGCGGTACCGGTCGGTCAACCGGCGCGAGGCGACCGTGATCAACCAGCCCGGAGGATTGTCGGGGATGCCGTCCGTGGACCACTGGACGGCCGCCGCGAGCAGCGCGTCCTGGACCGCGTCCTCGCACGTGTCGATGCCACCGTGACGCCGGACCAACGTGCCGAGAACCTGCGGCGCCAGCCGGCGGAGCAGATCGTTGACCTCGTCATTGGTCTTCACCGTCCCATCATGCAACGCCCACGCGGGACTTCCCGGTCACCGACGCCGGTCTTCGTCCCGCCACCCGGCCCGGCTCCAACGGCTGGTCGGCGGAGCCGGGCTCGAGGTCGTCAGGAACTTCCCTCTTCGGCCTCGACGAGCCGGGCGAGATTTTCCAGCGCCATCCGCGTACCGGTCTCGTTGTCGGCGGCGGGAATGCTGTCCGGCAGGCCCTCGTGCGCGATCCGCACCTCGGTTCCACCGTCCGCGTCGACCAGGGTGGTGGTCATCGTCATCGTGCCGCGCAGCGCCGGGTCCGCGGTCTCGAACTCGAACACCTCGACCACCTGCTCGTCCGGCACGAGTCGGACGAAGTGCCCGTGGTACGTGTCGGTGTGCGCCGCCGACTTACCCACGCCGTCCGTGGTGTCGTACGTGAGCGAGACGCGGAACGAACCACCCTCTCTCGCCTCGAACTCGTGCACCTGGCTGCTCATGCCGACCGGAACCCGCCACTTCGCGATCGCGTGGGCGTCCAGCAGTGCCCGGTAGACGGCCGGACGTGAGGCCCGCACATGCTGCGATACGTACGTTGACTGCATGGGTCGAACCTAACGTCGGCGGATGGTCACGGGGTCACGGTCAGGCCGAGAAGTTCGAGGTAGTTGTCGATGAACAGGTCGCCCTTGATGTCCGAGGTGGGTCCGGCACCGAGCACGCCGACCTCGGGTGCGTACGAGACACCGCCCTTGGGGCCGAGCGGGAGGACGATGGCGTCCGCCGCCGGCAGGTAGGTGGTCAGGTCGGTGCCGCCCCCGATCAGGGTCCGGATGTTGGCGGCCACCACCTCGGCGTGTTTCTGGGCGGCGCGGGCCATCTTCATCTCGGGTACCGCGGTGACGTCCCCGACCGCGAACACGGTGTCCTGGCCGTGCAGCCGCAGCTCCGGTGTGACGACGAGCAGGTTGTCCGGCCGCCGGGCCGCCCGCAGGTCGCCGTCGAGATAGTCGGTGTCGGTGCTCACCCCGTAGCAGGGGAACCAGATGTCCGCGGTGATCTCCGTACCGGATCCGGTGGTCACGGTGACGGTGGCCGCCCGACCCGGCTCCGACCGGGGCAGTTCCCGCAACGACGTACCGAGCAGGACCTCGACGCCCAGTTGGTCCAGTTGGGTGCGCAGGATCGAACGGAACTCGTCCGGAAAACGTCCGGAGACGAGATCCGTACCGGGGTCCACGACCGTGACGGTCTTCTCCGGCCACACCGACTTGATCTCGCCGGCGAACTCCAGCCCCACCGGTCCGGCGCCGAGGAGCAGGACCCGTCGGGCCCGGTGCAACGCGTCACGGGTGGCCCCGAGCTTCGACCGGGCGGACGTACTGTCCTCCACATCCATCCTGGCCGGGTACGGGTAGACCACGCCCGTGGCGAGCACGACGTAGTCGGCCCCGATCACCTCTCCGGAGCCGAGCTCGACGGCCGTCGCGGACACCCGGACGGCCCGGTCCCGGCGCACCCGTCCACGGGTCAGGAGCCGGTCGTACGGGAGGAAGATCCGATCCGCCCAGTCCGGGTCCACGGCCGCGCGCAACCCGGCGACGGTGTGCACGAACGTGTCGCGGGGCTCGACCAGGACAACGTCGGCGACGTCGTCCAGCGCCTTCGCCACCGTGATGCCGCCGTACCCGCCGCCCACCACGACCACTGTTGGAACCACAGCACACCTCCGGGACGAATCACGAGGTGGCCCGGAAAGGCCACGCCCCCACCCTGGCGAGGCCCGCGACGACCGGGGAGTCCGAGCCGAGGGTGGTAGCGGTGGGGATACGATCCGACGCCCGGTGGCTGTTAGGTTCGGAACGTGAGCGACAACGAGCTGGGTATGTTCCTGCGTATCCGCCGTGAGACCGTCACGCCCGCCGAGGTGGGACTGCCCGCCGGACCCCGCCGCCGGACGCCGGGACTGCGCCGGTCGGAGGTCGCCGTGCTGGCCGGCGTCAGCGTCGAGTACGTCACGCGGCTCGAACAGGGGCACGACCGGCGGCCGTCCGCCCAGGTGCTGTCGACCCTGGCCGACGCGCTCCGGCTGACCGGACGCGAACGCGTACACCTGCACCGCCTGGCCAAGGGGGTCGAGGGCGGTTTCACCTGCCGGGGCGACGCGGGACCGACGCGCACCGTACGACCCACCGTGCAGAGCCTGATCAACCAGCTTGAGCCCACGCCCGCCGTACTGCTCAACCACGTGAGCGAGATCCTCGTCTGCACCGCCGGTTACCAGCGGTTGGCGGGACCGGTCGGCCTGCTGGAGGGAACACCACCGAACCTCGCCCGGTTCGTCTTCACCGACGACCGGGCCCGCGCCGCGTACCCGGACTGGGACCACGTCGCCGACGAACACGTCGCCGCGCTGAAGCAGGGGCCGTTCCGGGCGGACCAGGCCGTGGCGGAGCTGGCGGACGAGTTGACCATCACCGCCGGGGAGTCGTTCACCCGCCGGGTGGGCACCGTACCCGGGCTGCCGAGGTCCAGCGGAATCATGCGGCTGGTCCACCCCGAGGCCGGCGAGTTGCGGCTGGCCTACGAGACGCTCGAACTTCCGGTTGACGACAACCAGCGGCTGATCGTGTACCTCCCCGCCGACCCGGCGACGACCGCCGCGCTCGACCGACTCGACCTACGAGGGTCACGCGCGCTGCGCGCCGTGGCCGGCTGACAGACAGGACAAACCATGACGCGGTACGCAACACCGATCGTGGACGGCACCCTCGGGGTGCGTCCACCGCTCCCGCGGTGACCTCGGTCGCTCGGGCGGTCGACGAGGCGCACCGCCGGGAGTGGGCCAATGTGCTCGCCGCGACGGTTCGCATCACCCGTGACCTGGACCTGGCCGAGGAGTGCGTCCAGGACGCGTACGTCGCCGCGCTCGACGCGTGGACCCGTACCGGCGTACCGAACAGTCCGGGTGCGTGGCTGACCACCGCGGCCAGGCACAAGGCGCTCGACGCGCTACGCCGGGCCGGCACCCTCCGGTCGAAGCTGCACCTGCTGGTGGAGCCGGTGCAGGCCGAGCCGGAGGTCGCCGACCCGGTCGACCACGACGACCCGCTACGCCTGGTCTTCCTCTGCTGTCACCCCGCGCTGGCGACCGAGGCCCAGGTCGCGCTGACCCTGCGGCTGGTCTGCGGCGTGTCCACCCCGGACATCGCGAGGGCCTTCCTCGTTTCCGAGACGACCATGGCGGCCCGGATCACCCGGGCGAAGAAGAAGATCACCACGGCCCGGATCCCCTTCCGGATGCCCCCGCCGGACGAACTGCCGCAACGGCTGGACAGCGTCCTCACCACGATCCACCTGCTTTTCACCACCGGCCACACGGCACCGACCGGACCCACCCTGACCAGGGACGACATCGCTGGGCGGGCACTCGACCTGGCGCGTCTGCTGCGCGACCTGATGCCGGAGGAACGCGAGGTCCGGGGGCTGCTCGCGTTGCTGTTGGCCAACCATGCCCGTCGGGCCACCCGTACCGGGGTGGACGGGCGCCTGCTGCTGCTCGAGGAACAGGACCGGTCGGCGTGGGACCGGCAGAGCATCGCCGAGTCGCACGAACTGGTCCTGGAAGCACTCCAGGGCGGGAGTCCCGGCCGGTTCGCCCTGCAGGCCGCCATCGCGGCCCTGCACGCCGCCGCGCCGACGTACGGCGACACGGACTGGGGCCAGATCCTGGTGTTCTACGACGAGTTGCTACGGGCGTGGCCGTCGCCGGTGGTGGCGCTCAACCGGGCGGTGGCGGTGGCGATGGTCAGCGGCCCGGCGACCGCACTGGCCGAGGTCGACGCCCTGGACGACGGCGGAACCCTCGCCAGCTACCACTACCTGCCGGCGATCAGGGCCGACCTGCTGCGCCGGCTGGGTCGCAACGCCGAGGCCGCCGCCGAGTACGGGCGCGCCATCGCGTTGACCGACAACAACGCCGAACGGGACTTCCTCACCGGCCGTCTCGCCGAAACGTCTTCCTGACCGGACGATCACGGGCTCCATAACGACTCCGGATCCGGACTCAACTTTTTGCAGGGTTCTGTTAATTATTTGCGTCCTGTTGTCAGATTTTCTACGCTCGGCTCCGTGACTGCTCCCCTCGTGGAGGCTGCCGGCCTCGTCAAGCGCTACCCGCCCCGCGACCGTCGATCCACGAGCTTCACCGCGGTCGACGGCATCGACTTCACCCTGCACCGGGGCCAGGCCTTCGGGTTCCTCGGCCCGAACGGGGCCGGCAAGTCCTCCACCATGCGGATGATCGCCTGCGTCTCCCCACCGACCGCCGGCACGCTGCGCGTACTCGGAATGGACCCGCGTACGGACGGGCGCCGGATCCGGGCCCGGCTGGGCGTCGTACCCCAGGACGACGCCCTGGACCGGGAGCTGACCGTACGGGAGAACCTGCTCATCTACGGCCGCTACTTCGGACTGCCGAAACAGGTCATCGCCGAACGTACCGACCGGCTGCTGGAGTTCGCCCAGCTCGACCAGCGCGGGGCGGAACGGGTCGAGTCACTCTCCGGCGGTATGCGGCGACGGCTCACCATCGCCCGGTCCCTCATCAACGAACCGGAGATCCTGCTGCTCGACGAGCCCACCACCGGGCTGGACCCGCAGGCCCGGCACATCCTCTGGGACCGCCTGTTCCGGCTCAAGCAACAGGGGGTGAGCCTGATCCTCACCACCCACTACATGGACGAGGCCGAGCAGCTCTGCGACCGGCTGGTGGTGATGGACAAGGGACGGATCGTGGCGGAGGGCTCGCCCGCCGAGCTGATCGCCACCCACTCGACCCGGGAGGTCCTCGAACTGCGGTTCGGCACCGGCGAACAGGGCACCGCACTGGAGAAACTGCGCAACGAGGGCGTACGCGACCGGCTGGAGGAACTGCCCGACCGGCTGCTCTGGTACACCGGCGAGGGCGACGCGGCGCTGGCCTCCGTACACCGGTTGGGTCTGCGACCGGTCACGGCCATGGTGCGACGGGCGAGCCTCGAGGACGTCTTCCTCGCCCTGACCGGCCGGACCCTGGTGGACTGAGATGGCCACCGAAACCCTCGCCCCGCCGGTCGGCGACGCGACCACGAACACCGGCATGGCGTTGCGGGCCTACCGGTACTGGACGTTGCGCTACCGGCGGACCTGGCGCGGCACCATCGTCATCAGCGTCGCCAATCCCCTGCTGTTCCTGGTCGCGATGGGGCTCGGACTGGGCCGGCTGATCGGCCCGGACACGGCGGTCCTCGGCGGCGTCGGTTATCTCGCCTTCTTCGCGCCCGGCATGCTCGCCGCGGCGTCGATGCAGAACGGCATCATCGAGGCCGCCTTCCCGGTCGCCTGGAGTCGCCGGCCGGGCGGCGCCTACCCGGTCGCGGCCGGGACACCACTCGAGCCGGAGGACATCCTCCACGGCCACCTGCTGTTCATGACCCTGCGGGTCCTGACGAGCGCCGCCGCGTTCCTGGTGGTGATGGTCGCCTTCGGGGCCGCGATGTCCCCGCTGGTCGCGCTGGCCCTGCCGGCGGCCACCCTGACCGGGATGGCGTTCGCCCTCCCGTCGGCCGCCTGGGCGGTGACGCTGACCGACGTCGGACCGGTCGGGGGCGTCTTCAAGTGGGTCGTCATGCCGCTCTACCTCTTCTCCGGCACCTTCTTCGCGGTCGAGCAGCTACCGGAGGTGCTGCGACCGGTCGTCTACGTCACGCCGCTGTGGCACGGCGTCGAGCTGTGCCGCACGTTGAGCCTCGGTACGGCCACCTGGTCGACCAGCCTGGTCCACATCGCCTACCTGGCAGCCCTGACCGGCGTCGGCTACCTCGTCGCCCGCCGCAACTACCGACGTCACCTGCACGCGTAGGGAGCCGACCGTGTCCTCCGCACACCTGATCGTCCTGCGCCACCTGTGGGTGCTGCGCCACGGGCGGCCGTGGAACCTCGTCGTGAACGGCATCTTCGAGCCGTTCCTCTACCTGCTCTCGGTCGGCATCGGCATCGGCCAACTCGTCGACGACGGTGCGACCGGCGGAGCGACCACCCGGTACGCGGCCTTCGTCGCCCCGGCCCTGCTCGCCACCTCTGCGATGAACAGCGCCGTGAACGAGACCACCAACAACGCGTGGTGGCGGGTACGTTTCGACAAGCTCTACGACGCCATCGTGACCACCCCGATGCGGATCGCGGACATCGCGGTCGGTGAGATCGCCGCCTCGGTGCTGCGCAGCACCCTCTCGGCCACCTGCTTCTTCGTCGTCATCGTCGCGCTCGGCATGGTCCACTCGTGGTGGGCGGTGCTGGCCGTACCGGCGGCGGTGCTGATCGCCTTCGCGTTCTCCGCCGTCGGGCTCGCCGCGGCGACCTACATCCGCGACCCGCACCACCACCAGTACCTGCAACTGTGCATGCTGCCGATGTTCCTGTTCGCGACGACGTTCTACCCGCTGTCGGTCTATCCGACCGGGGTGCAGCCGGTGGTCGCGGCGCTCCCGCTCTACCAGAGCATCGAGCTGCTGCGGGGACTCACCACGGGTCACCTCGGGCTCGGCATGGTCGGGGCGACCGCGTACCTGCTGGTGATGGGGGTGGGCGGGGTGTGGCTGGCCAACCGCCGGTTGAGCGGGATGCTGCTGACCTGACCTCGGCACCGCCCACCCGTGACCAGGGGAAAGTGGGAGATGCCCGGCTAAACTCGGCGGGAAGTGGTTCTACCCAGGGCAGGTGAGCGCTGATGTCGAGCTGGTACGAGTCCCGGATCGACCGCCAGATCCGCGAGGCGCAGGAGCGGGGCGAGTTCGACAACCTCCCCGGTGCCGGCAAGCCCCTCCCCGATCGCGGCACCTCCTACCACGAGGACTGGTGGATCAAGGCCTGGATCCGGCGGGAGAACCTCACCGGGCTGGCGCCGACCTCGCTGCGGCTGCGCAAGGAAGCCGAAGACCTGGTACGCACCCTGACCGGAAAACCGTCGGAACAGGCGGTACGGGACAGCGTCGCGGATCTCAACGAGCGGATCCGGCGGGCCCGGCAGGGACTGGTCGACGGACCACCCGTACTGCTCGACACCTTCGATCCGGACGAGGTGGTCGAGATCTGGCGGGAGCAGCGGGCCCGTCCCGGCGACTCTGCCAGCAAAAATGGTGCAGTTGGCGCCTGAGGTCGCAATCCCCTCTTCCGGAACGGCCGTCCCGCCGTTGGCCGCGTAACGTTTCCGCGGTGCGACGCCGTCCCCACGGGCTGATCCCGGTGCTCCTGCTGGCCCTCGCGGTCGGCGGCTGCGGCACTCCGGCACCCCGGCCCGGCACAGCCTCAGGCGGAGGCGAGGGCGCGACGTCGCCGTCCGGGACGGCGAGCACCGGCACCCCGGCACCACCCGCTTTCAGCTCCGAGATCACCACGGTGACCGCCACCGAACTCGGCGCGAGCTGGCGACCCGGCTGCCCGGTCGGTCCGGCCGATCTCAGAACGTTGAAGCTGAGCTACTGGGGCTTCGACGGCCAGTCCCACCTCGGCACGATCGTCGTGCACCGTACGGTGGCCGACGAGGTTGTCGGCGTGTTCGCCACCCTGTACCGCGAACGGTTCCCGATCCGTCGACTCACCCCGGTCAGCGACTACGGCGGCAGCGACGACCGGTCGATGGCCGACGACAACAGCTCCGGGTTCAACTGCCGGGAGGCGGTGGCCGACGGGCCGACGAAGTGGTCCGCGCACGCGTACGGGCAGGCGATCGACATCAACCCGGTGGAGAACCCGTACCTGGTCGACGGCGACGTGCTGCCGCCCGCGGGCGCCCCGTACGCCGACCGTACGACGGTCGAGGGCGACGGCCTGGCGGTGCCCGGCGGAACGCTGGTGAAGGCGTTCGCCGGGGCCGGGTGGCGGTGGGGCGGCGAGTGGTCGACGGCGCCGGACTACCAGCACTTCAGCCGGACCGGCGACTGAGCCGGGTCCGGCCGCTCAGAGGGAACGGTCGGCACCCGCCTCGGCCAGCGGCGGGGCGAGCCGCCAGCCGCCGGCCACCAGGTCGACGCAGGCGGACCGGGCCGTGGCGAGACGCACCTCGGGCGGCCCGGTCAGTTCGCGTACGGGCACCCCGGTGTCGCGCAGCACCTCCCGGAACCGCCCGGTCATCCAGGCGCGCAGATGCTCCCCGTCACGCAGGCCGTCGTCCTCGAACGGCACACCCTCGTGGTCGGTGAGCAGGTAGAGGTCGGGGCGCCGGGCGGCGGCGAGCGTCGCCACGGACGGGGAGCCGAGGTAGCGCTCCTCCCAGACCGCGGTGGCGACCGCGTCGGTGTCACACACCAGGATCGGTCCGCCGGACCGGGCCGCGTCGTCCTCGGCCCGGTTCTGGGTCTCGGCCACCTCGACGAAGTCCTCCCGCGACCAGGTCACGTCGAACACGCTCGCCCCCGGATTGGTGCGCCGCAACGCGGTGAGCTTGCGCTGCGTCAGCTCACGGCCGAACTCCGGGACCCAGCGGGTCTGCGCCCACACGCCACCGTCGCCGCGCAACGCCTCGGCCAGGGCGCGGGCCATCGTCGTGGTGCCGGTCGACTCCGCACCGACGACGACCACCCGCCGGGTGAACCAGGCCCGCACCGGCGGGGCCAGGTGCCACCACTGCGACACCGGGTCCGCCCGCACCTCGGTCCCGGACACCCCGATGGTGCTCCGTGCCTGGTCAACGCAGACGTGGGTGGCGGAGAACCGCCTGGCCAGCTCGTCGCCGTACCGCTCGGAGCTGAACACGGCGTCCACCGGACCGTCGAGCGCGGCCCGGAAGACCGCGCAGTGCGCGTCCCAGGCCAGCGGGTCGGCGTAGTCGACCGGGTGATCGTCGACGACGCCGACGAACCACACCCACGGCGTGCTCGCGTGCACCTCGCGCAGCCAGTCCAGCCGCAGGTCGAGCGGAATCGACTCCACACTCGACGGTGCCACCACCACGGTCACCCGGTCGCAGGCCGCCGCGGCGGTGGCGATCAGGTGATGGTGGCCGGCGTGCGGCGGGTAGAACTTGCCCACCACCAGACCGTGCCCGAACCGGCTCGCGGCGGCTGGATGGTCGGGGCGGGGCGCAGGTGCGCTCATGCGGTCACCGTGGCGCCCACCGGGCCGGGTCCCGCCGACCGTTCGCGCAGGTCGGCCCGCCATGCCCGCCACCCGAGTCCGCACAGCCCGAGGAATCCGACGTACAGGATCGCGGTCAGCCACAGGCCCTTGTAGCCGTAGAGCGGGATGTAGACCAGGTCGACCGTCGCCCACAACCACCAGCTCTCCACCAGCTTGCGCGCCTGGCCGTACGTCGCGAGCAGGGAGAGTGCGGTGGTGAACGCGTCCGGCAGCGGGACCGTCGAGCCGGTGAAACGATCCAGGAAGAACCAGAGCAGACCGGTGAGCACCACCCCCGCGGTCGCGAGGCCGGTCCACTCGGCCCTCGTGGTGGTACGCACCCCGGTCACGCCGTCCCGTCCGGTGCCCCGGGTCCACTGCCACCAGCCGTACCCGCCGAGCACCACGTAGACGATCTGCAACCCGGCGTCCGCGTAGAGCCCGGCGGACCAGAAGACCACCATCAACAGCAGTACGTTCAGGATGCCGACCGGCCAGTTCGCGACGTGCTGCCGTACGACGAGCAGCACGCAGAGCATCCCGGTGGCGAACCCGAGCAGTTCCGCCCACGAGGTCGGCGCCCCGAACACCGTCACCGCCGGTGAGTTGAGCCAGTCCAGCATCGCCTCGTCCGTCCGCTCGGCAGTGGCCATACGCTAACGGAAGCCGTACGGCGTGCCGCGACAAGCCCTCCCCGTACCGCGCGGTTCCGCGACGGGGCGGACCCTTCCTGTCACCGGAACTGATCGCCTGGCTCGGTGCCCAACCGTACGATCTTCGGGTGTCACTCTTCGGCTACTTCATCGTCGCCCGTCACGTACGACCGCTGCCCGAGCTTCCCTCGATCGAACGGCTCTGCCGGGAGAGTGTCGACGGGATCCGTGCCGGCACGGTCGGTGGTCTCCACAGCGATGGCGACTGGCAGTTCCTACAGGTCCTGGACGGTGCCGGGCTGGACGTCGCGGACCTGGTGGCCGAGACGGGCGCGCCGGCGCTGAGCGTTTATGTGATCGAAAGCGCCGTCGGCGTGGTCGGGGGCGCCGCACCGGGCGGCGATGAGTGGTACGGCTGCCTCAACCCGGCGGACGCCGTCAGGGCGTTCGACATGCCATCCGAACTCGCCGGTTCGGTCGAGCAGACAACCGGGTACGCGGTCCGCTGGGCGGAGTCAGCGGGCCGGACGGCGGATCCGGTAGCGGTCGCCGCAGCGGTCGACGCGGGTGTCGGTCCCTTCGGCGAGGGAGTGAAATCCTTTGTCGACGGTCTCGGGTTCCGCTTCGGCTTCGTCACAGCCGAACTGGGAAGGAAGACGTCATGACCGACGCACCGAGCCGGGAGGCTCTGCTCGACCACCTGGTCACGACCCGGATCGCCGGACGGGTCGCCACCCCGCGCGACAACAACCTCGACCATTTTCGGCGGATGAGCAAACGCCAACCGCTCTACCTGTTCGGGCTCGAACCCGTGGGCACCTGGACACCGGCCGAGGTACTGGCACTCATGGTGGAGCGTTGCGGAGTCTCCCCCGACGTCGGACACGTACGCGGCGACGACACCATCGACCCCGAGCGCACGGTCGAGCGGCTGGAGGCGATGGCCGTGCTCGTACGCGACGCCGCCCGGCAGCGGCAACGGGTGCTGGTCGCCACCGGACATCCACACGGGGTGATGTCCATCCACCGCGCGCTGGCGCGGGCACTGCGTACGGCGGGCTGTTCGCTGCTCTCGGCGGCGGCGGGCTGGCAGCACCCCGACGAGCCGTCCTACCGCAGCCCGCACCGGTCGATCCGGTTCCTCGACGACGTCGCCGTGCTGACCGACTCCTCCGGTCGGCCGAAGCACACCCATTCCCCGCTGCCGATGGTGGCCATCCTGGAGGCGCTGGAGACCGCCGGCCAGCCGCTGCCCGAACTGGTCATCGGAGACCACGGGTGGGCCGGTGCCGCCGCGCAGGCCGGGATAGCCACGGTCGGTTTCGCCGACTGCAACGACCCCGCCCTGTTCGTCGGTGAGGCGGAGGGCCGGGTACGGGTGTGCGTGCCGCTGGACGACAACCTCGATCCGGGCCTCTACGCGCCGCTGACCGCGTACCTGCTGCACCACGCCGGCCTGGACGGCTGAAGCCGGCCGGTCTTCGACGCGTCGCTAGACGGCGTCGGCGGGGCGGCGGGCCACGTCCCGGGCGATCTCGGCGACGATCTCCCCGTCCTCGTCCGGTGCCAGCTCGACGAAACCAACCGACGCATAGAGCCTGCGGGCCGTGACGTTCGACTGGTCGACGGAGAGTCGGACGGCTGGACAGTCGGGGCGCTCCATCAGCCAACGCACCAGGCTCAGCACGGCGGCGCGTCCCAGCCCCCTGCCCTGCTGCCCCGCGTCGACGAGCATGCCGCCGAGCCAGTAGGTCAGGTCGCCGTTGTCATGCCCCCACATCACGTGACCGACCACCTCCTCGTCCGCGTAGACGGCGAGCGACCGCCACACCCCCTCACGCATGCTGAGCAGCAGGTAGCGGGCTGCCGACGGCGCGACGAAGGCGCGCTGCTCGTCGAGCGGCACGACGTCGGCAACCGCGCGCCAGTTCTCGTCGTCGACCGACCGCAGTGTGACCCGCCGGTCCGCTCGGTCCGTCAACCCGTAGTCGATCAAGTCCGTGCTCATCCCGGTAGCCTTCCACGCCGCGGATCGGTTTACCGAGCCGAAAAGAGATCGAAAACTCGCCGCAGCGACGACGTTGCGATGATCTTGGCGGGCCGCCAGCCGGCGCCCAGCGGGCATCTCAGCGCGGTGCCCATTCCTGGCACAAGACAGGAGCCCTCAGCACATGCCCGACAAGTTAGACACCTCCCCGAAGGCCGCGGATCCGAACGACGACCACCGGACCGGGTTCAGCCGACGGATGTTCCTCGGCAGCGGCGCGGCGGTGGCCGGCGCGACGGTGACCACCCTCGCCGTCGCGGAGCCCGCGGCAGCGACCCGCAACGAGCACGACGAACTACTCGACTCGCTGCCCTCGGTACGCGACATCCCCCGCCGGGCCAGGATCGTCGACTACGAGATCGCCGAACTGATCGTCCTGCTCCGCGCCAACCGGCTGACCTCGGTCGAGCTGACCAGGGCGTACCTGGAACGCATCGACCGGCTCAACGGCCCGTTCGAGGTCTACGGCGACAACGGCGGTTACAACGCGTTCGTACGGATCGACCGGGTGGGCGCACTCGGTCAGGCCGCGGCGGCGGACAAGCTGCTGCGCAAGGGTTCGCGCTCGGCGCCGCCGCTGTGCGGCATCCCGTTCGGGATCAAGGACTCGGTCGGCGTACGCGGGCTGGAGGCCAAGAACGGGACGCACGCGTACGACGGGAACGTGGCGTACCGCGACTCCACGGTGGTGGCCAGGTTGCGAGCGCAGGGCGCGGTCATCATCGGCCACACGATCGCCTCGGCGTTCTCGGGCTCGATCTCCGGCACCTTTGCCGGCAACGCCTGGAATCCCCGCTTCATCCCGGGCGGGTCGAGCCAGGGTTCCGGCGTCGCCACCGCCGCCCGGTTGGCGGCGGCAACCATCGGCGAGGAGACCGGTGGCTCGATCATGATGCCGGCCTCGGCGAACGGCGCCAGCGCCATCAAACCGTCGCTCGGCCTCGTCTCGACCGCCGGAGTGATGCCCCTGTCCCCCGGGTACGACGTGCTCGGACCGATCGCCCGCTCCGTCCGGGACGCCTCCCTGATCCTGGCCGCGATCCTCGGCCCCGACCCGGCACCCGACCCGCTCACGCTGTCCGCCCCGAACCCGTTCCCCGCGCTCCCGGTCGCCGCGCGCAAGGGCAGGTCCCCACTGGCCGGCGTCACGATCGGCATCCCGCAGACCGACTGGATGACCCGCGGTGGAACCGGCACCGCCCCGGCCGAGACCTACGACGCCGACTACCGGGCGGCGTTCGAGCGGTTCAAGCAGGAGCTGGTCAGGCTCGGTGCGCGGGTCAAGGAGTTCCCCGGCCTGGACGTCACGGTGCCGGAGAACGACCCCTACTTCCGTACGCCGGACCGGTTGGCGGTGCCGGTGGGTGCCCCGGTGTCACCGGCGACCGCGGTGCTCAGCCCCAACCGGTACGAGATCCGCTACTGGCAGGCGGTACAGGCGTTCGCCGACTCGCATCCGGCGAACGCAGAAGCGCTCCGGCGGCAGTTCGGTGACTTCGCCGCGGCTGCGGCCACGGCCGGTTCGATCCCCGCCTCCGTACGCGACGAGGGCGAACGCCGTCGCCGCGTACTGCAGGCCAACTACCAGCGGGCGCTGGACGAGGCCGGGGTCGACTTCATGCTGGTGCTGCCGATCGGCGCCCGGATCGGGCCACGCTCCGGCGGGACCCAGTTGTCGAACTACCGCACCTTCTACCAGCTTCCGAACGCGCTGACCTGGCCGATGGTCTCGTTCCCGATCGGGTACGACGGCACCGAGGGCCTTCCGATCAACGCCGCCTTCTGGGGTCCGCGGTTCTCCGAGCCGACCCTGGTCCAGGCCGCGATCGACTACCAGGACCGGTACCCCTCGTACCACCGGGCGGCACCGCCGGACCCGACCTTCGAGGCCCAGCGCAGCCGGGGGCTGTCGCCCTCGGAGGAGGTCGTACCGCCGGAACTGTCGAACGATCCACTGGTGGCCGAGCGGGCCTGGTCATGACGGCCACCGGTCCGTTCCTGACCGTCGAGTGGCAGCCGCTGCTCAACGCCGGTCTGCCACTGCGCGAGCCGGACGACGAGCCGGCACCCGTACTCACCGTGGAGTGGGGGCCCAAGCTCGGCACGAGCTACTACGCGTACGACGACGACCTCCCCGGGGAGTCGCCGCACCACTGATCCGACGAACAGGTACGGCGGCGGCCCGGTCCAACCAACGGACCGGGCCGCCGTCGTACCCCCGAACGGGGCGGTTGCCGCCCGTCTCGACCTCTTTTAGGGTGTTTCGCGCGCTATATACATCGTACTTTCGGCTAGCCTCCGGCTGACTAAACAGGTTATGGTGGCTGCACTGATCGGCCCTAAGCGAACAACCGGTCAGCTCACA